>JAYVRN010000716.1:0-12866 GCA_043776275.1 Myxococcales bacterium | reverse complement strand
ATCATCGGCGCTTCGCGGTGGCTGGAGGCCAGGACGGCCGGGGCGAGGGTGAGACCGCCCGCCGCGAGGGCGAGACCGGTGATGGTTGCAGCGAGTTTCTTCATGGATGCTGGCTCCTGTTATTCGGCGCGATAGATCGCGCCACCTTCGGAATCGACCACCGCGAACACGGCCGCCTTGCGAGCGGTTCGGAGTCCAGCGGGATCGGTGATGTTGGGGGTGGCGAGCTGTTGCATCTCGCCCGACGAGATATCGACGGAGGTGAGCTGGGCGTGGCCATCGGCGTCGCGCGTGGGCATCACGGCGGTGCCGCCGCCTGCCGTCAACGACACGCCGCCAGGCGTGCCCATGCGGAGATCACTGATCACCTCGGACGCGGCGCTGCCGTCTGCCGGGATGGCGAACAGCACGCCCTCGCCGCTCGCGCCGACCGCGAGGTGGTCCATCACCCATGCGACCCCGTCGTTGTCGACGTGGAGCCCGGTGGGCGAGACGAGTGGCGCGCCGCTGAACACGGTGCGCGGCTCGCCGCCCTCGAGCGAGATCGCGAACAGCGCGGGTGCGCCGCTGGTGGTGCGACCGGTCGCGAACAAGGTCTTGCAGTCAGGACCCATCGCGAGGCCGCCGGGGCGCCGGATGCCCGTGGTCGAGAGCGCGGTCAGCGCCCCGCCACCGGCCGAGAGCGACAGCACGGCGCCATCGTCCCCGCCCGAATCGGCGACATAGAGCATCTCGCCATCGCACGACATGACCAGGCCGATCGGCATGTCGAGCGGTGCGCCGCGAGCGAGCGCCGAGGCGGTGCTGCCCGGCTCTGATGACGTCGCGAAGATCGCCGGTTCCTTCTCGTCATCGATCGCGGTGAAGTAGAACGTCTTCCCATCCGGGCTGGAGACCGCGTCGCCGGGGGCCGTGAAGCCCCCTGTCGCGACCTGCGTCACCGTGCTCGGTGGAGTACTAGCCAGACCCTCATCTGGATCAGAAGAGTGGCAACCGAGTAGTGCGACAGGGGCCGCACTCAGTGCCACCAGCAAACGTTTCGCCATCTTGCCCTCCCAAAGGCTGTGTGATCGACCTACGGATGACCTGCGCAAACGGATCATCCGAACGTCGATCGCCCTACACGATTTCGAGATCTCCTCCTCGTACGTGGAGCGGATCCAAGGACCTCACGATCCGTGCGGCCCACACACTCGTAGGTCCCACGTGGGACGAAGAAAGCTGACCGTGCTCGCGCTGGGGGCGGTGGGACTCGCGGGCGCGTTGACCCTCGCCGCGTTCGCCGCGCCTGACCGGGCACATGCGAGTGCGCGCTCGCGGATGCCGAGCGATCCCGCCGAGGTGATCGCTCACGTGCCGCCGCGTGATCCAGAAGAGGTGGCGGCGCGACGCGCGCTCGCGACCACTGCCGATGAGCCCGAGCAGCTCGAGCTCGCCGTGCAGCTCGCGCGCGCGGACATCCAGCGCGCACGCAGCTCCTCCGATCCACGCTATCTCGGCCGCGCGCAGGCCACGCTCGCACGCTGGTGGAGCGTGACCGAGGCGCCACCCGACGTCCTGCTCCTGCGCGCGACGATCTTGCAGTCGCTCCACGACTTCCCCGCGGCGCGCGCCGATCTGGATCGCCTCGTGGTGCTCCGGCCCGACGACGCACAGGCGCACCTGACGCGCGCCGTGGTCGCCACCGTGACGGGCGACTATGTCACCGCCCGTGCGAGCTGCGCCGCCGTTGCGAAGCTCGCGAATGCGTTGATCGCCACCACCTGCCTCGCACCCCTCGATGGCCTCGCGGGTCACGCGGATCTCGCGTATCAGCACCTCGCGAACATCCTCGAGACCACGCGCGGTCACGCGGACGTGCGGGGCTGGGCCGAGACCGCGCTCGCCGAGCTCGCGATCCAGCGCGGTGACAATGATGCGGCGCTGACGCACCTGCGGGCGGTGGTCGCGCGAGAGCCGGAAGACGCGTATGCACGCGCGGCGCTCGCCGACGTGCTGATTGCCACGGGTGCTCCGGGCGAGGCGTCGACGCTGCTCGCCGGACACGAGCAGATCGACAGCGCCCTGGTCCGGCGCGCGATCGCGGAGCACATGGTCCACGGCCCCGACGACGTCCGGCTGGTTCAGGCGATGCGCGATCGGATCGCCGCCGCCGCCGAGCGCGGGGATCGGATCCACCTGCGCGAGGAGGCACGGTTCGCGCTCGAGGTCGAAGCGGATCCGCCCCGGGCGCTGCGCGTGGCGCGAGACAACTGGAACGTCCAGAAGGAGCTCGCCGATGCGCGCTTGCTCGCCAAGGCCGCGGTCGCGGCGCGGGAGCCCGCGGGGGCAGAGGCCCTGGTGGCGTGGGCGCGCTCCACGGGCGTGCGCGATGCGGAGCTCGATGGCTGGCTGCGCCAGCTGGAGGAGTGGCGATGAAGGCATTCGTGATGTTCGCGGTCCTCGTGGGCACGGCACTGCCGGCCTGGGCACACAAGCCGAGCGACGCGCATGTGCGGCTCGCGGTCACTGGATCCAGCCTGGCGGGGCGGATCGATGTGGCCGTGCGCGATCTCGACGCCGCGCTCGCTCTCGACGATGACGGAGACGGTGAGATCACCTGGCGCGAGCTCTCGGTGGCGGCGCCGCGGATCCAGGCCTACGTCGCGGAGCGCCTCGCGTTCGCCGCCGATGGGATGACCTGCACGCTCGCACTCGAAGCGCCCGGCGTGGCCGAGCTGTCAGATGGTGCGTACTGGGCGATCCCGCTGACCGGCAGCTGCCCGCATCATCCGCAGGTCCTCGCGATCACGTATCGCCTGCTGTTCGATGTGGATGCGCAGCATCGCGGCCTGGTCCATCTCGAGGGTCAGACGCTGATCGTGCGTAACGGTGACCCGGTGCGCGCGGCGCTCGACGGTGAGACCTCGTTCGGCTCGTTCGTGAAGGAGGGTGTCTGGCACATCTGGATGGGCCTCGATCACTGCCTGTTCCTCCTCTGCTTGATCCTCCCCGCGGTGTTCCAGCGGCCGGGCGCTCGCTGGCAGGCGGCGACCTCGCTGCGCGCTGTCAGCCGGGAGGTGTTCGAGATCGTCACCGCGTTCACCCTCGCGCACTCGATCACGCTCGTGATCTCGGCCGTGGGGCTCCTGCAGATGCCCTCGCGGATCGTCGAGACGGCGATCGCGCTGTCGGTGGTCGCCGCGGCGGCGAACAACCTCGTGCGCGTGGTCGATGCGCGTTGGGCGGTGGCGTTCGCGCTCGGCCTCCTGCACGGGTTCGGCTTCTCGAGCGTGCTGATCGATCTCGGGCTGCCTTCGCACGAGCTGATCGGCGCGCTGCTCGGCTTCAACCTCGGCGTGGAGCTCGGTCAGGCCGCGATCGTGATCGCGCTGCTGCCCCTCCTGTACGTGATCCGGAGGACGCTCGCGTACCAGGCGCTGCTGTGGGGCGGCTCCTCGGTGGCCGCCGTGATCGCCGCGTTCTGGTCGTATCAGCGCTGGTTCGCCTGATCTCAGTCGAACTGCTCGACGGCCTTGATCGCGAACTTCAGGAAGTCGCGCTCCGTGATGATGCCGACCACCACACCGTCCTCGCCGACGACCGGGAGGCAGCCGAACTTGTGATCGAGCAGCGTACGGCCGGCGACCGATGCGAGGGTCTCCGGCTGCACGGTCCAGACGTCGCGCGTCATCAGCGCGCTGATCCGGACGTCCTCCTGGCGCGCGCGCTGCTGGCTCGCCGTGAGGCCGGTCAGCGTGCTGATCTTCGCCTTGAGCAAGTCCCGGTGGCTGACGAGGCCAACCAGCCGCCGATCATCGTCGAGCACCGGGATATGCCGCAGGTGCTTGAGGTTCATGATGTCCTCCGCCAGGGGCAAGGTCTGCTCCGCGAACAGACCGATCACGGGACTCGACATGATGTGTTTGACGAGGACCGGCGGGGACATGCAATTGTGGACTGCACGTTGCGTTCCCGCTCTCCGGGAGCCGTCTACGCTGGCAGCGCGCAGGAGTTGCGAGCATCGTCCGCCTGCCGCAAACGTTGCGCAGTCACCCGCGGATCTTGGTACGCTGGTCCGATGGGACGTAGCGCGATCTTGCTGGTTGCGCTCGGTGCCTGCGGCTTCTCGGTACCCGCTGTCGGGGCGATCGACCCGACGGGCGACGGCTCGACCGGCGACGGCTCGATCGATACGCCCATCGGCCTCGACTGCTACGGGACGGGGCTCGTGCGGGTCTGCCTGGACGCGCCACCTTCGGTCCCCGTGACGCTCGGAACCCAGCTCGACACCGGGGTCGATGCGGCTTGTACGCAGCTCGTACCGCAGGCTTCGGGGCCCGAGCTGTGCGTGATCGCCGGCAGGCAGCTCGACCTGAACCATGGCCTGGTGGTCACAGGCCCGCGGCCGCTCGTGCTCCTCGGCACGGAGACGATCACGATCACGGCCGCCGGCACGCTCGATGTGTCGAGCACGTCGACGCGCACGGGTGCTGGCGCGAACGCGATGATCTGTCAGGTCACGACGAATCGCCCCGGCACCGGCGAGGGTGACAGTGGTGGTGGTGGCGGCGGTGGCGGGTTCGGCACCATCGGCGGCAACGGAGGAACCGGCGACACCAACGACAATCAGCCGCCGACACCTCACCTCGGCGTTCGCGGCAACGCGGGAGCTCCGCAGCCATCTCCGGCGGTGCTCCGCGGTGGTTGCGGTGGTGGTCAGGGTGGTGGCGGGACCACGGCGAACTCGGTCGGCGCGCTCGGCGGCGCTTCGGGCGGGGCGGTCTACCTGATCGCGAAGAACGCGCTCACGATCGATGGCAACGTGTTCGCGTCGGGCGCCGGCGGCAAGGCGACGGCCGCGGCCGCGGGGTTCATGGAGGGCGGAGGCGGCGGTGGCTCGGGCGGCATGATCGGCCTCGATGCCCCGGCGATCTCGATCATCGGGATCGTCGCGGCCAACGGCGGTGCCGGCGCGGGCGGCGGCGACAACAACGGTGGCATCCCGGGTGGGGACGGCACGACGCTCACGTATGCACTCACCGCGGTCGGCGGTGGTGGTGCTCCGTGCTGCGGTGGCGTGGGAGGCCGTGGGGCCGCACTCGCCCTCGCAGCGGGTGCCGGGACCGACGAGATCTCGGGTGGCGGTGGGGGTGGTGGTGGTGTCGGCGTGGTGTGGATCGATGGATCCGTCACGGGTGGCGTGCGGATCTCGCCCGCACCGACGGTGCACTGACTCAGGTGAACAGCCGGCGCACCCAGCCGAGCATCGTGCTCACCTTGCGTGTATACGGCGGATAGAGCTGGTTCAGGAGATCGACGCGGCCCTGCCGGAGCACGGCGCGCTCGTGAGAGAACGCCTTGAAGCCGAACATGCCGTGGTAGTTGCCGCTGCCACTCGGCCCGACGCCGCCGAACGGCAGGTTGTGGTTCGCGAAGTGGAGCAACGTGTTGTTGACGCAGGTGCCGCCGGCCGTGGTGCCTGCGATCACCGCATCGACGCGCGCCTCGTCCTCGCCGAACACGTAGAGCGCGAGGGGCTTGTCGCGGGCGGTGATGAACGGCGCCACCTCGTCGAGTGACTTGTAAGTGAGGATCGGGAGGATCGGTCCGAAGATCTCCTCGGCCATCACCGGCGCATCGGGCCGGACGTTCGTGAGGAGGGTCGGCGCGATGTAGCGCTCCTGGGCATCGGTGCTGCCACCGAGCTCCACGCGCGCGCCCTGGCTCACGGTGTCGTCGAGCATCTTCTTCAGACGATCGAAGTTGCGTGCGTTGATGATGCGGCACAGATCGGGCGAGCCACGCCGGTCGGCCTCGGAGTCACCGTAGAGCTGCGCGATCGCGGCGCGCAGCGCCTCCACGAGGGCCTGCTCGCGCCCCTCCGAGACCAGCACGTAGTCGGGTGCGATGCAGGTCTGACCGCTGTTGACGAACTTGCCCCACGCGATCCGCCGGGCGGTGCTCGGGAGATCGGCTGAGTCATCGACGACGGCGGGGGACTTGCCGCCGAGCTCGAGCGTGGACGACGCGAGGTGACGGGCCGCGGCCTCGGCGACGATCCTCCCCACGCGCGTGCTGCCGGTGAAGAAGAAGTGATCGAACGGCAGCGCCAGGAGCTGCTGAGTCTCGACGTGGTCGCCCTCGACGACGGCCACCTCGTCCTCGGCGAACACCGCTCCGATCAGCTCGACGAGGAGCTTCGAGGTGTGTGCGGTCAGCTCCGAGGGCTTGATGATCACGCAGTTCCCCGCGGCGATCGCGGCGACGAGCGGAGCGATCACGAGCTGGAACGGGTAGTTCCACGGCCCGATGATCAGCACCACGCCGCGCGGCTCGTAGTGGATGGCGCTGTGCGTGCCGGCGAGGGTCATCGGCGTGGCCACGCGCGCGGGCCGCATCCACTTGTGCACGTGCTTGATCGCATCGCGCAGCTCGACGAGGCACGGCACGATCTCCGAGATCTCGACCTCGGTCGCGGCCTTGCGGAAGTCCGCATGCAGGGCGGCGCAGATCTGCGGTTCGCGCTGCAGGATCGCATCGCGCAGCCGCTCGAGCTTCGCGACGCGCTGGGAGGCGGTCGATCGCTTGACCGCCGCGCGGTTCGCCCGTTGACGGGAGAACAGCTCGGAGATGCGTGCGTTGGTGACAGCGGCGGCTTCGGCCATGCCGCGAGCTTACGTCAGCCCCACGAGGTGTGGGAGGCTTGGTTCCGCCGTGGAGACCACCTCACCACCTGTTGCCGATGCCGCCGCGCACGTCGCGGCCGTGATCGATCTGCTCCTGACGATCGGGTACATCGACGGCCTGCTGCACGAGGACGAGAAGGCGTTCATCCGGCAGTACCTCGCCCGGCTCGTCGAGCACGTGGGGCAGCCGAAGGAGATGATCGACGAGATCTATGCGCGCCTCGATACCGAGATCTCGGCGATCGCCGCGGAGGTGGTCTCGGCCGGCGACGATCACTACATGCAGACCCGCCTCAAGGTCCGCGCGGTGGCGCTGTTCCGGGCGTTCTCACCGGCCGATCAGAAGGTGGCGCTCGAGCTCCTGAACGTGGTGATGCACACCGACGGCACGGTGAGCCCCGAGGAGCGCGAGCTCCACGACGAGCTCCTGAAGTACTTCCACGCCGTGCCCACGCTCCCGGCGCCGGTGCGCACGCCGCCCGAGGACATGCTGCGCATCGATCCGCTGCAGCCACTCGCGCTCGGCGCCGCCTCGCACCCGTACCTCGATGTGCTCGAGCAGCGCTACGCCGCCGATCCTGCGGCGCTGCACGCACAGCTCGGGAGCGACTACAACCTGGTGTTCCTGGCGATCGGCGTCTGGGAGCGCGCGCGCGCACGGGGCAACGGCAAGCTCACGGGTGTCACCGATGTGGGGCAGCTCGCTGTGGGGACCCGCCTCCTCGACGGGCATGTTCACGTCCAGCGGCCGGATCGGCCCACCGAGCTCGTCGTTCTCGGCGATCTTCACGGCTGCTACGCGTGCCTCAAGGCCGCGCTCCTGCAATCGGACTTCATCGAGCGCGTCCATCGGTTCCAACGGGACCCGGCGAATCACCCTGACGTCAAGCTCGTGCTGCTCGGTGACTACATCGATCGCGGTCGGTTCAGCTTCGAGGGCGTGCTCCGCGCGGCGCTCCAGCTCCTCGTCACGCTGCCGGACCACGTGATCCTCCTGCGCGGCAACCACGAGTTCCTCGTGCGCCACGGCGAGACCATCGTCAGCGCGGTCAACCCTGCGGAGGCGGTGCCGGCCCTCACGGAGCTCGCCCCGATCGACATCCTCGAGGCGTATCGCCATCTGTTCGAGCACATGCCGACCTCGCTGCTGTTCGATCGGACGCTGTTCGTGCACGGCGGGATCCCTCGCGATGACACGCTCGCCGAGCGCTATCGCGATCTCTCGAGCCTGGGCGATGGCGTCCTGCGGTTCGAGATGATGTGGGGCGATCCGGTGGAGACCGATCACGTGCCGCTCGAGCTCCAGCGCGCGAGCCCGCGGTTCAATTTCGGCCGCGATCAGTTCGCCGCGTTCATGGACCGCGTCGGGTGTCACACGATGATCCGCGGGCACGAGCAAGTGGACACCGGCTTCACCACGGTGTTCGACCTCGGTCATCACCGGTTGCACACGCTGTTCTCCGCGGGCGGCCATGACAACGCCGATCTGCCGGTGGAATCGCGGTACCGCAGCGTCGCGCCGGCGGCCCTCACCGTGCGTTCGGGGAGTGGGCCGCTCCACGCGGTGCCGTGGCCGATCCAGTACCAGCCGTTCAACCACGGCTCGCACAACGGCCTGTATCGCTGAGCGGACCGCCGCGGCTACAGACAGCTTCGTTCGAGGACGTAGAGGTCGTACTCCCCGAGGCCGCCGCTCCGGGTCGACGAGAACACGATGGTCTTGCCGTCACGGGTGATGTACGCGTCGGCCTCGGCCCCGTCACTCCCCTGCGCCGTCGGCATGAACAGCTCGGGTGGCTGGAACACGTTGCCGATCCGCATCGTCTGGTAGACCTTCAACGCTGGAGACACCCCCGACGTGAACAGGAGCGTGCTCGCGTCGTCGGTCGCGCTCGCACAGCATTCGAGACCCGCCGTGGCCAGCGTGGCGAGGCGAACCGGCACGCCCCAGGCCGAGGTGGTGTTCCCCCGCTGAGCCTCGAACAGATCGAGCGAACCAAGCGTTCCGGTGCGGCTCGATGCGAACATCGCATGCAGCCCGTTCCCCGAGAGCTCGAACGAATCGTCATTGGCGACGCTCGACAGGTCATCCACCCGCTGCGGAGGTCCGAACGCAGCAGCGCGGTTCAGGCGCGTCATCACATAGAGATCCGTGTCCAGCGACACGGCCGGGGCTTCGCACCACAGCGACAGCCCATCGTCCGACTGGAAGGGGTCATCACACTTCGTTGGAAGATCGGGGCGCAGGACCGCGGCACCGAACGCAGCGGTCGGCGAGGTGCGCGTGGCGGCGTAGATGCCATTGGTCCCGGAGCGATCGGAGCCGAACAACAGCTCGAGCCGGTCCTCCGAGAGCCACGGCCCCCAATCGGTTCCCGGCGAGTTGACGTTTGCGAGCCGCTGCGGGGCGCCGAACGGCCCGAGGGTGCACGCATCGGAGATCGACGAGCCGGCGTCCACGGTTGCATCGAAGCCGATCCGCCCACAGCTCGCGAGCACGAGCAGCGATGCGGATGCTCGCGCTCGAGCGCTAGACACCGAACAGCGCACGGACCAGCGGCAGCGGCTCGGCCTCGGCCGCGACATCGAGGATGCCGATCCGCAGCGTGACCTTGGCGTTACCGCCCCATGGCCACCACAGCCCGAACAATCCCGGGCACGCGACCGGATCACCGCCGAGGAGCCGCTGCCCCGCGCGGAGCCCACCGGTGCGCTCGGCCAGCGCGCGAAACTCGGGCGGCGCGGTGTCGAGAGACTTCGTGGTCCAGCCGCGTGGGAACGCGAGGACGGCGCTGGCCCGCACGGCCGGCTCGAGCTCCGCGGTGAACGAGCTCGCGACCGTCAGGAACCGTGCATCCCAGGTCCACGGCGGAGCCGGCCAGCTGTCCTTGAGCTGCGTCAACCGATCGAGCAGCGGCTGCCAGGTCGTCATCGATCGAGCGTACGCGATCCTGCGCAGGTTCGGGGGCGCCGGTTCGCGTAGCATCGCGCCATGCGTTCGCACGAAGTCGCCGCTGCGAACGCATGGATCCTCACCACGCTTCCGGCGCTGCTGGTCGCCGTGATGACCTCGGTGCTGACGCCACTCGCGCTGACCGCCGCGGCCGTGCCTCGCTGGCTCCGGATCGCGGCGTGGCCCGCCGGTGCGGTCGCGGGGCTCGGGCTCTTGCTCGTCGAAGACGCGGGCCTCGTGGCCACGCTCACCGTGGTGCCTTATGCAGCCGTGGCGGTGATGGCCGGGATGATCGGCGCAGGGCGACTGATGGCGGGTCCCCGATCTGCGAGCCGGCTCGCTCTCGGCGTGGGCCTCGTGTTCGTCCCCGCGGCGGCATTCTGGCTCGTGTGTGCGCGCGCGGGCTATGCGCTCCTCGGGTATGCGCCGTTCTGGGTGCTGCTGACGGCGGCGCACTTCCACGTGGCGGGCATCTATCTGCTGATCGTGCTCGGCCGCGTCACCCATGCGCGGGGGCGGGCGGCGGCGGCGATCGCGCTCGCGTGCGTGCTCTCGGTGCCCCTGACGGCCGCAGGGATCTATGGCCCGGCCTGGCTCGAGGTCACGGCCGCGGTCGGCATGGCCGCCTCGGGGTTTGGCGCCGGCGTGCTCCTCGTGACCACGCCGGGGCGGGCATTGCGGATCGCGGGGGCGATCCTGTTGCTCTCGATGCCGCTCGCCGGCGCGTTCGCGCTGCGGGATCACGGCACCTCGTTCTCGATCCTCGGCTTCGATCCGCTGGGATCGATGCTGGTGTCCCACGGCGTGCTCAATGCGCTCGCCTTCGCAACGATCTCGCTCGTGGTGCTGGCGCGCTCCCCGCTGCCGGCCGGCCTCGTCGACGAGCGACCGCGCTAGCCCGGCCAGGTCGCGAACATCCGCGCGAACCGGTGCGGGTCCACGATGCCGCGTGCGGCGAGGGCGACGTCGGCGTCGGCGATCGCCTGGACATCGCTGCCGAGCTCGGCGAACCGGCGACGCGCGAGCGCGGCGAGCGTGGTCATCTGGCAGCTCTCGGCATCGGCGATCGCGCCGGCGAGCCATTCGCGCGCGGAATCGACCTTGCCCTCCGTGGCATCCGCACCTGCGTGTACGAGGCGCACGAACGCGCGAATGTACGGCACGCGGATCTTGTCGAGTGGGGCGATCTCGCGGCGGGCGAGGGTGGCGTCACCGTTACGGATCGCCACGCGCGCGAGCTGATAGCGCGTCTCGGTGGCGACCGCCTGGACGTGTGCGAAGGCCGGTCCCACGAACGCGCGCAGCGCGGGCACGAGGGCGTCGATCTGGGTGCGATCGTCCTCGTACATCGCGAGCTCGGCCTGCGCGCGGACCTCGAACCAGTGCTGGAGGTGGAGACCGTCCTCGGGACTGGACCACACCACCGACGCGAGATCGGCGCGGGCGCGCGACACATCATCGGCCGCGAGCCACACCACATTCGACGACCACACGAACGAGGTGGCGGCATAGCGATCGCCGCGGCGCATGGCATCGCGGACGTACTCGGTCTGCCGATCGCGGAGCTTGTCGTAGGCGCCCATGCGGCGCAGGGCGAACAGGATGAAGTTGCGGATGTGGTTGAGCTCGGCCGAGGTGCCGACGGAGCGCTCGCTCAGGTGCGTCTCGGCGTCTTCGAGGATCTCGAACGCCCGCGCGTGGCGGCCGGCGAAGAACTCGGTGATGCCTTCACCCGCGCGCGTCCAGCCGAGCAGCAGGGGGTGCTCGAGCTCCTGTGCGATCGCGCGGGCCTGGGCCACGAGCTTGCGCGCCTGCGGGACCCGCGTGCCGCTCGCGGCGAGGTACATCGCGTGGAAGCACAGTGCATAGGCGATGCGACGCGGATCGCCGATCCGGAGGGCGACGAGCACAGCGCGCGCCTGGAACGCCGCGCCCGGCAGGACATCCACCATCGAGAGGCCGAGCGAGGCGCTGCGCATCATGTCGAGGCGAAGCTCGTCGACGCTGGTCCGGGCATCAGGTGCTGTGCGCGTGCGGAACTGGGTGCCACGCACGGCGATCCGCAGCCACCGCCACACCAGCTGACGCTTCGCGGCCCCCGTGGTGGCCGGGAGGTGCTCTCCGATCTCGGCGAGCACTGAACGCAGGAGCGCGAGCCCGTCGTGGATATGACCGCTGACGAGCAGCTCGTGTGCGGCGTGACGCCGGCACTGGAAGCCGGTCTCGGCGGTGGCACCCTCGGCCGCCGCGAGGAACACGGCCGCGGATTCGGGACCGCGCCCGGCATAGCTGAGGGCCTGAGCGCGGCGCAGCAGCAGATCGCGGCGCGCATCCTGATCAGCCGTACCGAGGCGAAGCGCCACCTCCCACAACGCGGCGGCGAGCTCGAACGCGAGCGCCTCCTCGGCGCGCCGGGCCGCCTGGATCGCGAGCTCGCCCGCGTGCTCCACGTGCCCTGCGGCCTCGAGGTGGCGGACGATCGTCAGCGGATCCTTGTCGGCGATCGGGCTCGCGAGGAGGACGGTGGCGAGGCGCTCGTGATAGCGGCGACGACGTGGCGCGGGCACGCGCGCCACCACGGCCTCGCGGACCCGATCGTGATACGGCTCCACCGGATCGTTGCTGCGCGTGCCTCCGGTGCGAACGAGCCAGGTCGCGCGCAGCATGCCGAGGAGCTTGGTCAGGCGCGGCGGTTCGAAGTCGAGCGCCTGGCCGATCACGCCCTGCGGCAAGGGAGCACCGGCGACGGCGATCAGCTCGAGCACACGCCGCGCGCGGTGGTCCATGCGGAGGATCCGCGCCCACAGTGCATCGTCGAACCGCGACATCGACGTCAGCGGCGCCCCGTGGTGGCGCACCAGCTCGTGCATGAACATCGGATGCCCACCGGCCTCGCAGACCAGGGCATCGGCCTCCGGCTCCCGTCCCGGAGCGAGCAACGAGATCAGCTCGCGACCCTCGTCCGCCGACAGCCGGCCGAGCGGGATCGCACGCACGTGGCCGGGCAGCTCCGGCCGGAGTCCCACCTCGCGCCGCGTGATCACGACGAGGATCCTCGGTGCATTCGGCGGGTGGAGGATCTCGCGGAGCAGCGCGATCGAATCGGTGTCGGCCCACTGCAGGTCATCGAGCACGATCACGATCGTCTGCGCCGCGGCCAGCGAAGCGAGCAACGCGCGGAGGCCGCGGAACGCACGCGCCCGCAGCTCGACGGGCGAGACCGGCCGGGGGACGCTGAGCCGCGC
>JAYVRN010000715.1:0-3671 GCA_043776275.1 Myxococcales bacterium | reverse complement strand
TCCGCGAGCGCGCGGCGCAGCTCCTCGGTCTCGCCGGATCTCCCGACGAAGTTGATCGCGGGGGCGCTGCGGGACATCCGGCGCGTCGTCGGCGACGGCCCGCTACCGAGCTGCGTCAGGATCGCCATCCCCGTGGGGCGCAAGGTCGATGCGGGCTGCAGCATCGACATGCACAGCCGCGCGAGATCCGCCGGGACTCCGGTGGCCAGCGCGCCCGGGGTCGGCGGGATCTCGGTCTGCTTGCGGGTCATCACCTGCTCCGAGTCGCCCTCGAACGGGCGCCGTCCGGTCACCGCCTCGTAGAGCATGCAGCCGACGGAGTACCAGTCGCTCGCCTCGCCCAGCGGTTGATCGGCCGCCTGCTCCGGCGACATGTACACCGGGGTGCCGACCGCGAGCTTCTCCGGATCTCCTTCGGCCATGCCCGCCACCAGCCCGAAATCGAGGAGCGCGAGCCTCCCCTGCCCGGTGACCAGTACATTGGATGGCTTGAGATCGCGATGGAGCTTGCCGGCCCGGTGCAGCGCGACCAGCGCATCGACGAGCTGCACCAGCGAGCCGCGCAGCCGTGCCTCGTTGAACGGTGATGCCAGGATGTCCTGCCGCGTACGCGTCGGCCCGGTGGTCGTCCGCGGCGGGCGCACCCAATCGATGAACGAGACGCCCTCGACCAGCTCCATCGTGAAGTACCAGTCGCCCCCCGACGCGTGGAGCTCGTGGAGCGCGACCAGGTTGGGGTGCACGATGTCGGCGAGCGCGCGGAACTCACGCTTGAACCGATACAGGTCGCGGCCACTCGCCTGACGCAGAAGCTTGAGCGCGACCTCGCGTTGGAGCTGCCGATCGAAGGCGCGGTAGACCACGCCAGCGCCTCCGGCACCGAGGGTTCCCCGAACCTCGAACCGGCCGGCGCCATACACGGGCGCTTCGAGGCCGACTTCCATCGAAGCGACGAGAATATCAGCGTTTGCTCGCCAGCGGTCCCTACCGGGCCGGCGGACTGACGAGGCCGCCCAGGACCCCCGAGAACTGGTGCACGGAGATGATGCCCGCGCCGCCACCACCACCGCCACCGCCGTCGGTGCTGTTGGAGCCATCCCCACCCGTGCTGCCGGCGGTGCCGCCGATCGAGCCCGCACCACCGTCGCCGGCGCTGCTCCCACGGAGGCCACCGAGGGCGCCGCCGTTGGGGCCCGGATCGAAGCCGTCGAACCCCATCCCGTTGCCGCTGCCGCCACCACCACCACCGCCGTGCGCGTAGATCGCGCCGAGGTTCGAGATCATCGGTGAATCGAGGACGATCAGGCCGCCCGAGCCCGCACCGCCGCCGCTCTTCTTGCCCGCCGGCGCCCCCCGACCGGCGGCCCCCGAGGCGTTGATCGCACCCGTCAACGGAAGGCTGATCGCGGTGCCCGCGACCAGGAGCACGGCGCCACCGCCATGACCTCGCGAAGCCGGCGTGCCTCCGCCATCGGCACCGGCGCATCCGCCACGCAGCGTGACCGGATCGACGATCGCACCGTGGATGCCGTGATCGCTCGCGTTGTTGCTATCGCCGCCATCGCCGCCGTCGGACCCGAAGCTGCCGCCCTGCCCACCGCCGTTGGCCACGCCGGTGGGGTTGATGCCGACGTTGCAGCCGACGTCTCCGCCCGGGCCGGCCGGCCCAGCCTTCTTGGCAGCGACATCGAGCACGCCGGCGATCGTGATCGTCCCCGTGGTGGCCACGAGGACGAGCGGGCGTGCGCTGGTGGCGGTCACGGTGACGCCGAACGGGAGCGTGATCGCCGTCGCGACGATCGCACAGACATCGGAGCTGCCCGAGGACAGCTGCGCGCACTGCGGGCTCCCTGCCGACGTCGTGATCGGCGTGTTCGAGAGTGTGCGATCCACCGTCGGCGGGGTGTTCACGCAGATGGTCGCGAACTGCGTGGTGCCATAGCAGAACGTGCCGGCCTCCGGTCCGCCCCCCTCGCCCCCCGTGTTGCCATCACCGTCGCTCGGCGGTCCGGCATCCCCGGCGGCACTCACGTGGAAGCCGCAGCCGACCAGGCCGATCAGAAATGCCGCGCCGCGCATCCCCACAACCGTATCATCCGCGCGGCATCCTCGGTTTGTCCTCGCGTGATACTCGCATCACCCTCGGCGCCGGGCGCGGGGAACCGGTCCGAGCTGCCGCAGCGCCCAGGTCCTGGGTACGGAGATCGGAGGTGGTGTGCTCGGTCCGGATCGCGCGAGCGAGCGGAGCAGCTGGCGCGCGTCGGCCGCCTTGCGGTCGGGCTTGGGCCACACCGCGAGCGCATCGAGCGGACGCCGTGGCAGGCCCGCGCTCCGCGCATCGGCGATCAGCTGCGCCCAGCTGCGCTCGCGATAGAACCGGGCACGCGCCAGCTCCACGAGCCGGGCGCGGATCGAGGCGGTCAACATCGGCGCGCGCGCGATCCCATCCCGGAGGTTGACCAGGGCATCGGACACCGCGCGATAGCCGGCCTCCGCGGGCAGGTGCGCGATCGCCACCTCGTCGTCCGCAGTGTAGAGCCCACGGGCATAGGCGCGATAGATCGCTCCAACCCCGCGCATCCCGAACGGCGCCAGCTCCGCCGCGCGCAGCGCCCCCATGCTCGCCGCGCCCCACACCTCGATGCCGCGCTCGAGCGCGAGCAGCAGCTCCTTGTGCCAGACCGCGGCCATCCGCTCGAAGTATCCGTCGACGATCGCGATGCGCGTCACATCGCGGCGGCGCAGCAGCCCGAACACGTCGCCCACCGAGACCGGTGGATGGACCTCCGCGCCCGGCAGGAGCCGCACGGCCTCCACCGCCGACAGCGTCGGCCCGAGGTACACCAGCGTGGTCATCCCATCGCCTCGACGTCGGTCGCGAGGCCGGGGACGATCACCTTGGCGACCGGGACCGCAATCTCAGGGTGGGTGAGCTCGACGACGATCACCTGGCGCGCGCCCTGCCCGAGCACGAGCTCGACCAGCCGCTCGAGATCCTCGCCGAGGCCGCGCGTCGTACATCGAGGGAGCTCGTCGAAGGTCGCGGGCTCATCGCAGGGCGCGGCGAGGCGATCCCAGAGGTCCGCGAGCAGCTCGGGATCCGTCGCGCGCGCATAGTCGAACGCGAAGAAATCATCACGCCCGCCCGCGATGTACGTCAGGCGCGTCTGGGCCGCCTCCGTGATCGCGCGCGCGATCGCTACCTCGGGGACCAGGTGCGCCCCGAACCCTTGATAGAAGCCGAGCGCCCGCCACGCCGGTTCGCGTGGATCCTCCATGATCGCGCAGCCGATCACGGGGATCACGCCGCCGAGGTCCCACACGAACACGCGCGCGCCCGCCTCCGTGATCCGATCGATCAGACCCCGGCACACCGGATCGGTGATCGTGTCGAGCACGAGCCGGCGATCACCACCGGCGCGCCGCCACGCCGCCTCCGCATCGCGCTCGATCACCTCGCACAACCCGTGGACGACCGCCTCGACGAGGACGTTGCCCGACGCCAGGCCGTTGGAGGAGATGTCGAACACCGGCGGCGTGGAGAACGTGGTGTCGAGGGTGACGGCCTGCTCCGGGACCAGCACGGCGCGGTCACCGACCAGATCCCAGCCCGCTACCCAGCTCCATCGCGCACCGCGATCGATCCGCCCACGCGGTCGCGGCAGCGCGCG
>JAYVRN010000714.1:0-3674 GCA_043776275.1 Myxococcales bacterium | reverse complement strand
GGCCTCGAGCCCCGCTTGCTGGTCGGCACCGATATCCTCGGCGACGCCGCGAAGTGGTACCGCTGGGATGCGGTAGTCGCTGCTGCGCCGCTGATCGTGGTCGGGCGCCCCGGGCACGCGCTCCCCGACGGGAGCACGGCGACCGGCGTCGCGATGCCCGAGATTTCGTCGACGCAGGTCCGCGCTGCGCTCGCGGATCGCGAGGGAGCCGAAGGCCGCCTGCTCCCGTCCCTGTTGCCGGCGTCGGTGTTGGAGTATATCGACAGCCGAAAGCTCTACAGGTCGCGATGAGCATCCGCAGTCCCAATCCCACCACGTTCGTCGTCGGCGCAGGTCCCGTCGCGACCGCGCTCGCCGGCGCGCTCCGCCTCGGCGGCGTGCCGGTCCTCGGGCTGTGGGCACGCAAGCCCGCGGCCGCTCGCGCAGCAGGATCGATCGCGGGTGTCGCGGCGTTCTCCTCCGCGCCGCCGGACATCCTGCTCGAGTGCAACGTCGTGATCCTGGCCGTGCGCGATCAGGTGATCGGTGAGGTCGCGCAGATGCTGGTCGGGACCGGCCTCGTCAACAAGCGCCACGTCATGCTGCACTGCGCCGGCGCCACGTCGGCACACGAGCTGCTCGGCAACGTGCAGGGCGCCGTCGCGGGGATCGGGACGATGCACCCGCTGTCGGCGATCGCCGATGGCAAGCTCGCGATGCGCGCGCTGAAGGGCACCGTGTTCGGTGTCGAGGGCGACGAGGTCGGCCGCACCATGGCGGGCCGCCTGGTCGAGGCGATCGGCGGCCTCGTGCTCGCCCTCGATGGCACGCAGATGGCGGCGTATCACGCAGCCGCAGCCCTCGCGTCGAACTACGTGGTCGCGGCGATCGATGCCGCGGCGGCCGTGCTCGCGTCGACTGGCGTGGCTCCGGACGATGCGGCGCGCGCCCTGGTGCCGCTCGCCGAAGGTGCGCTCAAGAACGTCTCCGCACATGGCACCACCGGTGGCCTGACCGGCCCTGTGCGCCGTGGCGATGCGGCGACCGTGGCCCGCCACCTCGAGGCGCTACGCGGGAAGCCCGAGCTTGTCGAGATCTATCGGGCGCTTGCGCGACGCGCGGTGGAGATCGCCGCACGGATCGACGGGCGCGACGCGCCGGATCGTGCCGGTCTCGACGCGATCCGCGCCCTCTTGCAGTAGGGCTCGATTCAGTCCCCCGCGTCGGGTAGCATCGTGGGCGATGCGCGCCTCGCACCTGGTGTCTACTCTCGTCCTCGGGATCCTCGTGCTCGTCGCGGGCCCCGCTGCCGCCGACAAGCCGAACGCCGCCTTCGCCGGCAAGATCATGCTGAGCGACAAGCGCTTCCCGGCCTCGGCCAAGAGCCTGGGCGCGTTCAACGCACAGATCCGGAAGCAGTCGAAGACCAACTTCTACGAGGACAAGGACAAGAAGGGCTGGAAGATCCAGTTCGCCGGGTTCTTGAAGACGCCCCTCAACGACGTCGAGTACATCGTCAAGCTGTACGAGGTGGGACGCGGTGCGCAGCAGCTCCTGGCCACCATCGAGCAGTACACCGACTCGCGCGGCCAGACCGCGCTGATCTCCAACATGACCCTCGAGAAGAAGACGATCGGCGTCAACAAGGAGATCATGATCACGATGGAGAGCAAGGGTAAGGTGCTCGCCGCTGGTCGGTTCAAGATCCTCGGCGAGGGCGAGAAGTTCAACGGCAAGGTGAACTTCTCCGAAGACGAGGCGGCGGGCAAGACCGAGGAGTAGCCCGCTAGTTCTCGACGTCGACGTCGATCAGAAACACGGTCGAGACCTCGGGCGGGAACACGCGCAGCACGTAGTGCCCAGGCGTCGGGAACACGTAGCGGAACGCGTACTTTCCCTTCGTTCGCTTCGAGGCAGGTGCGGTGATGCCGGTGGCGCCGCCGCCGGGGGCTTCGATGGTGACCACCACTTGAGGCACATCGAGCGGTGCTCCGATCGCGTTCCAGATCTCGAGCTGGGTCCGCGTGCGGGTGCCCGCGGCGATCGGATCGTAGAGCGTCACCCGCGACGCCATCTCGCCGTCATCGACGACCAGCGTCCGCCGGCCGGTGAACACACTCGGCGCGCCGGTGTCGCTGCCGTCGGCGGCGTCGGTCGCGTCATCATCTCCCTGCGCCGCATCGGCGACGGATGCACCGCCGGCGCCGCGCGCGAGCTTCATGGCCGCGAACCCGGCGGCGCACAGCGCGAGCACGCCGACCGCCCCGAGCGCGGCCCAGCGTCCGCGGGAGGGCGGCCGCTCGGTCGCGCGATCTGCTGGCGAATCGTTGGCGTCGTCGGTTGCGAGAGCATCGGACGGATCGCCCGAGCGGTCGCCTGATGGGTCGTCCGACGGGTCGTCCGATCGGGCGCCGGAGGGTTCGCGCGTCGGCCGCTTGCTCCGCTTCGCGGTGATCGTCGGCTGGGCGGTCGCGCGCTTCGCGCGTGGCGCGCGCACGGTGGCGTCGGGATGCTTGGTCGCGCCCGCGAGCCTGCCGAGCGCCTCGTCGATCAGCTCGACGACCTCGTCGGCGCTGCGCGGCCGATCGTCGGGCTTCTTCGCGAGCAGGTGCATGACGAGCTCGTCGACGGCCTCGGGCACGTCCGGGCTGACGTCGCTCGGGACGGGGATCGGACGGCCGAGGTGGGCGAGCAGGACCTCGAACCCGGAGCCCTCGAATGGCGGCTTGCCCGTCAGGAGCTCGAACATGATGCAGCCGAGCGCGTACAGGTCCGCGCGATGGTCCACCACCTCGCCCTGCGCTTGCTCGGGCGACATGTAGTGCGGCGTCCCGATCACCCCGTTGGTGGTCAGCCGCGTGGCGTCGGCATTGCTGGGCTTGCACACGGCGATGCCGAAATCGACGAGCGTCACGCGATCATCGCCGTTGCGATCGCGGCGCCACACGATGTTCGTCGGTTTGAGATCGCGGTGGACGACATCCGCGGCGTGGGTCTCGGACAGGGCGCTCGCGATCAGACGCGCGATCCGCAGTGTCCGCACCGCCGGGACCGGGCCGGTCTCGAGGATGCGATCGAGTGGCTCGCCATCGATCAGCTGCATCGCGAGGTAGGGCCGCCCGTCCGCGAGCTCGCCGACGGCATAGATCCCGACGACGCCGGGATGCGTGATCCGCGCGGCCGACCTGGCTTCGCGTGCGAACCGACGCGCCATCACCGGGTCGGACGCGATCTCGTGGGTGGGAACCTTGATCGCGACGGGACGATCGAGCCCGAGCTGCCGACCGCGATAGACCGTGCCGAACGATCCGCCGCCGAGGATCGAGTCGATCACGAAGCCATCGACGGTGGTGCCGACCAGGCTCTTGCGCGAGGTCTCGGCGAGCGAGCCCACGTCGTCGAGCGAACCGGTCGCGGCCGTGTCATCCACGACGCTCGGGGCCGCGACGGGCGCGGCGATCACCGCACCACACGCGGGGCAGAAGCGCCCCGATTCGTCGGTGGTGGTCGAACACGCGGTGCACACCCGCATGCGTCAAGGGTAGCAGTCGGGGCTCGGCTCGGCGCTGTGATCCGTACCGCCTTCGTCGCCTGCCCGCTGGTTGCGCCGAGCGCGTACGCGGATCGCCTCGCGCCGCCCGTGGGGATGATCAGGCGACAGCGCGGAGCGTCGCGGCGACCTGCGGGGTCAGCGC
>JAYVRN010000713.1:0-12885 GCA_043776275.1 Myxococcales bacterium | reverse complement strand
CCAGCTCGCCGAGACCAAGGCGGAGCTCGCGGGCATGCCGAAGATGACCGGTGGCCGGATCGCCGAGGACACGCTGTGGGCTTGCACCACGTGCGGCGCGTGTCAGGAGGTCTGCCCGGTGTTCATCGAGCACCCGCTCAAGATCCTCCAGATGCGGCAGAACCTGGTGCTCGAGCAGGAGAAGACCCCGCCAGAGTTGCAGCGCACGTTCCGCAACATGGAGCGGCAGAGCAATCCGTGGGGGAGCGGAAACGATCAGCGCATGGATTGGGCGAAGGACCTCGATGTCCCGTTGATCGCGGACAACCCGGATCCCGAGTACCTCCTGTGGGTCGGCTGCGCCGGCGCGTTCGATGCGCGGATCATCAAGCAGACGCGCGCGATGGTGAAGATCCTCAACACCGCCGGGGTCGACTTCGCGGTGCTCGGACACCAGGAGGGGTGCACGGGCGATCCGGCGCGGCGCGCGGGCAACGAGATGCTGTTCCAGCAGCTCGCGGAGCAGAACGTGGAGACGCTGAAGAGCGTCAACGCGAAGAAGGTCCTCACCAGCTGCCCGCACTGCCTGCACACGCTCCGGCACGACTATCCGCAGTTCGGCGGCGAGTTCGAGGTGGTGCACCACACGCAGCTCCTCGATCACCTGTTCAAGACCGGCAAGCTGACCGCCGGGAAGTCCCCGGTCGAGACCCTGACCTATCACGACAGCTGCTACCTCGGCCGCTGGAACCGCGAGTTCGATGCGCCACGGGACGTGCTCGCCGCGGTCGGCGCCCCCGGTGGGATCAAAGAACTGACGCGGAACAAGCAGCACGGCTTCTGCTGCGGCGCCGGCGGTGGCCGGATGTTCATGGAGGAGCACGACGGCGAGCGCGTGAACCTCAACCGGACCGACGAGATCATCGCCTCGGAGGTCAGCGCGGTCGCCGTGGCGTGCCCGTTCTGCAACATCATGCTGACCGACGGCATGAAGCAGCGGAACGTCGAGGACAAGATCGCGGTGTACGACGTGGCCGAGATCGTCGCGGCGAGCATCCCCGACGTGCCGCTCACCAAGCTGGTCCGCAAGAAAGATCGCACCGCCGACGCGTGAGCGAACGCGCGGCGTTATGATCGGTCCTGATGAAGGGACTTGTCACGATCCTCGTGCTGGCGCTCGGTGCGTGCAGCGCGGGAGATGATGTATCCGGCGGCGCGCGCGCACAGTGCGCGTCCGGCGGGGAGCTGCTCGATTGCCCGGATGCCGCCCGAACGGCGGAGGGCGCCTGCTGGCGACTCGTGGACTGCGGCGCGATCGCCGTGAACTCCGTCGACGGCAACGGGAACCATCGGTTCGACTGGCCGCGCTGCGTCGACAGCATCGACTCGGTCACCGCGGATCGTCGCCGCTTGGTGATCAACTGCGTCGCGGCCTCGAGCTGCGATCAGCTGCACATGGACGGCTCCCCCGGAGCTCCGGACACCAGCCAGAACTACTGCCTCGCCCTCGGGAGAGACTGATGCGCCGCCTGGTGATGCTGACCGCGGCGCTGCTCGCCGCGGCGACGGTCCCCGTGGCTGCGCAGCCGGCCGACGTGCCAGCGCTGGTGAAGCTGATCGAGACCCAGCCCGCCGACATGGACAAGGCGGCCTGGAAGGAGAAGCGCCGCGAATCCGCGCGCAAGCTGGTGGCCAGCAAGGACAAGCGCGCGGTGCCCGCGCTGATCAAGCTGGTCGAGACCGAGACCTTCGACATCATCGGCGAGATCGCGATCGAGGGCCTCGGCAACTTCGGCGATCAGAGCGCGGTGCCTGCGTTGCAGAAGGCCGCCAATGACTCGTCGCGCGACAAGAGCACCCGCGAGCTCGCACGCAAGGCCCTCGCGAAGCTCGGCGCCGACGCCAAGGTGACGATGACGCCGAACACCGGCGGCGGTACCACCACGGGTGGCGGCACGACGACCGGCGGTGGCACCACGACGACCGGCGGCGGCACCACGACGACCGGCGGTGGCACCACCACCGGCGGTGGCACCACGACGACCGGCGGTGGCACCACCACGGGCGGTGGCACCACCACGACCGGCGGAGGCACGACCACCGGCGGCGGCACCACCGGCGGCGGCACCACCGGCGCGGGGAGCGGCCTCGAAGGTCGTGATGGCGGTGGCGTGAGTGACGGCGGCACCACGGGCGGCAGCGCGCTGCTCGGCACCAAGCCGACCGAGGGCGTGCCCGCGGGGCCACCGCTTCGCGACGATACGATCGCCGCCTACGATCGCCTGACGATCGCAGCGGGGACCGCGAGCCTCGCGTACGACACGGTCCGCAAGCGGGCCTCGTTCGACGCCGACCTCGCGGGTCGGTGGCAGAAGCGGATCGAACGCGAGGCGATGGCGTGGGGCTACGACGTCGGCGCGCACCTCGTCGGTGGCCTCGTCAACCCCGAGGGTCGTGCGACCACGCGCGGGATGCAGCTCTCGATCGACGGCGCTGGCGAGGCCCGGTTCTACACGGGCAAGCTCTACGGCATCGGCAAGGTCGCGGTCGGCTTCCAGCTCAACTACCTCTCGTACGTCGACGCCAACGACCCGAACAACGACATCAAGGACTCGCGGTACACCGCCGATATCCAGGGTGCGATCGGTGGTGGCTTTGGCCGCGTGGTCGATGTCGGCGCCGCGATCCGGGTGCGCCGGCTCGCACGTACGCTCGATGCCGCGCGCGCACTCGGCAAGCAGATCGATGCCGCCACGTCGCGCAAGCTCCAGCTCGCGTGGTGGGGCCTCCGCGGCGAGCGATCGTCGTATCGCGCGCTGGTGGTGACGGTCGCGATCCTGCGCGAGGCGGGGATCCTGCTCGGTGAACCCGACGCCGGGCTCAGCTACGAGCTGCTCGCGGTGCTCCGTGATTCGCAGCTGTTCATGCGTCCCGAGGGGCTCGACCTCCAGCTCGTGGTCGCCGAGGGCTACCTGATCCGCGACACGATGGATCCGACGCCGCTCGAGGAGGGCCGGATCGAGCAGGTCATCCTGACGGCGGGCTACGGCAAGCAGCTCGCGGATGACAAGGCCGAGGCGTCGGGGACAGCGTTCGCGCGCTCGCGCCTGCTCGCGCCCGACACGCAACCCTCGCCGTGGGCGATCGGCGCCACCGGTCGGCTCAAGCGGTTCGCGTATGGAGACCACGGCGATCCGATCGGCGCGCTCGATGTGGCGGCGACGGTCGCACTGACCAACGACGGCTCGGTGACTGGCCAGCCCGCCGCGAAGGCCGGGCTCCGGATCCAGGGCGAGGCAGGGTTCACCTACTGGATGAACCAGGCCTCGGGCCTCCGCGCCGCGGCGACGATCGCGGAGGACGCCGGCGAGATCTTCTTCGGCGCATCGCTGCAGGCGACCTACGGCCTGCTCGACGGTACGTTCGCTCGTTGAAGGACATTGGTCTGGTGGTCGGACCACGCCTGGGCTAGGGTCGCGCTGTGACCCAGCTCAGCTCGTCGCAGCACCGGACGCTCGTCGCTCTCGCCGAGACGGCGCTGCCCGCAGGGCGGTTTCTTCCGGCCGCCGGTGAAGCGACGGTCCACAAGGTCGAGCGGTTCCTCCATCACCTGCCCGGCTCACTTCAGACCGGCGTGAGCGGTCTCCTGCGCGGGCTCGATGCCGCCTCGTGGCTTGGTCATCGCAAGCCGTTCGCGAAGGTCGCTACCGCCGGTCGCCTCCAGCTCCTCGAGAACTGGCGCACCGGTGACCCGATCCGGCGGCTCATGCTGCGCGCTCTGGTCAGCCCGCTCAAGATCGCTCACTTCGATGACCCCGCCCTCTACCAGCGGCTCGGTTGCGTGTACGAGATCGAGAAGGTCCGCGCGGAGACCAAGCCCGCATACCTCCGCGACCGGGTCCACGCGCTCCATGGCGATCTCGCGGTCGACTGCGACGTGGTCGTGATCGGCACGGGTGCCGGCGGTGCCGTCGTCGGCCGCGAGCTGGCTGAGGCCGGGCTCGCCGTGGTGTTCGTCGAAGAGGGGCAGTACTTCGACCGGCAGGACTTCACGGGCCGCGCCTTCGAGCAGCAGCAGAAGCTGTACCGGCGCGGTGGCTCGACGTTCTCGGTCGGCAACGTGGCGATCCCGATCCCGCTCGGCCAATCGGTCGGCGGCAGCACCACCGTCAACTCGGGGACCTGCTACCGCACGCCCGATCGCGTGCTGACAGAGTGGCGCGACGAGCTCGGGCTCGACGAGCTCGCCCCGGATCGCCTGGGCTCGTACTTCGAGCGCGTGGAGCGCGTGCTCGGGGTGGAGCGCGCGAAGGCCACGCTGATGGGTGGCAACGGCCGCGTGATCGAGCGCGGCTGCAACGCCCTCGGGTTCACGCGCCATGGCCCACTCAAGCGCAACGCGCCGGCGTGTGACGGTCAGGGCGTGTGCTGCTTCGGCTGCCCCACCGATGCCAAGCGCTCGACCAACGTCAGCTACATCCCGCTCGCGCTCAAAGCGGGCGCGGAGCTGTTCCCCGGTGCCAAGGTCACGCGGATCATCGTCGAGGGTGAGCGCGCGGTGGGCGTGGTGGCGAGGACGCACGGAGGTCACGTGCTCACGGTGCGGGCGAGGGCCGTGGTGGTCGCATGTGGCGCGATCCTGACACCGCTGTTGCTCGGCGCGCAGGGCCTCGGCGCGCGCTCGGGCCAGCTCGGCAAGAACCTCTCGATCCATCCAGCGGCCGGCGCGCTCGCCGAGTTCGACGAGCAGATCCTGCCGTGGGCCGGGATCCCGCAGGGGTATTCGATCGAGGAGCTCCACGAGGAGGGCATCCTGTACGAGGGCGCGATGGTGCCGCTCGAGATGACGATGAGCATGACCCAGCGGATCGGCCCGGAGCTGATCCGCCTCGCCGAGAGCTTCGATCACGTGGCGAGCTTTGGCTTCATGGTCGAGGACAGCTCGCGCGGCTCGGTCCGTGCGGTGCGAGGTCAGCCCGTGATCCAGTACTGGCTGACGGAGAAGGACGTCGCCCACATCAAGCGCGGGATGGACGTGCTCGCGCAGGTGTACTTCGCTGCCGGCGCCAAGGTCGTGCACACCGGCATCGCGGGCTTCGAGACGCTGACCTCGGAGCAGCAACTGGCCGGGTTGCGCCGCGCCACCCTGCGGCCGTGGGATCTCGACCTCTCCGCGTATCACCCGCTCGGCACGGCGCGCATGGGGCGCGATCCTTCGACGTCCGTGGTCGACCCCGATCACCAGGTGCACGACACCCCCGGCCTCTACGTCGTCGACGGTGCGGCCGTGCCATCGTCGCTCGGGGTCAATCCGCAGGTCACGATCATGGCGCTCGCCACCCGGGCCGCCGAGAAGATCGCCGCCGCACTCTCCTGACCGGCGCAAGCGGGGTAAGGCGCCCGTCAGCGCGCACCACACATTCTCGGTGGCGCCCTCGAAAATCCGTGAGGTGCGCCCGTGGTTTCGCGAGCTTGCCCTGGCATGGGCCATGCTCCAGGTTCCGTCACCATGCGCATCCGTTCGGTCACGTCGGTCAGGTCGGTCACGTCGTTTGGGTCGCTCGTCCTGGGCATCGCGCTCGCCCTGCCCTCCGTGGCCGCGGCGAACCCGATCACCGCGGGCGTGCACGTCGGAGTGACGCAGAGCAAGGAGGACGGCGCCGCCGGCCTCGACGCGAACGACACGATCGGCCTGTTCGGACGGATCGGCTTCAACAAGCGGATCTCCGGGCAGCTCGAGGTCACGCGGATCAAGACCGATGACGGCTCCGGCGTCAGCATCCGCACCGGCACCGCATCTCTGGTGATCGACCTGACCAGCAAGGGTCGCCTCGTCCCCACCCTGTCGGCTGGCATCGGCCTCGATAGCGCGAGCACCACGTACGGCTCGACCACCGATGCGCATCACATCGAGGGCGGTCTCGGCCTCGAGTACCGTGCCGAGGGTGGCCTCACGATCGGCGTCGACCTGCGCCTCGGCGGGCGCACCCTCGATCAGCAGCAGGACATCGCGTACCCGACGGCCGGCGTCGCGTACTTCGCACCGTCCACCCTCCGCGAGGGTGAGTACCGCAGCGCACGCTTGTTCCTCGGCGTTCGCTTCTAACGGCTTACGGGCAGCTGCCCGGCAGTGACGAGATCCACGCGCGCACGAGCGCCGCGCCCTCGGTATCGACGAGGTTTCTCCCGAGCTCGGGCATCCGGATGTCGGGCTCGACCGATTCGAGGCGGAACATCATGATCGAGGCGTCGGGCTGGCCGGGGACGATCGCGTAGGCCCGCCCACCCGAGCCGCGGCCGGCCGCGACCGGCGGCTTGCAGAGGCCGAGCGAGAGCCCGAGCGTCTGCGCTGCATCGAGGTAGAGCCCCGAGGTCCGCGCGATGCCACGTGCGTTGTGGCAGAACGCGCAGTTGATATCGAGCCAGGCGCGTGCGCGCTGGTCCACGGTGCCGCTCGCGGGATCGTAGGCGTGAATGCCGGCGGGCCACGTCGCGGCTGCTGGTGCGCCGCTCACCACGCCGAGCTCGATCAGGTGCTCGAGCTGACCGTCCGCGTTGAGGTTCCGCGCCTTGGGGCCGAGCAGGTCGACGATCTCGTCGTGCTCCGCGTGGCACTCCTTGCACTGGTTCTTGTTCGGGACCACGTAGGCGTTGGTCCGCTCGGTGCCGTCCTCGTGGATCCAGTGCGCATCGATCATCGCGCCGGCGATCGCGAGCGTGGCCTCGGACGGATCGCCGGCGGCGTAGACGTACGAGCCACCGATCCACCCGTCGTCCTGCCGGATCAGCAGCCGGGTCTCCAGCGGGCGCCGCACGCCGGCCGGCTCGCGACGATCGGCCTTGTAGCTGAACGTCTTGACCACGATCGTGCCCACGGGCGCGCGGAACACATCGGCGTCCTGCCACGTGAGCGAGCTCTGCGGCGGCACGCGCACGAACCGATCCTTGGTCGTGTAGTCGGAGAACAGCGGCGTGGTCAGGGCGTACGGCACCACATCGGTGGCGGGCGTCTGGGTCGCGAGATCGTCGAACAGGTGGTAGCTCGACAGGTGCGCGCACATCGGGCCCGCGGGATCGCACGGCGCATCGTCGGCACCGCCGCACGCGGCGACCAGCAGCGCGGGGAGTGCGAACGAGGATCCGAGCCGGCGCATCACAGCGCGACTGCGGGGAGTGGGGGCAGCGTGCAGTCGTGGGGCGCGAGGGTCTCGGTCGGCAGCGTCGGATCCGAGAGTGGCCACGCGAGATCGATGAAGTTCGCATCGCCGTTGCCGTGGATGCAGATCTTCTCCGCCGCCACGCCCGGCGTGCGAGCTGGATCGAGCACGCCATCCCACGCGATGTCTGGAGTGATGAACGGCCCGCCCGGATGGATCTCGCCGATCGCGGTGATCAGCGCTGCGCCGAGCTCACCGGTCGGCATGTCACTCACGCCCGAGAGCGAGTTGTCGTGGACGTGGATCGCGGTGGGGTACTGGTCGTAGAGCGGATCGTTCACCGTGCCGATCGGGACGTAGCTGATCATCCCGACGTTCACCGCCTTGTGATCGCGCACCGTGTTCCGGAAGATCTCAACCTCGTGCGCGGCGAGGATCACGATCCCCGTACCCGTCGGGACCTTGCCGACGATGTTGCCCGCCGGGGCGAAGTTCTCGGTGTTGTTCTCGAACACCATGTTGTCGTAGACGCGGGTCTGCGAGCCGTTCGCGATCGCGAGGCCCGGGAGGTTGAACACCAGGATGCCGCCGGTGTTATTCGTCGCGATGTTGTCGTGGACGTCGGCGTGGGTGGAGTTCTCGATCTCGATGCCGGCGACGTTCAACTCGACGCTGTTGCGCTGGACGACGATCTGATCCGACTGCCCGACATAGATGCCCGCATCGGATGCGCCGTGCACGACGCTGTCCTCGATCAGGACGTGCTTGCATTGCACCGGGTACAGGCCGTACGCGCCATTGGTCTCCTTGGCGCCACCGGTCCACTCCACGCGGACGTGCTGGATCGTCACGCCCTGCGCGCCGAGGATCTTGAGCGCATCGCCCTTGCTGTCCTCGATGCCGAGATCGTGGACCGCGAACGCGTTCGCGGTGACGAGGAGGCCCTGCGCGCCGCTCGTCTGCTTTGCGAACGACAGCGTGGTCGCATCCTGGCCCTTGCCGGCCAGCGTCACGCCATCGACATCCAGCGAGAGATCGCTGGTCAGCTCGAAGGTGCCGGCGCCAAACGCGACCGTGCCGCCGGTCTCGATCTCGATCAGCGCCGTCTGGATCTCGGTGGTGCTCGCGCCACTGGACAGACCGATGCAGGCACCCGCGACACCGTCGCAGGGATCATCGTCAGAGCACGCGGCGATCAGGACGAGCGGAGCGAGCCAGAGGTGCGAGCGCATGCCTGTTGCGTCGCAGAATCGGTCGGACCGGTCAAGGCAATTGCCCTCGACCCCGCTTCACAAACGGTTGCCACGCTCAGAGATCCAGCTTCTCGCGCCAGATCGCCGCGGCGCCCGCCCTGAACCGCACGTCGGCGAGGACCTCGCGCACGCAGCTCGCGGTGGTCGACGGCAGGTCGGTGTCGATCACGTTGAGGAACCCCACGGCGCCGGAGGCGTCCACGGACAGCTCGACCTGCACGAACGTGTTGGTGAGCCCGGCCTTGGCGATCGAGCGCGTGCAGCGCGCGAGCCGCGCCTGATCGATCCCGGCGAGCAGCTGACGACGGCGCTCGCGGACACCCGCGCCCGTGGAGACCTCTGCCGGGACCTCGAGCCGCGCGAGCGGGACGCCGGCCGACGGCGCGGCGACATCCACCCAGCCCGCGCGCCGATAGCGACCCGCGCTGTCGGTGGCCTCCACGGTGTGGCGGCCCGGCATGACGCGGATCTGCAGCGGCGCGAGCCCGAGCTCGATGCCATCGACGCGGACATCCCGCGCGCCGACCGAACCGATCTCGAGTGGCGCCGAGCTCGCGATCAAGGTCTCGGGGTTCCACAGCGGCAGCGTCATCGGGGTGGCTTCGGCGAGCGAGGTCAGCTCGTCGACCGAAAGCGGCTCGACCCGGGCGGTGGAGATCGCCGCCCCCGTGGCGACCTGCACGCGACGTGCGGCGCCGACCAGTGCGGTGCCCTGCGCGGCATCGTGGACCGCGACCAGACCATGGCGGCAGGCCACCGAGGTCCCGCTGGCCTGATGGCTGACGCGGAACTGCGTGCCGCGGACTTCGATCGCATGCTCACCCGCGACCACGATGAACCGCTGGCCTGGTGTCCGAGGCGCGACCTCGATGTCGATCGTGCCGACCACGGCGAGCTCGATCATCTCGGTATCGAACCGGCGCACGTCGAGCGTGGAGTTGGGCCCGAGGGCGAACGCACTCGCGTCGCCGAACTGGACGTCGATCCTGCCCTCCCCGGTAGCGATCGCGGTGCCGGCCACGATCCGGTGACGGAACAGATCCGTCGGGCGCACACCATCGATCAGCAGCTCGCCACGCGCGACCCGATTGACGAGGCCCGCGAGGGCCTTGGGCACGGGTGCCGAAGGCGGCGCGACAGACGGCAGGACCGAGGGCGAGAGCGCCAGCGAGCCTGGCGGCGCGATCCCGCTGATCACCGGCGCAGACGCGCTCGGCATCCCGGTCCCGGTGACCGCAGCGAGCCCTCCCGCGGCCAGCGTGGCGACCGCAGCCCACGCCAGCACGGGCACACGCCGGGCCGCGCCCGCCCCTTGCTTGTCGCGGCGCTCCTTGGACACCGACCAGTGCACGCGGGCGCGCACCGAATCCCACGGGAGCTCCGGTCCTGCTTGCTCGCGGATCGTCGGGAACGTGTCGCTCGCACGCCCTACCCGATCGCGTGCGAGCGCGCAGCTCGCGCAGCTCGCGGCGTGAAGCTTCATCGCGGTGCGCTCCGCTGCATCGACGCGACCGGCGAGCGCGTCCGCCCAGCGATGCGGCTTGATGTGACGGCTCATTCGTCCGCCTCCGGCGTCGCAGCGGGGACCGCAGGTGCATCGGGCGCCTCGGGTCTCTCGAGCTCGGCAACGGCATCCGGCGGCGTGCCCGCGATCAGCCGGTAAAACTCGCGACGCGCGTAGAACAGCCGGGTCCGGACGGTGACCGGGTTCGAATCGACGAGATACGCGATCTCCTTGAGATCGAGCCCTTCGATCTCGTGCAGGTAGAGGACGATCCGCTTCTTCGGTGCGAGCTGCTCGAGCGCTTGATAGACCCGCGCCTGATCCTGACGACGTTCGAGGGCACGATCGGGCTGTTCCGGGCGCTCCGTCACGCTCGGATCGATCGCCGCGCTATCGAGATCATCGACCCCGATCGCATTGGGCCTTCGCTTGCGGGTCCGGATCCGGCCGAGCGCGACGTTGACGCACACGCGGTAGAGCCAGGTCGAGAGCCGCGCGTCGCCGCGGAACTTCTCGAGCCCGCGGAACGCGATCACGAACACCTCCTGCACGAGGTCATCGAGATCGGTGCGGTCGCCGAGGACCCGATACAGGTTGCCCGCGACCTGCCGGCGGAACCGGTGATAGAACTCGTCGTGGGCGCCGCGCTCGTCGGCACGACAGCGCGAGATCAGATCGGCCTCGTCGGCCGGATCCAACACCGCGCGGTCGAAACCGCCCGTCTCGCGCTTCACCCGAAGCAGCATAGCCTGTCCATCCTTAGTGGCCGGCGTCCCCTCCCGCGTTCAAGTGTGAGGTGGCTTACTTCGCGGCGTGGGAGAACGGGTCCACGAGCTCGGTTCCGGCCGCACGGAAGTCGCGGGTGTTTCTGGTCACGACGATCAGCTGGTGGGCGATCGCCGTGGCTGCGATCAGGCTGTCCTTGATCGGCATCGCTCGGCCACCCTTCTGGAGCTTCGCAAGCAACCGTGCCCAGGCACTCGCGACCTGACCATCCAGTTCGACGGATCGCATGCGTTGGATACCGGTGGCGAACCACTCCTGGAGTCGAGCGCGCCGCTTACCGCCGGGCAACAGCAGGATCCCATACTCGATCTCACCGAGCACGACACAGCTCACCGCAAGATCGGCTTCGTGTCGTCGCAGCCATTCGACCACACGCGGCTCGGGAGCCTGTCGGGTCAGCTCGCTCAGGACATCTGCATCGACCAGGTACTTCACAGATCGTCCGTGGAGCCCGAGTCGATCGCGGTGAACCACCCCTTGGTCGGGCATTCGAGCAGCCAATCCACCAGCCCCACATTGTGCAGTGCGCGCCTGGTGAGGAGGTACCGGCCCTCATCGAGCCGTTCGACATCGAACTGCTGACCGGCGACGATCCCGTCTTGTTCACGGAGCTCCGCCGGCAACACGATCTGCCCCTTGCTCGAGACCACGGTCTTCACGCCCGTAAGATACCGGCTTACCTCGGCGGCGGCAACCGTCGTCACGGCGGCCCACCGCCCGCGAACGTGGCGGAGATCGGCTGCGGCGCGCCGAGGTGCGTGGCGACGCCGGTCCAGCGCCCGCCGCGGATCACGTCCATCGTCCCGTCGTGATCCAGATCCGCCCCGGCGGCGAGCCCGACCGTGTCCAGCATCAGCGGCGCCGCATCGATCGCGACCACGTGCTCGTCGAGCTCGGCCGCCACCGCGACCATCGCCGCGGTGCAGGCAGTGCGATAGACGACCGGCGATCCGAGACCGACCCGATCGGCGACCAGCACGCCGAGCTTCGTGCAATCCACGAGCGCGCTCAGTGCCTCCGCCACGTCGTGCGCCGCGGGCGCGGCCGTGGGGACCACGGCGAGGTCGAGGCCCGCGCGCACGAGGGCGCCATAGCGCAGCGCGACCACGTGATGTGCAAAGCCGAGCTGCCCTGCCCCATCGAGCGTGACCTGCGTGGCGGCCGAGACATCGGCGAGGCCGTGGTCCGCGAACGCGACGATCGGGGACGGACCGAGATCGAACCGCACGCCCGTGACCGTCCGCACCGCATCGCCATCGGGCGCGATCCTCCAGGTCTCGAGCAGCTCGGCGTGGGCGGCGATCCGCGCGAACCCGGTGGCGAGCGCCTGCACACCGGGCACGAAGCGCGGCGCGAACGCATCGAGCCGCACGTCGAGATACGCCGCGACGTATGGGGCCGCGAGCTGTGCCACGGTCTTCGTGGGTCCGTCCGGGAGCCACGCGACCATGCGGTCCAGCACGAACCGGCCGGGCTCCGAGGCGGCGCGATCGAGGGCCTCGATCACGATCGCGGCTGTGCGCGGAGGCTCGAGATCCAGCGTGGTCGACACCACGAACTGGCCCGACGGATCGCGCGGCACGCTGGTGGGCGGCGGCGCCGCGTCCGGTGAGACGGGCGCGGGGTCGGAGTCGCAGCCGACCGCCGCCGCGGCGACCAACAACACGGCGAACAGCGGGGCCAACGGGGCGACCAACGGGGAGACCAACCGGGAGATGAACTTGTGCATGCTTCGCCGTGCTGCAGCCGGTGTGCCGCGCGCACGCACAATCATTCCGCTCGACTACGCGCACCCGCGTGTCCGTGTCCGGCCGGCATTCGGACGCGGCGTCCGGCGCCCGGACTAGCGGCGAGTCGGCAGGACGACGAACTCGATGTCGTTGCCGAGGTTGCAGTGCAGCGAGTCCTCATCGCCCTGCGCCTCGAACTTGCACATCGCCTCGTCGGCGGGGGTGACCTGCTTGCCTTTGGTCGCGAACGTCAGCACCACACGATCACCGTCGGAGCGCCACGCGCCCTTGAACGGTAGATCGTAGACCTGCCCACTGCAGCGCGACTTGACGCGGATCCGGACCACGCGGTCGCGCGTGGCGGTGAACCGGACCTCGGGCGTATCGCAGCTCGTGCCGGTCTGCTCCCACTGCCCGCCGAACCCCATCAAGCGCTCGTAGGCCGAGCTCCCTTTCTTGTCGAGCCCGAGCTTCGC
>JAYVRN010000712.1:0-3678 GCA_043776275.1 Myxococcales bacterium | reverse complement strand
AGGTGAACTCCAGCGCGCAGGATCTCGTGGTGACGCTCTCGGAGGACGGCCTCGTGATGATGTTCACGAGTGATCGGCCCGGGGGCGAGGGTGCCTACGATCTGTGGCAGACCAGCCGCACGACGCCGACCGGCACGTTCGCGCCGCCCAGCCCTGTCGCCGAGCTGAACGATGCGGGCGATCAGTGGGATCCGTGGCTGACGCCGGATGGGCTCGAGCTCTGGTACCTGTCGGGACCGACGACCGCGTCACTCCAGTTCAAGGTCACGCGTCGCGCCGATCGCGCGAGCCCGTTCGGGCCCTCCACCACGATGCCCGAGCTCGACGCCGTGGGGCACGTGAGCGAACCCACCGTGTCGCCGGATGGCCTCGACCTCTGGTTCACCTCCGATCGCGAGGGCGGCCTCGGTGACTTCGACATCTGGACCGCTCACCGCAGCGCGCTGGGCGCCGCGTTCGGCGCGCCAACGGTGGTCCCCGAGCTCAGCACGTCGAAGGGCGACTCGTCTCCGCGGCTCAGCCGCGATGGCTCCACGATGTACCTGGTCTACGCCGGCCCGAATCCTCTCGCCGGCGACGGCTCGGCGGACCTGTGGACGGCGACGCGCACCTGCCGGTGAGGGCCCGTTCCAGCCAAACGAGATGATGCGAGCGAACTACTTCTTGTTCTTCTTCACCGTCGCCGCCTCCGGGGCCGCGATAGATCCCACGTTCGAAACCGTCACCGAACCGTCGCCGGCCTGGTGAATCAGCAGGCAATCGCCCGGGTAGGCCAGGTTCTTGCCCGCAACGGTGGTTCCGTCTGGGCTGTGGATCACTACGTTGTAGCGATCCTCTGCTCCTCCACTGTGCTCGCAGCCTCCGCCGCGGCCGGTTGCGAGGGGACGACGCGGGAACGCCACAGGTGGGCCGAGGACAACACGCCGTGAAATCGGGTGGTGTGTGACGGCGCCGCGGCGGGATCAGCGTCGCGAGCCGACGGCACCAGGTGGGTCCGTCGGTGACCCACAACGTGCGGCGGACGAGCGGAGGTGTATCAGGGGCAACTCGCCGTCGAACATCGAGTCGTCACGGCAGATCTCGGAGCAGCACGTCAATCGGATCACCGCCGTTGCCGCCACGGGCGCGAGGGATCGAGAAGAACGGGGACATCGAGCCGCTGGTCCGCAGCTGGAGCGCACAACCGCCGCCCGGTCCTGACGGATCGGCCGCGTAGGGGCCACCGTGCAGCACTGCGGCGAGGTCGAGCGTCAGCGTGGCGTGGAGCGCAGCGTCGATCTTCGTGTGTGCGTCCTTGTGATGGGTTGGCTTCTCCTCGCCGGCCTCGCCGACCTCGTGTTGGGTCCACACATCGTCGTGGTCAAGATCGTAGGTTGCGTGATCCATGGTCACGGTGGTGCCGACCTTGTGCATGCACTCGTACATCATCTCGATCGGGGTGACCAGGGACGGGAGGTCGAGCCCGATCAGGGCCGCGTCGGGAGGTCTCACGGGTTCCACGGCAGCGTCGTCGATCGGGTGCTGGCTGGATGAGATGGGAATGCGCGCGCGGGGAGGCGGTTCGCCCGCGAGCGGCGTACCGCTGCAACCGAGCAGGCAGACGAACCACATCGCACGTCGCACCTCAGCTGCATGCGAATCGCGCCCTGATGACATCCATTGCATGGGGACGGACCTTGAGAACGATCGACGTGTTCGAATTGTTCGCGCGATCCGAGCGGCTGATCGCAACGCCGAGGACGGGGTCCGGGACGAACTACCTTCCGTGCGCTCCTTGGTGCGCTCCTTGGTGCGTGACCTTTGCTACTTCGGCGGCATGCGCAGCGCGCCGTCGAGCCGGATCGTCTCACCGTTGAGATAGCCGGTCTCCACGATTGCCGCGACCATCGCGCCGTACTCCGCGGGATCGCCGAGGCGCTTCGGGAACACCACGTCCTTGGTCAGCGCAGCGCGGACCTCCTCGGACAGCGAGCCGAGCATCGGCGTGTCGAAGATGCCGGGCGCGAGCGTGACCACGCGGATGCCGGCGGGGGCGAGGTCGCGCGCGGCGGGCAACGTCATGCCGACCACACCGGCCTTCGACGCGGCGTACGCGATCTGGCCGATCTGACCATCGAACGCGGCGACCGAGGCGGTGTTGATGATCACGCCGCGCTCGCCGTTCTCGAGAGGATCGGTCTTCGACATCGCGGCCGCCGCGAGGCGGAGCACGTTGAACGTGCCGACGAGGTTGATGCCGATCACCGTCTTGAACAGGTCGAGATCGTGCGGCTTGCCGGTCTTGTCGAGGGTACGCGAGGCCCAGCCCACGCCGGCGCACGAGACGGCGACGCGCAACGGACCGAGCTTCTGCGCCTCGGCGACGGCGGCCTCGACCTCGCCCGCATCGGAGACGTCGGCCCTGGCGAACACCGCACCGAGCTCGGCGGCGAGCGCCGTCCCGCGCGCTTCGTCGCGATCGACGATGACGGCGTGGGCGCCACCGGCGACCAGCCGGCGCACCGTGGCAGCTCCGAGACCCGACGCACCACCCGTGACCAGGACGACGGCACCGTTTAGCTTCATGCGGCGAGCAGAAGCGATCGCGGCGCCGGATTCAAGCCCGCGAGCGGATCACGTGTCGTCGCAGACCACGCCGAGCGATCCGTAGATGCCGAGCTCGCGATAGATCAGGTATCGGTTGTCCTGGAGCTCGAGGACGATCAGCTCGGTCTTCTTCCCGCCCTTGCGCCAGAACGCCTTCCCGTCGCTGCCGGCGACGATCTTCAGCTCGCCAGTCTTGGTCGCGTAGATCTCTCCGCCGGTGTCGCTGACGACGTTGGTCATCGCCAGCTCCTTCATCAGGCCCTTCTTGCCCATGAACACGCGGTAGCCCTTGCCCCCATACTCCTCGCGGAGCACGTCGACGAAAAAGTACACACCGTCGTCATCGCGCGCGAGGAACTGCGCGCTGCGCTGCCACAGCGGCGGGAGGAAGGTCGCCTTGGCGAGCAGGGCCTTGGCCTGATCGGGTGGCACCGGCGCCAGCCGTTGATCGCCGTCGTTGGTCTTCGAACAGTGGACCTGGACACCCGTGGCATCAGAGTCGACGATCGCGTGAGGGATCCCCTTCACGCGAGGTGACCACAGCACCCACGCGAACTTGAGGGCGTTGACAGCGGTGCCGACGACCCGCTGCTGATAGAGGGTCTTGCCGTTGCCGTAGAACACCCAGTTCTCGAGCTGGTCTGACGAGCCGTGCTGGATCTCGCCGGGCTTCGGCGTGACGAGGACGAAGCCGGTGTCGTCCCGATAGACGTCGACCTTGTCGACCATCGGCTTGATGTCGATCGGCTTGGGCTTCTTGGGGCCCTTGTCCGCGTAAGCCCGGCCGACACCGCCGACAGCAAGCACGCCGCAGAGCGCGATGCCTAGATGTTGTCGCACACGGTTCCAGTGAACTTGTAGATGCCGAGGTCCTTGAAGATGATCGGCGAGTTGATGTCGAGATCGAGCTGGATCAGATCGGTCTTCTTCTCGCCACGCACCCACCTGGTGTTGGGCTTGGTCTCACCCGTGGTCGTGTTGACCAGCCGGAGGTCGCCGGTCTTGGTCGAGAACACCTGACCGGCGCTATCGCTCGCGACATCGGTGAGCGACATCTGCTTCATCGCGCCCTTCTTGCCGACGAACACGCGG
>JAYVRN010000711.1:0-3682 GCA_043776275.1 Myxococcales bacterium | reverse complement strand
GCCTGCCCGTGCCGGCGATGCTCCTGCGCATGGACGTAGCCGCGGCGCCGATCGACCAGCTCGGCCGAGCGCCGCATGCAGACCGGGCAGCGCGGTCGCACGAGGCGCGGTAGGAGGACACCGACCCCGCCGATCAAGGCTCCCATCCCGACCAGCAGCGCGATCGCGAGTGACATCGTCGATCTCAGATCGCCTACGCGGCCGAGGTCTCCTCGTTGTCATCCACGCCCTGCTTCCAATCGCACTCCATGCACCGGAGCGTGGTCCCGCTCTTGTTCTCCTTCTTGACCACGAACTTCGCGTTGCAGATCGGGCACGGCTGCGGGATCGGCTTGTCCCACGCCACGAAGTCGCACTGCTTCTTCGCCCAGTTCGAGCAGCCGTAGAACGGCTTGCCACGCCGCGAGCGCTTCTCCGCGATGAAGCCGCCGCATCCCGGTCGCGGGCACTTCACCCCGAGCGAGATCGGCTTGGTGGTCTTGCAGTCGGGGTACTTCGTGCACGCGAGGAAGCTACCGAACCGACCGCGCTTCACGGTCATCGGTGCACCGCAGGTCTCACAGATCTCGTCCGTGGTCTGCGGCGGGACCTTCTCCCACGTCCCATCGAGGTTCTTCACGACCTCCATGGTGTTGCGACACTCCGGGTAGCCCTGGCACGCGAGGAAGCTGCCGTTGCGGCCCCACTTGATGACCATCGGCTTTCCGCACTTCTCGCACACCCACTCGGTCGCGATCTCCTCACGCTTGACGTCGCGCATCTCGCTGCGGGCCGTCTCGAGCTCGACCTTGAACGGCGTGTAGAACCCGCCGACCAGCACGCGCCAGTCCTGCGAGCCTTCCTCGACCTTGTCGAGATCGTTCTCCATCTTCGCCGTGAAGTCCGCCGACACGATCTCGGGGAAGCTGACGACCAGCAGACCGTTGACGAGGATGCCGAGCTCCGTGGGCCAGAACCGCGCTTCCTTCTTTTCGACGTACCCACGGTCGACGATCGTCGACATGATCGCGGCGTACGTCGACGGCCGACCGATGCCCTTCTCCTCGAGCTCCTTGACCAGCGAGGCCTCGGAGAACCGCGGCGGCGGCTGCGTGAAGTGCTGTTCGGGCCGCACCGACTCGAGCGTCACCACGTCGCCGACGTCGATCGGTGGCAGCAGGCGATCAGCGCTCTCGGCGGCCTCGGCCTTGAGATCGTCGGTCTCGGCGACCTCGTAGACCTTGGTGTAGCCGGCGAACTTCATCACCTGACCGGTGGCACGGAGCACGGCCTGGCCGCGATCCATGTCGATCGTGGTGGCGTCGTACACCGCGGGCACCATCTGAGAGGCGACGAACCGCTGCCAGATCAGCGTGTACAGCTTCACCAGCTCGGGGCCCTCGGGGTGCTCCGCGAGCGCCGTGGCCACGCGCTCGGGCGTCCACTCCATCAGCGTCGGGCGGATCGCCTCGTGGGCGTCCTGCGCGCGCTCCTTGTTGCCGTACGTGTTCGGCGCCTCGGGCAGGTAGTCCGCGCCGTACGTGTCACTGATGTATGTCCGCAGCGCGGTCATCGCGTCATCGGAGACACGGGTGGAGTCCGTACGCATGTACGTGATGAGGCCGGTGGGGCCTTCATCGCCGAGCTCCACACCTTCGTACAGGCGCTGCGCGAGCGCCATCGTGCGCTTCGCGGAGAACCGCAGCTTGCGGGCAGAGTCCTGCTGCAGGCGCGACGTGATGAACGGTGCCTGCGCCTTCTTGCGGCGCTCCTTCTTGTCCACGGTAGCGACCGTGGCCGTACCCACGGCGAGCTCGGCGGCGATCGCGTCGGCATCGTCCTTGGTCTTGGGCTCGGCCTTCTCGCCCTTCCACTTCCAGATCCGCGCCTCGAACGGCGGCGGCACGGGAGCGCGACACGTGACGTCAACCGACCAGTACTCCTCGGCGACGAACGCCTTGATCTCTTCCTCGCGCTCGCACACCTGCCGCACGGCGACGGACTGCACGCGCCCGGCGGACAGTCCGCGCTGGACCTTGTTCCAGAGGATCGGGCTGATCTCGTAACCCACGAGCCGATCGAGGATCCGGCGCGCTTGCTGCGCGTCGGTCTTGTGCATGTCGATCTCGCGCGGCGCCGCGATCGCCGCGGTCACACCCTTCTTGGTGATCTCGTTGATGAGGACGCGCTTGTAGTTCGTGTTGACGTCCTTGATCTCCTCGGCGATGTGCCAGGCGATCGCCTCACCCTCGCGATCGGGATCCGATGCCAGGTACACGATCTCGTTCTCGCGCGCCGCCTTGCGGATCTCCGCGACGACCTTCTTCTTGCCGTCGATCACCTCGTACGAGGGCTCGAAGTTGTTGTCGAAGTCGACGCCGATCTTGGACTTCGGCAGGTCTCGCACGTGACCCACCGAGGCCTTCACCACGTACCCGGAGCCCAGGTACTTGGCGATGGTGCGCGCCTTCGCGGGAGACTCGACGACGACCAGCGCCGACCCTGGCTTGACCTTCTTCGGCTTGCGCTTGGCCTCCGCCTCGACCTCGGCGGCCTCCTTCGCATCGGCTGCGGCCTTCTCCTTCTTGTAGCCCTTGCTGCCCTTGGCATGGATGATCTTCGGCTTCTCGGGCTTCGCGGGCTTCGCGGGCTTCGCGACGGCTTCCTTGGCCGGCGCCTTCACCTTCGCGGCCTTCGGCGCGGCGGCTGCCTTGTCCGCCTTCTCGCCCTTCGCCGGCTTGTCACCCTTGGGCAGCTTCTCGGCCTTTGCAGCGGCCTTGTCCTTGGCAGCCGCCTTCGCGGGTGCTGCCTTGGCCTTCGCCTTCGGCGCCTTCGCCGCACCCTTGGCCTGCGCCGCTGCCTTCTTGTCGTCTTTACTCACGGCTTCCTCGCAAACAACGAGTGTTCGATCGAGGGCAGCGCGCGCAAGACTGCGCGAACTGCCAATCCTGTGGACGCGACGATCGCGTCGACGCCAACCGCCCCGGCGCGGATCGCATCGCGCACCTGGGTGGCGATCGGATCCAGCGCTGGCTCGGGCCTGGGACGCACGGTGCCGGCGAGCGCCAGCTCCGCATCCCCGAGGTCTTCGATGATCCCCGCGCCCTGCGCGAGCAGACGATCACAACCGCGGCTACCGGGCCACGCAGCGATCACGCGGCCCAGCCGCACCGCCGCCGCCGCCGTGGACAGCGATCCGGATCGCAGATCTGCCTCGACGACGATCACCACATCGGCGAGCGCGGCGATCAACGGGTTGCGCTGGACGAACGTGGAGCTCCGCGGCTGCGTGTCATCGGGGAGCAGGCTGACGAGTGCGCCCCCCCCCGCGAGGACCTGCGCGAACAGCGGGCGGTGGCGCATTGGATACGGGACATCGAGCCCCGAGCCGAGGACCACCGTGGTGCGCCCGCTCGCGGCGAGTGCACCGCGATGTGCGGCTCCATCGATCCCCAGCGCACCGCCCGAGACGACGTGGACGCCGCGACCGGCGAGGTGCTTCGCGAGTGCATGCGCCCGATCCATCCCGACCTGCGTGGCGGCACGTGCACCGACGATCGCGACCGCTGGACCCTCGGCCAGGGTGCCGCGAACACGCACGGGCTGCTTCCAGCCCAGCGCTTCGAGGCGCGGCGGAAGTTGCCCGGGAGTCAGCACGACGGAGGTCACAGGGGGAATGCAATTAGCCACCTGCGGCTGCCCC
>JAYVRN010000710.1:0-3700 GCA_043776275.1 Myxococcales bacterium | reverse complement strand
CCACCTCCACGGGGGCCGCACCCACGGGTCGCGAGACCCAGATGTTGCCGGCGACGTTCGGTGAGGGCCGGTAGCTATGGAAGTACAGCGCCTGGGTGTTCTGGGTCGGCATCGCATCCCAGTCATCGGTCGCCGAGTTGACGCCCGCGAGCTTCACGGGGGCCGAGAACGCGGTCCAGCTGCACGGGGCGTCCGGGGCGCCATCGGTCTGCGCCTGGCCGAGATTGTCGAAGCCGATCCGGCCGCACCCGACGAGCGTGAGTAGTGCCAGGCCAGCGGGCAGACGCGCACTCACGTCCCCAGCATAGCCGAACGATGACCCGGCGATGGAGGTAGGAGCCAGGTCGAAACCTCCCATCTTGGCCGAGGCCACCCGTATGCTCATCGTTGATGGACGTTCCCGGCTTCGTTATTCGCGACGGGTGGAACATCGCGCCCGTGGATGACGCGCTGCGGACGTGGATGGCGACGCCGCTGCCGCGACCGTTCGGCCCGTTGCAGCAGATGCGAGCGGATCTCCGGTCGCCGCAGGCCCGCCTGCTGTACCTCGCGGTGCTCGGGTTGGGGATCTATGCAGCCGTGCAGCAGAGCCTGCCCGCGGTCGTGCTGGCCGCCACACTGGTCAGCGTCTTCGCGCGCAGCTTCTTCACCGCGCTGCGGCTGCGGCAGCGCGGCGTGCTCGGGACGACCTCGATCGCGTTCGTCGAGCAAGAGCTGAAGGCGCGTGGCGTGAACAAGAACGTCACCGTCGATGGCCGCACGATGAGCGTCGTCTACCAGCTCGCCGGTCCCTCATCATCAACGTCTTCAACCTGGTTCCGGTGTGGATCCTCGACGGCTCGAAGATGCTCCCGATCGTCCGCCCGGCCGACGGGATCGTGGGGCTGATCGCCGTCGCCGTGACCGTGATCGCGTGTGCTGCGTGGAAGGGGAGCCTCAATGGCGTGCCGGTGGTCGCGCTCCTGTTCGTCGGCTACCAGGTGGCGATGTCGGCTCGCACGGCGCCTCGTGCCCCGACGTCACTCCTCGAGCGCCTGCAAGCCGACATGACGCCGGCGGCCGTCATGCCGAGCGAGGTCCCGAGAGGCCAGCAGCTCCGCGGCGCGGTGATCTACTTCGGCATGCTCGCGCTGTACTCGGGCGTGATCGAGCTCGTCGATCCGTCGATCACCTGATGACCGAGCGCGCTCAGGGCTTCGGCAGCAGCTCGGTCGGGATCGTCAGCGGCATCGTCGGCACGGTGTGCTCGTACAGCCACGAGTACGTGAAGTACGTGCCGAGCACGCGCTTGGAGTAGTTGCGCGCCTGGTCATCGACGATGCCCTCGACGAACTCGTCGGCATCCCAGGTGCCGCGGACCTTCAGCATGCGCTTCACGGCGCCGGGACCCGCGTTGTAGCCGGGCGGCACCAGCGCGGTGAAGCCCTTGAAGTTCTTGAACAGGAACCCGAGGAACCGGCCGCCGACGGTCACGTTGCTCTCGGGATCGAACATGCTCTCGCGCGTCGGCGGGATGTTCGTGCCCTTGGCGAAGTCCTTCGCGGTGACCGGGATCATCTGCGTGAGGCCCCAGGCGTTCGCGTACGACTCGGTGAACGGATCGAACGCGCTCTCCTCGCGCACGATGCCGATCTGCATCGCGAACGGCGTGCTGTTGAGCGTGGCGTGGCGGCGCAGCAGCTCCTCGTACGCGAGCGGATAGGCGATCTGCCAGCGCGCGCGGTTGGCACCAATGGGCCACGCCTTGCGGTAGTCGAGGATGTGCCAGCGCGTGGGCCAGTGCGAGGTCGCATAGCGGCCGGCCTTGTCGTAGAGGAACGCGATCGCCCACAGCTTCTCGATCGTCGCGGGATCGTCGACGCGCTTCTTGTCGGTCGGTGGCGTCAGCTTGAGCTTCTTGAGCTCGACCTCGGCGGGACCTCCGAGGCCCAGGCGGAGGAGCTCCATCGCGCGGAGAAAGCCGGGCGTGCCCCACTCGACGCGCGGTCCGAACGTGAACGCGGGCGCCTTGGGATCGTAGCCCTTCGGATCGGCCGACAGCTCGGCGACCAGCGCCTCGAACCGCGCCGGCCGGATCTCGCGCAGGCGGTTCAGGCCCTCGAGTGCGTAGTACGCGGTGGGGTACGCCCGGATACCGGCTTCCCACGAGGCCACCGCGTCGTCCTTCTTGTTCTTCGCGAGATACGCGCGGCCGAGCCAGTACTGCGCCTGCCCCTCACCGAAGTAGTTGTCGTCGTGGGGGACGAGCTCGATCTGCTTTCTCCACCACTTGATCGCGTCGTCGTACTGCTTGTCCTTCCACGCGCGCCAGCCGAGCCGCCACATCGCCTCGGCGACGTTGTCACCGTCCGGGAACCGCTTGGGCAGCGAGGACAGGACCTCCACGACCTTCTTCGCGTTGCCGAGGCTGGTCCACTCCTCGCCCTCGCGCAGCAGGGCATCGTCCGCGTAGCTGTGCTTCGGATCGATCTTCTGCGCCGCCTGGTACGCGGTGATCGCGGTCTCGTGCTGGCCGTTGAACGCGTACGAGCGGCCCGCCTGGTACAGGCTCTTGATCTCGAGGTCCTTGTTCGCGGCGGTCTTGCACGCGACGGATGCGTCATCGAACATCGGCGCGGCGCCCTTGCGATCGCGCGCCTTGAACCGACTCTGCGCGCGGTGATACGCCGCCACGCACTTGTCGGCGGGCGTGATCGTCGGATCCGCGAGGGCGGTGGCGAACTCCGCCTCCGACTCGGGGTTCCGCATGCCATCGAACAGCTCCTTGGCCTTCACGATGTGCTCGGCGGAGGTCAGGTTCTCGAGCGCCTTGGGATCGAGGGCCTTGAGCCGCTCGGTGGACTTGGTGGCCCACGAGCTCAGCGGATCATCGATCGTGACCTGGCGATACAGCCGCACGGTCTCCGTGGCCTCGGCCTTCGCGGCCTCGAGCGCCTCGGCCTGACGGAACCGAGCCTCCGAGCGGCGCGGGCCATCGGGGCGGCGGGTCAGGTAGTCCTTGTAGTGCGCGGCGGTCTTCACCGGATCGCTCATCCCGCGGAGCACGTCGCCCACGAGCAGCTCGGCATCCGCGCCCTGGATCGCGTCCGCGCCGATCGCCCGTGCAGCGGCCAGCGCCTCGGCGCCCTGCTTGCCGAAGTACAGCGCGCGCGCGCGGTGGTAGCCGAGGAAGTCCGCGAGGAGGGGCAGCCCCTTGGCCGCGGCCTCGAACTGCTGCGCCGAACGGGTCCAGTTGCCGATCTCCTCGTTGCAGAGGCCGAGCATGACGTCGAGGCGCGCTGCATCGTCGCCCGTCGCGGTCTTGCGCGCGGCCTCGAACGCGGTGCGCGCGTCCTTGTAGTGCTGCAGCGCGTACGCCGTGGCGCCGGCCTTCGCATCGCCGGTCTGGAAGTACGGCTGCGCCATGCTCTCGGACAGCGGCGCCGGTGTTCCGGAAGTCGATGTGACCGCGGGTGGGGGAGCGACCACGGCGGCGTCGCCCTGGATACTCGGAGGCGGCGTGGCGCGCATGTGCATCGTGCCTTGCCGGTGAGAGTCGTCGCCCGAGCAGGCCACGACCGCGAACACGAGCCAGAGTCCCCGCATGCAGTGACCCTAGCAACGTGGATCCCCTGGGACAAATTCCCAGCGACGGAGACCCCTTAGCGGGCCGCTCAGCGGAGCGTCAGGCGGCTCACGCGGTTGCGTCCCGCGTCCTTGG
>JAYVRN010000709.1:0-13053 GCA_043776275.1 Myxococcales bacterium | reverse complement strand
GATGGCCGCCCACGTCGCCTCCGGATCGGTGTGCGCCGTCGATGGCCGGATTCCGAAGATCGTCGAGAACTGCGCCACCGTGAAGCCCACGATCATGGCCGCCGTCCCGCGGATCTTCGAGAAGGCGTACAACAAGATTCTCGAGCGCGCGAAGAAGGGCGGGCTCAAGCAGAAGATCTTCGAGTGGGCCGTGGTCGTCGGGAAGGAGGGCAGCAAGGTCCGCCAGGCCGGCAAGGAGCCGGGCGGGCTGCTCGCGCTCAAGCTCAAGGTCGCCGATCGGCTCGTGTTCCAGGCGGTCAAGGCCACGTTCGGCGGCCGGGTGCGGTACTTCATCTCGGGCTCGGCGCCGCTGTCGCGCGAGATCGCGGAGTTCTTCCACGCGTGCGGGATCCTGATCCTCGAGGGCTATGGCCTGACCGAGACCAGCGCGGCGAGCTTCGTCAACCGGCCGAGCAAGTTCGCGTTCGGCACCGTCGGGATGCCGATGCCCGGCACCGAGATCAAGCTCGCGCCCGCGGACGGCGAGATCCTGATCAAGTCTCCAGGGGTGATGCAGGGCTATCACAACATGCCGGAGGCCACCGCCGAGGCGCTCACCGATGACCACTGGCTCCGCACCGGTGACATCGGCGAGGTCGATGCGAAGGGCTTCCTGCGGATCACGGATCGCAAGAAGGATCTGATCAAGACCTCGGGCGGCAAGTACATCGCGCCGCAGCACATCGAGGGCAAGCTCAAGGCCGCGTGCCCGTACATCAGCCAGGTGATCGTGCACGGCGACAAGCGCAACTTCGTGACCGCGCTGATCACGCTCGATGAAGACGCGGTCACGAAGTGGGCCACCGCGCACGCGTCGAGCGGCAAGAGCTATGCGGAGCTCGCGCAGTCCGCCGACGTCAAGGCGCTGCTCTCGCCGTTCTTCGACGAGGTCAACAAGACGCTCGCGAAGTACGAGACCGTGAAGCAGTTCGCGATCCTCCCCAAGGATCTCTCGGTCGACGAGGGCGAGCTGACGCCGAGCCTCAAGGTCAAGCGCAAGGTCGTCGAGAAGAAGTACGCGGGCCTGCTCGACAAGATGTACGAGGGCGCGGTCTCCGCGGAGTAGGACCGCTGCGCGCGGGCGCAACCGGCCGCGGATCCCACGGAATCGCCGAGGTGCGCAGCAGGGCCTGCGCGGTGCCCCACACGGTCGTGCGGTTGCAAGTTTGAATGACCGGGGCGCGAAACGCGTTACACAGGGACATGCTCCGTTCTCGCTCGCTCCCGCTGCACATCGCGTCGCTCGTCGCGCTGGGCGCGTCGTTCGCCGTGGCACGTCCCGCTGCTGCGGAGGGCGTGGACTTCATCGATGACGCGCGGCTCCTGTACCGGGTCGCCGCCTGTGGCAACGCCGATCAACCGCTCCCGGAGGTGCTTACCAAGGGCGATCCGAAGCAGACCAAAGAGCTCACCAAGATCGTCGATCGCCACTGCAAGCGGATCCTCGAGTACATGGGGAAGTTCCGCACGCAGTACTTCGACAAGGGGCGGGCCTGGTTCGACGCGGTCGTCCCGAAGACCGTGCCGGCCACCGTGGTCTATCCGTTCGGCGGCGGTGATCTGATCTCCGCGCTGGTCGCGTTCCCCACCGCCACCGAGATCACGACGATCTCCCTCGAGCAATCGGGCGATCCGCGGCGGATCAGCAAGCTCACGGTGAACCAGCTCGACAACAGCCTCGGGGTGCTGCGCCGTGACATCGGCGGCCTGATCTCCGTCGGCTCGAACACCAGCGAGAACCTGTCCGCCGGGCAGCGCAGCGATCTGCCCGGTCAGGTCAGCTCGTTTCTCATGGGGCTGGTCGCCGGGGGCTATGAGCCGGTGTCGATGCGCTACTTCAAGCTCGACGATGCCGGCGCGATCCACTACCTCGAGCAGGCCGATCTCGACGCCGCCGACAAGGAGAAGGGCAAGAGCTTGAAGGGCGACTGGCAGGACCCGGCGTTCTCGCCGGCGTTCTCGAACGTCGAGATCCAGTACCGCAAGATCGGCGACACCACAGTCCGCATCCATCGACACATCGGCTGGAACCTCGGCGATGCGTACCTGACGAAGAATCCGCAGCTGCTCCGCCACCTCGAGAAGAAGGGCCCGGTGACGCTGCTCACCAAGGGCGCGAGCTACCTCCTGTGGCGCGGCGATTTCTCGCTCGTCCGGACGTACATGCTCGATCACCTCGCGTGGATGCTGTCGGACTCGACCGGCATCCCGCCGTCCTATGCCCGGCAGGCCAAGATGGTCCAGGAGACCTACGGCTACTACGCCGGGGCGTTCCTCGAGGGCGCGCAGGGCGGGCGCCACGATCAGGCGTTCATCGAGCTGTGGCGCACGCAGAAGCGGCGGAAGCTGCCGTTCCGGTTCGGCTACGTCGACAAGGACAAGCAAGCGCACCTGGTGGTGACGCGGCCCAAGACCTGAGGCCCGAGGTCTGAGACCTGGACCTACGGTCGCCGCTTCAGCGCCACGGGCTGCTTCGGCAACACGGGCGGCAGGGTGAGGTGTGCGGCGAGTTCGTTGGCGGGGCGCGTGGCCGAGCCGCCCGCGGCGAGACCGGCACCTCGAGCTCCGTCCACGCGCCGGCGCAGGGACTCCTACGGGAGGCGCTGATTCTTCGGGCGCGGTTGTGGAGGGAGCGGAGCGGGGAGGGACATGTGTGGCGCGAGCCCCGAGACCCTGCGCGTGGTGCCGTCGCTCAGCGTCACGGTGACCTCGAGATCGAACCCGTGCTGGAGCAGGGACGGCGCGATGTTCGGGGCGCAGTCGAACTGGCCCACGCGGATCATCGGCCGGCTCTCGCTGGCCGCCGTGTAGATCGGCACGTCGGTCTCGAGCCACAGCGCGGCGTCGGGCTCGGTGCGCACCTTGACGTGCGACATCACCGCCGGCGTGCCCTCGGGCAGCCGGATCGCGAGGCCGTCGAACCCTTCGCCCGGCTCGCCCGGGTGGGCGGGGCCCTGGTAGCGCGCCGCGACGCCCGTGACGTCCTTGGGCATCGTGATCGCCTTGACCGTCCAGCGCAGCGGCTGGCGCTGGTCGAAGGTCACGACCAGCGCACCCGTCCGCGGGCTGTCGATCTCGAGCACCAGCACCTGGAACGGCCGGGCCCGGAGCTCCGTCTTTTTCACGGCGACCGCCGTGCCATCGATCTGTGCGCTGATGTTCTGCGGAGTGCTGAGGTTCTGATCGGCGTAGTAGACGATCCGCGCGTGCGGCGGCACCACCGAGCTCGCCGCGGGCACCAGGCCCTGACCGCCGACGCACATCACGAACTCGGCCCGGGCCGGCGTGGCACCAGGTCCCAGGATCCAGAGGATCCCGAACGTCATGAGCGTGAGGGCGGGGTGCCGCACCCGTCTACGATGACACGTCAGCCGAGGAGCTGCAGGACCTTGATGATCGCCCACACGAGGTAGGCGCCGACGAGGAGCGTGGCGATCGCGGGCTCGATCAACCGCCGCGGCGAGGGCCCCTTGCCGACGTCGTCGCGGGCGCGTCGCGCGATCCGCTCGGCGCTCGTCGCATCGAGATCGATCGCCGGGAGCTCGCGGCTGATCTCGGCGAGGCGGCTGACATCATCCTCGGTCGTCATGGCGTCCTCCAGGCTTTGGGAGCGTGGTCGCCGAGGGCCTCGGCGAGCTGGGTCCGTGCACGCGCCAGCCGCTGGCGCACCGCCTCGGGCTTCTGCCCGAGGATCTGGGCGACCTCGCTCGGAGCGAGGCCCTCGACGCCGACCAGGAGCGCGACCTCGCGGTACGCCGGCGCGAGCTGTGCGAACGCCTGCTCGAGCGCGAGCTGCGCCTGCGAGTCCGCGAGCGCCTCGAGGGGCGAGCGACCAGCGCCCGCGACCTCGCGCGCCGGGAGGTCACCGGCGAGCTGTGCGCGCACCGCCTGCGCTCGTGCCCAGCTGACCACCAGGCGGTGCGCCACCGTGAACAGGTACGGCCCGAGGCGCGTGTCCTCCTCGAGCCGCTTCGCGTGCTGGGCGAGCCGGAGGAACGTCTCCTGGAGGAGATCTTCGGCGGCTTCGCGGCGGCGCGTCATCCGGACCAGGTAGCCGAACAACCGGCGGCGGTAGGCGGCGAACACGGCATCGAACGCCGCGGTGTCGCCTCGCCGGAGGCCGTCGACCCAGGCGCGCTCGTCGACCTCCACAGCAGCACAACGCCCGATCGAGCCCGGCGTGACAACAAAACTACCCTGTCACGGCCGCGCGAGACACGCGTTTGCCTGGTCATGGAGTTCATTCGCGCCGGCGGCTTCAACATGTTCATCCTGCTGGCATTCGCGGTGGTGATGATCGCGACAGCGATCCGGTTCGCACGCGATGCGGATCCGCACCGGCTCTCGATCCTCCGCGCGTTGACCTGGGCGCTGGTCGCCTGCACGGCGACCGGCTTCGTCAGCGGCCTGGCCGCGACCTGCAAGTACGTGGTCAATGACCCCGAGGCGCTCGCGAATCCGGTGCCGTACCTGCTGCAGGGGTTCGCGGAGAGCTGCGCCAACGTCCTTCTGGGCGGGGCGATCGCCGTCGTCACCTGGATCCTGGTCGCCGTCGGCGTGCGCCGGATGCCTCACGACCTCCGCTGATATGCGGACCGCGCTTCCGTAAGCGCTTCACGAAGCAGCCGGTAAGTTGGTGGTCCGCCGACGGCGTGTTACCCGCAAGAGACCGGCGCATGAGCGAAGTTCCCGAGGCCGAGCGGCCAGTTGCCGTGGGCGAGCAGGTCACCCCCAAGGCGACCGGCGCCGGGCGTGGTGTCCTCTACATCGCGTTCGCCAAGTTCTACTTCATGTTCGCCGGGCTGGTGATCCAGTTCCGGCTGCCCAACATCCTGTCGCGGGCGGCGTTTGGCTCGTTCTCGCTGGTCTCGAACGTCGCGTCGCTCGTCAACAACGTCCTCGTGACCGGGACGATCCAGGCGGTCTCGCGGTTCTCGGCGCAGGAGCCGGGCAAGGCACGGCTGGTCCAGCAGGCCGGGCTGCGCATGCACGTGCGCCTCGGCCTCGCGATCGCGATCGGGTTCATCGCGGCGGCGCCGCTCGTGGCGTGGCTGCTGCACGACATGTCGAAGACCGCGCCGCTCATGCTCGCGGGCCTGATCGTCGGTGGCTATTCGTTCTACGCGGTGTTCGTGGGCACGGCGAACGGGCTCCATCAGTTCCACAAGCAGGCCGGGCTCGACGTCACGTTCGCCACCCTGCGGGTGATCGGCCTCCTCGGCATGGCGATGGCGGGCCTCGGTGTGATCGGCGTGATCGGCGGCTGGGTCGCCGCGGTCGGCATCATCCTGATGGCCGCGATCGTGTGGGTCGGGATGCCGGGCAAGATCGCGAAGGCCGATCGCCTTCCGGTGAAGCCGCTGATCAGCTTCTTCGCCGGCGTCGCGGTGTACCTCCTGCTGTTCAACGGCCTGATGTTCGTCGACAGCCTGCTGATCAAGCGGCTGACCACCGAGTACTACACCGCGCACGCCAGCGAGCTCGCGCTGGCAGTCGAGCGTGTGGTGCCGTGGGGCGCGCGGCTCGCCGGGTATCACCCGGATCCGAGCGTGCTCGCCGATGTGCAGAACGGCTACTATGCCGCGGCGCAGAACCTCGGTCGCCTGGCCTATCAGGCGATCATCGCGGCGACCTTCGTCGTGTTCCCGCTGGTCTCCCGCTCGACGTTCACCGAGGACAAGGAGACCACGCGGCGCTACGTCGAGGTGACCTCGCGCTACTCCCTGATGTTCGCGATGGTGATCGGCGTCGTGATCGCCGCCAATCCCACGGACATGCTCGGCCTCCTCTACGCCGAGGACTACGCGCACCAGGGCGGGCCGGCGCTCGCGATGCTGGCGCTTGGCAACGTGGCGTTCAGCGTGTTCGCGATCAACGGCACCATCCTGAACGGTGCCGGCAAGACGCGACAGGCGATCGTCACCGCCGCGATCACGCTCGTGCTCGCCGGCGTCGGCAACTACATCGCGATCCCGATGGCCGCCGAGAGCGGCAACGTGCTCGTGGTCGCGGCCACCGTCACGGGCATCGCGATGGTGATCGGCGCCGTGATCTCGGGGATCGCGCTGACCCGCACCCTCGGCGCCTTCCTTCCGCTGCTCTCGCTCGTTCGCATCGCGATCGCGACCGCCGCGGCGCTCGCGGTCGGCAAGTTCCTCGTGCTGCCCCATGGCAAGCTGATGACCCTGGTCGAGGCCGCGGTCGTCGGAGTCGTGTTCCTCGTCGTGCTGATCGGGACCCGCGAGCTCGGTGCGCGTGATCTCGCAGCGATCAAGGCGGTCCGCAAGAAGCGGGCGGCCGGTGGAGGTGACGTATGAGAGCTCTTGGCGTGACGATCCTGGCCCTGACCCTCGGCGCGTGCGGTGGCGCACAACGCGACTCCGACACGCTGCAGGAGTCGATCATGAACTACAACGAAGGCGTCCGGTGGGAGCGGTTCGAGACCGCCGCCGGCTCGCTGCCTCCCAAGGAGCGCGGGCCGTTCGTGGACGAGATGGATCTGCGCGCCAAGGACCTCAAGATCAGCGAGTACGACATCGTCCGGGTCGAGAAGACCGGGAAGAAGGCCGCGAAGGTCCAGATCAAGGTCGCCTGGTACAAGGACTCCGAAGGGACCCTCAAGGAGACCCACGCCTTGCAGACCTGGGAGCGTCACGGCAAGGCCTGGTGGATGGTCGAGGAGACCCGCCTCCGGGGCGACGAGATGCCAGGCCTGACCGAGCGCCCGGAGCCGGTCGATCACGACCCCGCCCAGGACGAGACCACCCCCCACTGAACAACCCCGTGGTCGGCTTCGCGACGGGGAGAACCCTTGCGATTCGCCGACCCCCGCATGGGTGGGGTAACATCCCGTAGAGGTGTCGCAAAGCGACTTCGTCACCCGTGGCCAGACCCTGGTCGCGTCCGGGCAGTTCCAGGAGGCCGTGAAGGTCTGCCGTCTGGGGCTACTGGGGCGCCCGACCACGGTCGAGGGACGGATCGTGCTCGGGCAGGCCCTGCTGGCGCTCAAGCGCTACGACGAGGTGCTCGCGGAGATGCGCGTCGCCCTCGAGCTCGACCACACGTCGCTGTCGGCGCAGGTACTCAAGGCCGATGCGCTGCTCCGCAAGGGAGATCATCACGCCGCCGGCGAGGTGCTCGCCAAGCTGCGCCCCCAGGCCGCATCCGATCCGAGGATCCAGCAGCTGCTCGCCGAAGTCGAGCGGGGCGGCGCGCGCCCGTCGATGAGCGCGAGCCACCCCGCGGTCGGCTTCCTCGGACCCAACGCGGGAGACAGCCTCACCAAGCACTACCCGAACCACGGCGCCGACGAGGAGATCACCGGCAACGACGACAGCGAGGACACCGGGGGCGAGTTCACCCGGCCGACGTCGCTGGCCGCGCCCACGGCGAAGAAGCGCAGCGGTGGCGTGGAAGCGATGGCGCCGGATCGGACGCCTCCGCCGGCGATCCTCGCGGTCGGCGATCGGTCGGGCACGGTCGAGGTCGATCCGGAGGCCGACGGCATCGAGCTCGGCGACGAGGACGATTTCGGGGAGGTCGCGGCGCCCCCGAGTGCGAGCAAGCAACGCGCTGCCGTCAGCGCTCCCCCCGACGAGGAGCGTGGATCCGTTCGCCGCGCGACCAGGAGCCCCAAGCCACAGCCTGCGGCGCAGCGCGGCAAGCTGAAGTACGACGTCTCGTCGGTCGAGCTCGACAGCAACGACATGCTCGAGCTCGACGAGAACACCCCGCCGCCCAAGGCCGCGGCGCCGCGGCGCGGACCGGGCCCCGGAACCGCGGTCCGCAACGCGGTGAAGATGCCGTCGGGGCCTCTCGAGCCGCCGCCGCAAGCGCTGCCCCCGGCTCCGCTCCCTGCACCATATCCGGCGCCGTACCCAGCATCGGGCCAACCATCCTACCCGGCGCCCACACCGGCCTCGGTGCGCCCGACGGCGATCGCGCAGGCCGTGCAGCCCCCCCTCGCGCAGCAGCTCTCGCAGCAGCCGCACTTCATGCAGATGCAGACGTTGCCCCAGCCGCCGCAGCGCGGGCTCAACGCCGCATCGATGCCAACCGCCGCGGCGATGCCGGTGCCCCAGCTCCCGGCGTCCTCGGCGAGTGCCGCGAACGCCGCGCGGCCGACGATGGCGCTCAACGCCGCGCAGCAGCAGTCCGCGGCTGCCGTCGATGCGCTGTTCGGCGCCGAGCCTCAGCAACCAGCGTGGGCCAAGGCGACGATGCTTCCTGGTGGTCCGGGACGCGCCACGGCCGCGGCGAACGAGCCGACCAGCAAGCCCGGCGAGCTCGATCCGCGCATCGCGCATGCGTCGCCCGTCCCGGGGAGCGGTGGCTCGATCCCGGTGAACATGTTCCCGGAGTCCGCCAGCACGGCCAGTGGTAAGCCGCTGAAGACCGGCGTGCGGAAGGGGCGCTCGCGGCTCGCCGTGGCGATGTGGATCTTGATCGGCGCGATCGTGATCGGCGGCGGTGTGTTCGCCGGCTTCCAGATCCGCGCGATGCGGTTGAAGAAGCAGATCGCGGCGGCGCGTGATCAGGCCGTCGATCTCGCGAAGGCCGATACCTGGCTGGGGTGGTCCGGGGCGCGCGATCGGCTCGCTGGCATCGCCCAGGCCTCGAACACGGTCGACAACCGGTCGGCACTCGCGCGCGCCCGCGCGGTGCTCGCCTTCGAGTTCGGCGATGGTCTCGCGGAAGCGAAGTCGGCGATCGAGAAGCTCGCCGGCCAGACCAACCTCGATGTCACTCTCGCACGCGCCTACCTCGCGCTCGCGCAGACCGATCCGGTCGCGGCGAAGGCCGCCGCCGACAAGACGCTCGAGCTCGCGCCCACCGATGCCGCCGCGCTCTACGTCGCGGGGCAGGCGGCCGTGATCGGTGGGGACTACAAGGCCGCGACGACCAACCTCAAGGCGGCCCAGGAGCGCGAACCGCGCCCGCTGTATGCCGTTGGCCTCGCGCACGCGATCGGTGCCACCGGTGGCTGGGACGAGGCACTCGCCGCGGTCGATCGGGCGCTCGGGCAGATGCCCGATCATCCGGGCGCGTTGATCGAGCGCGCGTTCCTCTCCGTCGCGGGCGGGCGGATCACGCCCGGCAACGTGGTCACCGCGGAGATCCGAGCTTCGCTGGTCAAGCTCACGGCCGAGGGTGCCAAGGCGCTGGCGGACCAGCCGCGCGGCGTCTCGCCGGTGCAGGTCGCGCTCGCGAACCTCGCGCTCGCGCAGATCGACTTCGTGCTCCACGACGCCGCGGCGGCAGCCAATGATGTCAACGCCGCGCTCGCGGTCCGCGCAGACGAGCAGCGGTTCGGCGAGGAGCTGACGGACACGATGCTGATGTTCGGCGATCTCCAGCGCGCAAAGGCCGTGTCGGCGGCGGCGCTCGCGAACTGGCCCGGGAGCCGGCGCGCGCGGATCTCGCAGGCCCTCGTGTTCGTCGCCCTCGGCAACCCGAAGGAGGCGCTCGACATCCTCACGCGCAACCCCGAGGCGGCCTCGCTGCCCCGCGGCCTCGCCGCGCGCGGGACCGCGAAGCTAGCGCTCGGCGATCTGGACGGCGCGAAGGCGGATTTCGACGTGGCGCTGAAGAAGCTGCCCAAGCTCGAGCTCGCGCTGATCGGACGGACCTGGATCGATCTCGCGACCGACGAGCTCGACGATGCGCGCAAGCGGATCGAGCCGGTGTTCAACCCGAACACCGCGAGCATCGGGTTGACCACGGTGTTCGCGGCCATCCTCCGCAAGAGCGGCGATCCCGCGCAGCGCGATCGCGCGCGCGACCTGCTCGTCAAGGTCACCACGAATGGCGCGGTCACCCCTGACGTGGCGCGCGCGCAGCTCGAGCTCGCACGCGTGGCCAGTGAGAGCGGCGATCTGCGCACGGCTCACGGCGCGTATGCCGATGCGATCCGCAGCGGCAACACGGAGGCGCGGCTCGAGAACGGCCTGCTGCTGATCCAGGACAAGGATCCGAAGGGCGGCCGCGACATGCTCGAGGCGTTGCTGAAGGACGCCGGACCTGCGCCCACGGCCGGCCTCCTCCTCGAAGGCGCGCGTGCGCGCATGCTCGACGGCGACAACACCGGAGCGAGCCAGCTCCTCGACCAGGCGGACAAGGCGGCGAACGTCATCCGCTGGCAGTACGACCGCGAGCGCGGCCGGCTCGCGCTTCGGCGCAATGACATCGCGGGGGCTGCACAGGCGCTGCTCCGCGCGCTCGACAGCTGCGGCCCCGATGCCGAGACGTTCCTGCTCGCGGCCGACACGGTCAGCGCCGACGCCAAGCAGGCCGCACTCCTGACCAAGCTCAAGAGCCTGTACCCCAAGCGGCTCGAGGCAACGCCCGAGGCGCTCGTGATCACCGGCAAGCTCGCGCTCGTCAGCGAGAACGAGGCCGAGGCCGAGAAGGCCTATCTGGCGGCGGTCAAGGCCTTCGAGAAGACCACGCCGCGCCGCGCGGCGCAGGCCCACTTCGGGCTCGCCGCGCTGTTCTTCCTGAAGAACGACTTCCCGAACGCCAAGGCCCAGCTCGAGGTCGTGATCCCCTCGGACCCGACCCTCTACACGGCGTTCCTGTTCTCCGCGGCCGTCGAGGTCGAGCTCGGCGGTGGCCCCGCCGTGAGCAAGGGCTTCGCGCTCGCGAACAAGGCGGTGCTCGCGAACCCGGACTACGTCGACGGTTGGGTCCAGGTCGGGACCTATGCATCGCGCCTCGGCAAGAAGAAGGAGCTCGAGGAGGCGATCACCCGCGTCGGGGCGCTCGCACCGTCGAGCGACGCCCTCAAGGAGCTTCAGGCGCTCAAGAAGTAGGGGGCGGCTGCTATGCTCCGCGCGTGAAGGTCGCGACCCGGATCACCGTGGCCACCGCCGTCGTCGTGGCGCTGGCCTCGGCGACGTACGCGATCTTCGATCTCCGGGCCCGCGTGGCGGAGCGCCGTGGGGCACTCGAGCGCGAGGGTCGGTCGGTGGCGGGTACGCTCCGCGCATCCCTCGAGGGCCAGGCCGCCACCGACTCGCGGGATGCGCGCTATCGCGCCGACCAGCTCCAGCGCGAGCTCGAGGCATTGGACAAGCGGCTCGAGCCTGCGCCCGACAACATCCCGCCGATGCCGCAGGCCGAACACCTGGCGCTGGTCAAGCAGCAGCAGGAGCTCCAGACCCGCCTGGCCACGGCGCGCGGCGCCGCAGGGCTCTCGCGTCCACTCGAACAGGCGCTCGCCTACAAGCCGCCCGCGGACGCGTTGCTCCGCGACCTGACGCGTGCCTCCGGCGGGTGGCGTGCGGTGGTGATCCCACGGGCGCGCGCCACGGATCCGCCGGGGACGTACTCGGCGGCGCAGCTGCGGCGGCTGACCACCCTCCTCGATCTGCCGCAGCTGACGTTCACGGACATCGAGGATGGCGCTTACTACTTCGCCGTCCCGGTGCGCACCACGCCCGCCCACGACGAGGATCAGACGACGGCGGCGATGCTCGAGATCTCCAAGCCCGCGGACTCGATCGACACCACCACGGATGACCTGTCGAAGGCCGTGATCCTCGTCGTGCTGATCGTCCTGGTCACCACGGTGATGGTCGGCGCCCTCGCGAGCCGATTCGTCAGCCGGCCGATCACGAAGCTCCTGCGCGGCATCGACGATGTCGCCAAGGGCGATCTGTCCCACGTCATCCTGTCCGAGCGCGACGACGAGATCGGCGCGATCGCCACCCGGTTCAACGAGATGACGTATTCGCTGCGCGAGTCACGCGCCGAGACCCAGCGGCAGAACGACGAGAAGCTCCACCTCGAGCAGCGCCTCGGTCAGACCGAGAAGCTCGCGACCATTGGTCAGCTCGCCGCCGAGATCGCCCACGAGGTCGGGACGCCCCTCAACGTGATCGCCGGTCGTGCGCGCTCGATCCAGAAGAAGTCGAAGGACCCGGAGGCCGTGGAGAAGAACGCGGAGATCGTCGCGGAGCAGACCGCACGGATCACCCGCATCATCCAGCGCCTCCTGGACTTCACCCGGCGCAAGGTCGGCGCCACCGAGCGCGCGATGGTGAACCTCAACGATCTGACCGCCAAGACCCTCGAGCTGTTGTCGGGTCAGTTCTCGGTGGCCAAGGTCAGGACGCGGGTCGAGCGCTCGGAGGACCTGCCGACCGTCGCCGGGGACGCCGATCGCCTCCAGCAAGTGCTGATCAACCTGCTCCTCAACGCGGTCCAGGCGATGCCCGAGGGCGGCTCCCTCTCGGTCGAGACCAAGGTGGTGCGGCGCACGCGGCCCGGCCTCGAGACCAACGCGGATCAGGCGTTCGTCTCGTGCTCGGTGTCGGACACCGGCATCGGCATCCCGCCCGCGATCAAGGACAAGATCTTCGACCCGTTCTACACGACCAAGGAGGGCTCGGGCGGCACGGGCCTCGGCCTCGCGGTGTGCTCGGGCATCGTCAAGGAGCACGACGGCTGGATCGAGGTCGACGACCATGCAGGCGGCGGCACGGTGTTCCGCGTGTTCCTGCCCACGTGAGCGCACGACGAACGCACACGGCCGACCCAGACACCCTGCTGCCCGGAGCAGCATGCCATCGCCCTTGCCGCGGCGATCGGCGACGTCGATGGCAAGCAGCGGGGGAGCGGCAGCGCCGCCGGGGTCCGATCGTCCGCCTCGGTGCTTACTCGAGATACTCGCCGCGGTACCCGCCGTAGCCGTAGCCGCCATAGGTGTTCGCCGCGCCGGCGAGCTTGGTGACCTGGGCCTCGGTCGCGTCGTCGAGATCCGTGCCTCGGTTGCGCAGCTGCTGGGCCGCCGCCGACTTCAGGTTCTCCGCCGCGCTCTGGTCGTTGATGATCTGGGTCAGCGCACCATCCACCTCGGCGCCGCCGTTGTACGAGCTCTGGATCGCGGTGATCGCCACCTGCGGGTCACGGTCCCGCATCAGGCTCGCGAGCTGCTGGCTGGCGCGCGGATCGTCCATGTTCGAGAGGCCGGAGATCGCCGCGACGCGGTCCTCGGGCTTGCCGTTGCGCGTC
>JAYVRN010000708.1:0-3714 GCA_043776275.1 Myxococcales bacterium | reverse complement strand
TCGAAGCCGAAGTCGGCGTCGTACGCGCGGTTCGCGGTGATGTCGATCGACGACGCGTTGACCGGCGTGGTCTGCGCAGCCCGCGTCAAGAAGCCCGGCTGGTACGTGGCGAACACGCTGCCCTTGACCGTGTTGGTACCGGTCTTCGTGACGATGTTGACGATGCCGCCGGTCGCGCGGCCGTACTCCGCGTTGTAGCCGCCGGTGATGACCTCGGTCTCCTCGACGAACTCGTTCAGCACCGGCGTGCCGACGTTGCCGAACGTCAGCCCGGTGATATCGATGCCGTCGACGAGGTAGCGGTTCTCGAGGGACGTGGAGCCCGAGAACGCGATCCCCACGCCATCGTTGTGCGCACCGGCCTGGGTCCCGGCCGCGCTCTCGAGGCCGCGCCCCGGCGTGGGGACCTTCTCGATGAACTTGCGGTCGAACTTGCTGCCGCGCGTGGTCGTGGTCGGGTTGATCTGCGGTGGGCGATCGTGGATCTCCACGATCAGCGGGCCGCCGGTCAACGCGAGGGACTGGTGCACGGTGACCACGTCGTTGGCCCCGACGTGGATCCCTCGCCGCGTGACGACGAGTTGATCGACATAGAACGTGATCGCGTAGTCACCCGGCAACAGGTCGGTGATCTTGTACGCGCCGTCGGCGTCGGTGAGCGCGTTCTGCGGCTCCGGCGTGGCGCCGGTCGCGACCACGGTGACGCCGGCGAGCGGCTCCTTCGTCTTCTTGTCGAGGACGCGGCCCTCGACCGCGCCGGTGGTGACGGATTGTGCATAGGCCGAGCCCGCCAGTGCGACGAGGATCAGGATCGTTGGTCTCGCGTGCATTCGTGATCTCCCTCCTTCATCGATAAGGGACGCGCATGGCACGGCGATACGCGGTGGCGATGAGGGCGCGTGACACGGCGCGTGCGACAGTCGCAGCGGTGTCGCAGCCACGAGCACGCGCCGTGTTCGCGATGCGCGGCCACCGCAGCTGCGACGTATGATCAGCGGGTGACGACCCTCCGATCGCTGACCGCGGACATCACCCGCTGCCGCAGGTGCGCGCGGCTGGTGACCTGTCGCGAGGCTGCCGCGGAGGCGCCGCCGAGGCGCTTCCTCGACGAGGACTACTGGGCGAAGCCGGTGCCCGGGTTCGGGGATCCGAAGGCGCGGCTCCTGGTGGTGGGCCTCGCACCGGCGGCGCACGGCGGGAATCGCACGGGGCGCGTGTTCACCGGCGATCGCTCGGGGGACTGGCTGTATGGCGCGCTCCATCGCGCGGGATATGCCAGCCAGGCCGCCTCCACGGGCCGGCGCGATGGGATGACGCTGAGCGATGCGTACGTCGCGTGCATCGTTCGCTGCGCGCCGCCGGGAAATCACCCCACGCCGGCCGAGCGCGATCGCTGCGTGCCGTGGTTCGCGGCCGAGCTCGAGCTGCTACCGCGGGTGCGGGCCGTGCTCCTGCTCGGTGCGTTCGCCTGGGATGGGTTCCTGCTCGCGGCGTCGCGGCTCGGGCACGCCGCGCCGAAGCCGCGCCCGAAGTTCGCCCACGGCGCGCGCGCGACGCTCGGCCCGTACGAGCTGGTCGCGAGCTATCACGTCAGCCAGCAGAACACGTTCACGGGGCGGCTCACCGAGCCGATGCTCGATGCGGTGTTCGCGACGGCGCGCTCGCTCACCGCCTGAGCTCCTTGCGGATCACCAGCCGGAGCCCGGACCACGTGTCATCGATCGCGCAGACCTTGTTGTCGACGAGGCCCGTCGGCAGGGCGACATCGCGGATCGTCTGCTCGCCCCCCGACCACGCAGACCACGTGGCCTTCCTTGATCCCGAGCTTCTGGGGCAGCGGGGTCCCCGCATCGCCAACCATGGAATGATCGTGCCATCGCCAGCGTCATTTCGGCGGTGTCATGATCGATTTCGGCGGCACGTGCGACCTCGCGGTGTGGTGCAAGCTCCTGCGTGACAAGGGCTGGTCCGGGCCGCTGATCGCGCGCACGCTCGGGAAGAGCGAGGGGTACGTCAACAACCTGGTCCGGGTCGTCGAGCGCGCGGCCCCCACGCTGCTCCTGCGCTGGAAGGAAGAGCAGGCGGGGCAGGTCGAGCACGTGTGCGCGACCGATTGGCTGGTCCAGGTCTGCCTGCTGCCCCACGAGCTCCAGGAGGCCGAGCTCGCGCACCGGATCCAGATCACCGCGCGTTGACCCCGCCGCCGCTGCAGCGACGCCAGGACCGCCGCCAGGTCGGAGTGCTCTAACTCGCGGCCCTGGCCGCACCGGGCGCGAGCTTCTCCGGCTCGGTCCACGGATAGCGCCGCGCCAGCATCCGCGCGCGCTCGAGCAGCTCGCGCGGGAGCGCGTTGTCGTCGGCCTCGGCGTAGTGGCGCACGAGATCGTCGGCGGTCTGGAACCGCGCGTCGCGGGACTTGGCGAGGGCGAGCGCGAGGAACGCCTCGACCTGAGGGGTCACCGGTCCGAACGCCGACGGTCGCAGCGGCATCACGTGGACCACGGCGTAGAGCAGGGCGGGGGTGTCCTTCGCGACGAACGGAACCCGGCCGGTGAGGCAGCGATAGATCACGGCGGCGAGGGCATAGACATCGGCGCGATGATCGACGGTCTCGCCGCGCGCCTGTTCGGGCGCCATATACGCGGGCGTGCCGATCACGGCGCCCTGCGTGAGCGTGCCGGAGGTGTCCGCGAGCAGCGCGACGCCGAAATCGAGGACCTTCCACACGCCGTCCTCGGTGAGGAACAGGTTGTGCGGCTTGAGATCGCGGTGGACGATCCCCGCGGCCCGCGCCAGCTCGAGCACGCCGCCGATCTGCGAGATCATGCCTCCGAGGCGGGCGCCGGTGAGCGGGCCGGCACGCAGCACCTCGCCGAGCGTGTGGCCACGGAGCAGCTCCATCGCGAGGAACGGGATCTGATCGCTCGGAGACGAGGCCTCGAGCACGCGGACCACGTTCGGCGAATCGATCTGGCTGGCGATCCGGACCTCGCGGAAGAACCGCTCGACGTGGTGAGGATCCGAGAGCAGCTCGCGCCGGAGCAGCTTCACCGCGCCGACCTGCTGGGTCTTGGTGTGCGTGGCCTCGTAGACCTCACCCATCGCCCCACGGCCGAGCACCGTGCCCAGCTCCCACGAGCCGATGCGGTGACCGGTGAACCGCCCGGGGCCGCCGATCTTGAGAGCGCGATCGAGATCCTGACGCAGCTCGGCCACCTGCGCATCACGCTGCGCGGCGAGGCGGGTGGCCTTCTGGAGCTGATCGATCGCCTTCAGCGAGGTCTTGCGCGTGATCCGCGCGAGGAAGAAGCACCCGGCATACAGCTGCTGGAGGATCAGCTGCCCTGCGATCTGCGCCTCCACGGAGCAATCGGCGCGGACCGGGGAGAACCCGGGATCGGGTACCAGGCCGGAGATCACGAGCGTGGAGTGGACCGCGTGGGACAGCGCTGCGAGCGCGTAGACGCCGATCGCGCTCGCGTGATGCTCGGTCCGACAGAAGAAGAACACGCCGAGGGCCACGATCAGCGGCGCGGCCGAGAAGATGCCGACATAGAGGATCCCGAGCTCACCGCAGACGATCGCGGCGAACGCGAGGACGTTGAGCTGGCGCGCGTCGTAGTTCGACGGGATCCGGAGCTGGCCATAGGACCAGAAGCTCCCGAGCACCGTGACGGCGACGATCGCGAGGAGCGCGCGGCCGATCCGAGGATC
>JAYVRN010000707.1:0-3716 GCA_043776275.1 Myxococcales bacterium | reverse complement strand
GAACCACGTCCCGCGCGGCGGGCTCGCGATCGCGCTGCAGCACCTCGCGGTGGTCACGCTGATCACGGCGATCGTCGGACCGCTGGTGTGGCGGATGTTCCGCCGGATCGACGCGGCGTTCGCCCGCACGCACCGCGAGCGTGACGCCGCGCTCGAAGGGCTGGCGCCCTGATGCTGCTCCGCTCGTCCTCTGGTCCCGGCTCGGGCAACGGGCCCTCGCTCCCCGAACTGCACCGCCGGCTCAAGTGGGTGGCGCTCGTCATGTTCGCGTTGTTCGCGCTGCTCATCGGCCGGCTGTGGCAGCTGCAGGTCATGCGCGGTGACAGCTACTACGAGCGCACCGTGTCGAACGTCGTGAAGGAGCGCTACCTCCCGAGCGTGCGCGGCAAGATCCTCGATTCGAAGGGGGTGGCGCTGGCCGACAACCGGCCGGCGTTCAACATCTACGCGACCCCCAAGCAGCTCACCGACGCGACGCGCGCCGAGCTCTCGCGGATGCTCGGCCTGTCCGATGACGAGCTGATCAAGATCGACGAACGCCTCGCGGTGGGGCAGAAGCGGGATCCCAAGAATCCGGTGCTGATCCTCGAAGATCAGGGCCGCGATCGCGCCGCGCTGGTCGAACAGTCCCTGACCAAGCTCCCCGGCATCGAGGTGCATCACGAGCCGTATCGCTACTACCCGCAGGGCGATCTGGCAGCGCACCTCGTGGGCTACATGACCCAGATGACCTCCACGGAGGCCGATCGCCTGACCAACCAGGGCTATGACCCGAGCGAGCTGGTGGGCCGCTATGGCCTCGAGTCCGCGTGGGAGAACTACCTGCGCGGCAAGAAGGGCATCGAGCGGTTCGCGGTGGATGCGCGCGGCCAGCGGCTCGACGACAAGACCGCAGCGGGTCTGATCTCAGGCGAGCGCGTGGTCGGCGCCGTCCCGGGCGCGAACCTGGTCCTGACGGTCGACATGGAGCTGCAGAAGATCGCCGAGAAGGCCGTCGCGCACGTCGCGGCCGCCGCCGTGGTGATCGTCGAGCCGAAGACCGGGAAGATCCGCGCGCTGGTGTCCAAGCCCTCGTTCGATCCGAACGTGATGACCGGCCACCTGACCAAGGCGGAGGAGACGCTCTTGCTCTCCGATCCGCGCAAGCCGTTCATCGACAAGGCGCTGCGCGCGACCTACCCGCCGGGCTCGGTCTTCAAGTTCGTGACCGCGCTCGCCGCGCTCGAGGACGGCCAGGCCGCGCAGGACGAATCGATCTTCTGCACCGGCGAGTACCAGCTGTCGAAGACCACGTTCAAGTGCAACGGCACGCACGGCAAGCTCGATCTGGTCGGCGCGATCCAGCACTCGTGCAACGTCTACTTCTGGGAGCTCGCGCAGCGGATCGGGCTCGATCGTCTCGCCGAGGAGGCGCGGATGTTCGGGTTCGGCGCGCCGACCAACCTCGGCCTCAACGGCGACGCCGGCGGACGGATCCCGACCAAGGCCTGGTACGAGAAGGACTCGCGCTACAAGGTCGGGTTTGCCACCAACGCGGCGACCGGGCAGGGCGATGTCGAGGTCACCGTGCTCCAGATGGCGATGGCGTACGCCACGCTGGCGAACGGCGGCACGCTGTTCGTGCCCCAGGTGGTGGAGCGCGTCGAGGCCAGTGACGGGCGGGCGATCGTGCGGTACGAGCCCAAGATCGCGCGCCAGGTGAAGGTCAGCGCGGATGCGCTCGATACGTGGCGACGCGGCATGTGGAAGGTCACCAACGAGGCTGGCGGCACCGCGTTCGACCACGGTCACATCGACATCGTGCCGGTGATGGGCAAGACCGGCACCGCGGAGATCCGGACTCGCCACAAGAAGGAAGACGAGGAGCGTGACGTCGAGGGCTATCACCCGACGCGTTCGCATGCGTGGTTCGCCGGCTGGGCGCCCGCGGAGGATCCGGAGATCGCGATCGTGGTGTTCGTCGAGCACGGCGGCTCGGGCGGCCGCATCGCCTGGCCGATCGCCGAGGAGATCCTCGAGGGCTACTTCACGAAGATCCACCCGCTCGCGAAGCCCGACGCTCCGATGGCCGCGCCCAAGACGGCGGCGAAGGTGCTGAAGCGATGAAGGGCACCGGCCTCCAGCTCCCGCGGGCGACGATCGGCGTGTCCCGCTGGCGGCGGTTCCGTGCAGCCGTCGATTGGCCGCTGATCCTGACGATGCTCGCGATCTGTGCGATCGGCCTGCTCAACCTGTACTCCGCGACCCGCGGCAGCAAGCACCAGGTCAAGTTCGATTCGCAGGTCCAGTGGATGGTGATCGGTGGCATCGCGTTCGCGGTGGCGACGATCATCGACTACCGGGCGATGGTCCGGCTGGCCTGGCTCGGGCTCGGGATCGCGATCGCGTTGCTCGTCCTCGCACGCCTCCAGGGCGCGACCGGCGACGACGATCGTCACGGCTCGACGTATCGCTGGCTGTTTCTCGGGCCGTTCGGGCTCCAGCCGTCCGAGCTGGTCAAGGTCATGATGATCCTGGTCCTGGCGCGGATGTTCCAGGACACCGAGACCTCGAGCCGCTACGAGCCGCGCGCGCTGATCCTGCGGTTGCTCGTGATCGCCGTCCCGATCGGCCTGATCGCCACGCAGCCCGATCTCGGCACCGCGATCCTGCTGTGCCTGATCGTGCTGTCAGTTGGCTTCCTGGCGATGCCGAACGTCTGGCCCGTCGTGCACGTCACGATCGCCGGGCTGCTCGCGATCCCGATCGTCTGGGAATCGATGCACGACTATCAGAAGAACCGGATCCTCGGGTTCATCGACTGCAACGTGGCTCCGAACACCGGGAACTGCTGGCACACCCAGCAATCGATCTTCGCCGTGGGGTCCGGAAAGATCTGGGGCAAGGGCTTCCTCGAAGGCACCCAGAACCAGTTCAACTTCGTCCCGGAGCACTGGACCGACTTCCCGTACTCGGTGTGGGCGGAGGAGTGGGGCTTCGCCGGCTCGGTGCTCCTCCTCTTGATCTTCGCGTTCCTGCTGGTGTGGATCCTGAACGTCGCCCTGTCCGCGCGAGATCGCGTGGGCGCGGTGATCTGCGTCGGCGTCGCCGCGATGACGTTCTGGCACGTGGTGGTCAACATCGCGATGGTGCTCGGACTCGCGCCGGTCGTCGGCGTGACCCTCCCGTTCGTGTCGTACGGCGGCAGCTCGCTGGTGACGTTCTTCATCGCGATGGGCCTGGTCGCGAACGTGTCGCTGCGCAAGCACGGGTACTGAGCGCAGCTGGCCGGAACTATCGAGACGGTCGCCACGTGCGATCGTCCATGCTCCGGTCGCCCGTGCTGCTCGAGACCCAGCGCTCCTACGCCAAGCTCCCGTCGCTCGGAGTGATCGATCGGTACGAGCTTCGTCGCGTCCTCGGCCAGGGCGGGATGGGGATCGTGTACGAGGCGTGGGATCCCCGCATGGAGCGCGAGATCGCACTCAAGGTGATCACGCCACGGCCAGGCCACGATGACGAGGCGCAGGCGCGGTTGATCCGCGAGGCGCGCGTGATGGCGCAGCTCTCCCACCCGAACCTGGTCGCCGCATACGACGTGGGGATCGCCGACGGCCGCGTGTTCGTTGCGATGCAGCTGGTGCGGGGGACCACGCTGCGCGCCTGGGGCGATGATCCACGGCGCACGTTCGACGAGCGCCTCCGCGTGATGATCGCGGCCGGTCGGGGGCTGTGCG
>JAYVRN010000706.1:0-13093 GCA_043776275.1 Myxococcales bacterium | reverse complement strand
GCGCCGGCGGCTTCCACGGCGATGTCGCGATCGGGACCACCAACGATCTTCTCGGCGGCTCGATCGCGAACTTCGCGGTGATGAGCGGTGTCAACCTCGGGCGCTGGCACCACCCGCGCTGGACCGTGTTCGCGAGCGGGTTCTACGAAGCCACGACGATCCACGATCTCGATGGCACGCTGCTCACGCTCGGCGCGCACGTCCAGTACAAGCTGGTGCACGCGACCCGACCGGCACGCGTGCAGTGGATCGGCGTCTCGGCGACCACCGGGCTCGAGCACGCCTCGTGGACGATCGGCACGGCCACCGGCGGATCGATCGAGAGCCACTTCACGGCCCAGGGCGCGAACTCGGTCAAGACGATCCACATGAGCTCGACGGGCACCCTCGACGTCAACACGTCCACCGTCACTGTCCCGCTCGAGTTGACCACCGGCGTCCGCCTGCTCGACACCTTCGTGGTCTACGGCGGCGCGGGGCTCGATCTGACCGTAGGCTCGAGCACGATCGTCGCGCAGCTCGATAGCCTCCTCACGATCAACTCGGACGACCTGCCGGTGGGGAACGCGGTGATCACGGGCTCCGACAGCGATACGCCGAGCCCGATCACCGTGCATGGGCTGGTCGGCATCCAGCTCCACACCCGCCATGTGCGCATCGCGTTGCAGGGTGCGATGGCCCCGGGCGAGACCGCGATCACCCTCGGGTTCCGGATCGCCCCATGACCGCCACCGGCACGCCGCGGATTCCTCAGCGATTTCGAATGCCTTGCAGCGAGCTTGCGCTATGGCCGCAGGCGCAAGACAGTCACAGGATGCTGAGGGTCTGGACCGTGCTCGTGACCGTGTGGCTGGCGGGCTGCGCCACGGCCACGCCACCGACGGTGCAGGAGGATGCGCCGAAGAGCGCCGACGCCGCGATCGACGCCGTCTCCATCGATGCCACGCTATGCGCCACGCAGCCGTGTGACCTGCAGAGTCAGTGCGGCTGCCCGACCACGCAGGCGTGCGACCTCGACTTCAGCGACCTCATGGGGACCGCCTGCCGTCCGCAGGTCGACACCGGCACCGAGGCCACCTCGTGCGGCGGCACGTTCGGCAGCCCGCAGAAGTGCGCGAAGAAGTACATCTGCCTCGGCGGCACCACGGATCGCTCGTGCAAGCGCTACTGCGCCAACAATGCGGAGTGCATGTCCCCGCGTGGTCAGTGCGTCATCCAGGTCACCGCCAATGGTCAGCCGGTGCCCGATGCCGTCACCTGCTCCTCGAACTGCGATCCCTCGACCGCCACCAATCCGCTGTGCCCGACCTCGTGGACCTGCGATCTGTTCACCGCGACATACATGAGCGCGCCGCACCAGATCGCCGATTGCCGGCTCGCCGGTGCCGCCGCGCAAGGTGCCACGTGCTCGGCCACCGTGGCGTGCGCCGCCGGCCTGTCGTGCATCACGCAGGGCGCCGTCATGAAGTGCGCGAAGATCTGCAAGCCGCCGGCGAACACCGGCTGCCCCGGTGGGACCACGTGCATGAGCTTCGGGACCGCGTTCTCGGTGGGCGGCACCGAGTACGGCGCCTGCCTCTGATCTCACCCCGGCCAGACTCCGGCAGACCCGCGCCTACTGCTTCTTGAGGAACGCCTCGACGGCCGGCGCTTGCGCTTTGCGACCCGCGGCGCACAGCGATAGACCCTCCATCGCCTGAGCGAGCGTGCGCGGACCGCCATCGAGCTTCTCGATCCGCGGCTTCAAGAACGCCTCGAGCTCCGGCTTGTACTTGTCGTCGCACAGCGGCATCGCGAAGTACGCCATGTACGTGCGGTACGCGGGCGGCAACTTCGCCGCGATCTCGTCGAAGTGCTCCTTCACGAACGCGTACGCGATCATCCGGGTCCGCGGATCCTGCATCGCCCCGCGCGACAGGCCCCCGGCCTCGCGGAGATCGAACTCGTCGGTGAGGATCAGCGCGAGGGCCTGCACCACGACCTTCGGATCGGAGAACCCACCGAGCGCCGAGAGGATGCGGCCGCGCTCCGTGCGATCGGTGACCTTCTTGGCCTCCGCGTGCAGCCGATCGTACAGCGCCTGATCGCCGTACCGCGCAGCCACGCCGAGCACCGCGCCGACCACCGTGGGGTCCACGGCCTTGCGATCGTCGAGCCACTTCCACGCCAGCTTGGTCGCCTCGGCCACGAGCGCAGGGTCCTTGCCATCGCCGGCCACCAGCGACAGCAGCTCCGGGCGCAGCTCCTTCGCATCGGGGCCTTCACCGGGCTTGCTCTGCCAGCCGAGCTGCTTCGCACGCGAGAGGTAGAGCTTGCGGATGAACCGCTCGTAGTTCGGGCGGAGCTGCTCGCCGACCATCTCGTCGATCCCGGCGACGATGCCCATCGACGCATCGACGAGGTGCCGGCTCGGATCCTTCGCGAGATCGGCGACCAGCGCGAGCGCCACGCCCTTCCCCACCACGCCGCTCTCGACGAGCGCCTCGATGTCACCGATCAAGCCCACGCGCTCACCGATCCCGAGCACCTTGCGCGCGCGACCGAGCAGCTTGGTCAACAGGGCCGGCTCGAGCTGGGCGCGGTAGTAGCCGTGGCTGCCCTCGTTGGGCACCACCCAATCCGGGCACGACGGCGCCGACAGAGCGAGCTCGGCGGCCGGGGTGGACAGCTCGAAGCAATCACGCCCCGTCTTGGCGCCGGCTCCCCAGCGCACGCACACGGGGATCGCCCAGGTCCGGTTCGGATCGATCTTCGAACCCGTGGGCGCATATCGGTGCTGGCTCAGCGCGAGCTTCGACGGCTCGCCCTTCGCACACTGCAGCCGGACCTCGACGACCGGCACGCCCGATTGCTTGACGAACGATTCGAACAGCGGCTGCAGATCCTTGCCGGCGGCCTCGGTCATCGCGGCGACGAAGTCGTCGTACGTGGCATTCCCCCACGCGTGCTTCGCGAGGTACGCGCGGACGCCGCGCTGGAACACATCCGGCCCGACGGACCGCTCGATCATCGCGAGCACCGCCTCACCCTTGCCGTACGTGATGCCATCGAACGAGCTCTCGATATCCGCCGCGGTCGTGATCGGCTGACGGATCGCGCGCGCGCTGTCGAGGCTGTCGCGTCCCATCACGCCCGACTTGGAGCTGACGGCATCGATGTCGAGATCCCACGTCGGCTGCCAGGTCTCGACGATCTTGGTCTCCATCCAGCTCGCGAACGATTCGTTGAGCCAGGTGTCATCCCACCACGCGAGCGTGACGTAGTCGCCGAACCACTGGTGAGCGATCTCGTGCGCGGTCACCGTGGCGAACCGCTGCTCGCGCCCGAGCGTGCGCTCCTCGGGCTTGGTCAGGAGGATGTTCTGGCGATAGGTGATGAGCCCCGGGTTCTCCATCGCACCGGCGTTGAACACCGCGAACGCCACGAGATCGAGCTTGGGATAGGGATACGGCGTGCCGAAGTACTGTTCGACCCGCTCGAGCAGCTCGACCGAGACCTTCGCGGCATACGTGGCATCGGCGCTCCGCCCGCGCGGCACGACGATCCGCACCGGCACGCCGGACTTGGACTTGCCCGCGTCGACCAGATCGTACGGCCCCACCGTGAACGCCACGAGGTACGCGGGCAGCGGCTTGGTCTCCGCGAACTCCACCGCCTTCATCCCGTTGGGCTCGGGCCGCTCGGCGACGATCGGCGTGTTCGACAACGCGACCAGCGCCTGCTTGGTGTGGAGCGTCAGCTTCCAGGGCACCTTGAACGAGGGCTCGTCGAACGTGGGGAAGGCCTGCCGCGCATCCGTGGCCTCGAACTGGGTGTACGCGTACCAATCGCCACCCTCCTGCGCGGTGTAGATGCCGTCGCCATCACTGCGGTGCATCTTCCCGCGATAGGTGATCGCCAGGGTCCCGGTGCCGCGGGCGAGCGGCGCCGCGAAGGAGAGCGCGAGGTAGCCCGGCTTCGGTGCCGTGACGATCGCCTGCTGCGCGACACCCCCCACCGTGGCCATCGCCGTGGCGAGCTGGAGCTCGTCACCGTTGAGCCAGATCACCGAGGTCGGCTCGTCGACCGCGATGGTCGTGGTGATCGATCCCGTGAAGTCCTCGCTCGCCGGATCGATGGTCAGCTCGGCCGTGTTCGCCGTCGGGCGCACGCCCGTGGGGAGCCGCAGCGAGGGCGGCGTGGGTGCGGCCGGCGGTGCAACCGGCGCTGGCGGGGGCGGAGGCGGAGCGACCACGACCGGAGCCGGGCGAGGAGCTCCGGGGGACGAGCACGAGACCAGGGCGAGGGCGATCGCGACGCGGAGGCGCATGCCCGGACCATAGCCGCGAGCCGCCATCTCGTGCGCCTCACGAGCCCACGGATCCTCACACCTCCTCGCCGCTGATGCCGCCACCACGCGGGCGACGGACGCTCAGTCGCCTGCGACGCCCGCGCGGGCCCGCAACAGCGTGAACGTCTCGTCGACGCCGGACCCCGCCACGAGATCGATCGCGCGCTTCTGTGCAGCTCGCCCGCGGAGCCGGACCTTGATCGTGTGAACGCCGGGCGCGAGGTCGAGCTCGCCGTCGAAGGGTGTGCGACCGAGGCGGCGTTGATCGAGCAGCACCGTGGCGTTCGGCGGTGTGGAGGTGATCGTCACGTGCACCTTCGAGGGCGCGGCCACCGTCGGCGCGGACGGGGCTGATGCCGCGACAGCCGCGACAGCCGCGACAGCCGCGGCAGGTGCGGCCGTGGGCGCGGGTGTTCCTGCGGCAGGTGCGGGTGTAGCGGTGGAGAGCGCAGGGGCAGCGGCGGCAGGTGCCGGTCTGGCTGCGGCAACTGCGGGCGGTGCTGCGGCTGCCGCGGGCTTCGAGCTCGCTGCCTCGGCGGCGACGGCATCCTCGCGGGTCGCGATCACCACGATCGGCACGGTCACCGCCACCACCGCCGCGATCACCGCACCGATCATCGGCCAGCCTGCGCGCTTCCGCCCGGGGACCTTGATGAACGCCGTGGACTTGAGGTGCTCGGTGCTCGCCACCGCGGGAGATTTCACCGCGGGAGATTTCACCGCGGGAGACTTCACCGCGGGGGCTGCGACGACGGGATCCGTGACGGCGTGAGCCGCGACGGCGGGGGCCACAGCCGGGACGGAGATGTCCGAGATCAGCGCATCGAGATCGAGCCCGCTCGCGCGATCCGTGGGGGCGCGGACATCCTCGCTCTCGATCACGAGCTGATCGGCGCGTTCCGTGATCGGACGTTGCAGGACAATGCCCGCCGGTGCGAGCAAGGTGGCGAGCGCCGCGTGGGGCGCGACCCGGGTGGTCGCCGCATGCGGATCGTCCCACTCCACCTCGATCGAGGACTCGGTCTCGGCACGCGTGGTGGCCCGGCGCTGCCACGGCTCGGCGCGATCCGCAAATAGCTTCGACATCGCATCCACCACCGCACCGTCGCCGAGCACGAGGTGAAGCTGATGGCCGAGTACCTCGATCGCGCGGCGTAGCTCGTCGGCGCTCGCGAACCGTTCGTCGGGGTTCACGCGCAGCGCCCGCATGACGATCGCCTCGAGCTCGGGCGGATAGTCGGGCACGATCTGGGAAGGTCGCGCGTACGTGCCGGCCTTGATCCTCTCGACGGTGACGCGATCGGAGACGTCACGGAATGCGCGACGCATCGTGGTCAACTCGTAGAGCACGATGCCGAGCGCGAACACATCGGTGCGCGCGTCGAGTGCCTTGCCGCGCAGCTGCTCGGGCGCCATGTACCCAAGCTTCCCCTTGATGAAGCCGGCCTGGGTGCGCGTGGTGCGGACCGTGGCCTTGGCGATCCCGAAATCGATGACCTTGATCCCACCGTCGAAGCCGATCATCAGATTCGAGAGCGTGACGTCGCGATGGACGAGCTGCAGCCGCTCACCATCGGGCGACCGCTTGGTATGCGCGTAGTGCAAGCCCGCAGACGCCGCGGAGATCAAGGTCAGGACGAAGTCGAGCGGTAACTGGCTCCCGAGATCGAGCGCGCGCTCCCAGACATCGTGCGCGCTGTGGCCGTGAACGTACTCGAGCACGAGGAACAACCGTCCCTCCTCGTCGCGACACACCTCGTGGATCGCAGCGATGTGCTGGTGGTGCAGCATGCCGAGGAGCCGCGCCTCGTCGAGGAACATCTCGGTGGCCTCGGCATCGTCGATCTCCACCAGATCGAGCGCCTTGATCACCACGTGCCGCTCGAAGCCGCCCTCTCCCTGGGTGCGCGCGAGCGAGACCCGTCCCATCCCGCCGGTGGCGAGGTGGCTGACGAGCTCGTAGCGTCCCAGGCGCGCGTGCTCCATGGATCCCGACACACAGCATAGAGCGCCTGAGCCCCGAGGACATCCTTGCGATCAGCCGTGATGGAAACCGTGATGGCGCTGACCAGATCGGCCGCCAAGGACAAGGGATCTGGCTCAGTTACGGGGGGGCTGCGACTCTCCCCGTGCGGCCTCCGTCCGGACCTCTACACATGGCGTTTGACCAGTATCAGGACCGTCGCAGCGGCGGCATCAACGGCGACATCATCCTCGGCATCATCCTGATCGTGGTCGGCATCGCGATCACCGCGATCACCCATGACCATGCGTCACAGAAGGGCGGCACGTATGTGGTCGCGTTCGGCCCGATCGTGGTCGGCGTGATCCGCTTGTTCCGCGGGCTCGCGCGCGCCGGCGGTTAGCGCAGATCGATCCGCGCTTCGCCCGTGAGCCGGTCGATCGTCGCGCTCGCCCCGGTGGCGCCCTCGACGCCGAGCTCGACCCGCAAGTACGAGGTCGGCAGCTTGTCGACGATGAACTCTCCGGCACGGCAGGGCACGGGAGCGAAGCCGAACGCTTCGCCGTTCGAGCCGTAGAACTCGATCAACAGATTCGGGCTCTGCGCGCAGCTCGTGGTACTCGCGACCGCACCGCGCACCGTCCACAGCACGTGGGCCTCGCGGATGCTCGCGGCCGGGTAGCACGCGCCATCGCGCGCGCAGAGCTGAGCCCCGCACTCGACGTCACTCGCGCAGCCGAACCCCTGCGGATTGGTCCAGCCGCCGTTGCCCGGATCCGGATCGGGCCCGGGCGACGGCCCAGGCGGCACGAGGCAACCAGCGACGAGGACGAGCGCGAGTACGGGTGCCTGCCTCATGACCTACCGGGATGATAGCGGGTTCCGTCGTCGGTGCGAGCGCGGATCACCGGCAGCACCCGGCAAGGCCGGATCGCGGGCATCCCGCCTCAGGGGCTGGTGGCAAGCAGCGCGCGGATCCGCGGGGTGAGCTGGTCGACATAGCCGCCACCCTTCTGCACGCCATCGGTCTGCGCTCCCGACGCGCGCCCATCGGGTCTGGGCCGCGCGAACAGCGGCACCAGGTCAGAGCGGTACCCGGCGGCGGCGAGCCGCTCGCCATCGCGATCGAGATCGAACACGAGCACCCGCGCGGGCCCGAGGGCCGCATCCAGGCTCCCGGCCGCGGCCTCACGATGAAAGTCCTGACACGGCTCGCACCACGTGGCCCCGACGTACACCAGCACTGGCACGTGATCCGCCGCGCCGCGCGCGACCTCGCGGGCGACGTACTCGGCCACGCCACCAGCCGCGGGAGCCTCGATCAGCTCGACGCGCGAGGGCGCCGGTGCGCCCTGCGAGCACGCGATCGCGACCAGCGCGAGGCCGGTGATCACGATGGTGGGAGCAGCGAGCCGCACGTGTCCTTGGTTCTTATCCTACCGCGCGCCGGCGATCGACAGTGCGGATCCCCGTGGCACCCCGAGCGCACGCGGCGGTGTCGTGCGCTCCGCGCGCTTAGCGGAACTGGCCGAGGCACGCGAGCTCGTTCGCGTCGCCATCATACGAGTCCTCGCAGTAGCGTACGAGCTCCGTCGGCTCGTAGCGCGTCCCGACCAGCGTGTCGAGGCACGCTTGCTCGTTCGCATCGCCATCGAATGCATTCTCGCACGCGGTCACCGCGCTCGCCGGCAGCCACGAGCTCGCGAGCGTCCGCACGCAGCCGAGCTCGTTCGCATCGCCATCGAAGGCGTTTTCGCACGCGGCGATCACCGGCGCCGGGTCCGGCCACGAGCTGACCGCGATCGCGAGGCAGGCGAGCTCGTTCGCATCGCCGTCGAACGCGTCCTCGCACGCGGCGACCATCGGGCGCACCGCGAACTGCGTGCGGCTCTGCGAGATCGTGGCCATGCAGGCCTGCTCGTTGGTCGGCCCCTCGAAGGCGTCCTGGCACGCGCTGGTCACCTCGCGCAGTGCATCGAGGCTGATCGGCGGGGGCGGCCGGTGGGGGCGGCGCCAGCGGCCGCGGTCCGCCGAGGCCGAGCCAGCGAGTACGAGGAGCGACGCGAGCGCCAGAAAGCGAGTCATGAGGCTCCGACGCGGGACCACCCGGTTTGGTTCACCCGGCGAGATGAAGTTTCGTGAACCGCTATCCTCGCGGCATCATGGACCTGCCTTAGGCTATCCAGATGCGGCCCAGCCTGTTCCTCCTCGCCCTGGTCCTCCTCGTCGCCCCCACGCCGGCCCGTGGGGAGCAAGACTCCGAAGGGATCGCCATCCTCAAGGTCGCGATGGCCAAGGAGAAGGATCCGGCGGCCCTCGAGCAAGCGCTCACCGAGCTCGACCTCGTGGTCAAGAAGGATCCCAAGCAGGCCGATGCGCACTATGCGCGCGGCTGGGTGCTCAGCCGCCTCCAGAAGCCGGACCTCGCCGTGGCCGCGTACGACAAGGCGTTCACGCTCGACAAGCGCCTCGCCGACGCCGCGTACAACGCGGGCGTGGTCCTCGCCGGTGCGGGCAAGGGCAAGGAGTCCGTGGTGCGCTTCGATCGTGCGCTCGCCGCTGATCCCAAGCACGTGGACGCGGCCTACAACGCGGGCCAGGGCTACTACGACCTGAAGCAGTTCGCGAAGGCCGCCGAGCGATGGACCACCGCGGGAAAGCTCGCCCCCGACGACTTCAATAGCGCGAAGAAGCTCGTGCAGGCCTACATGGCCCTCGGGAAGAACGCCGAGGCGATGAAGGCGCGCGAGAAGGTCTTCGCGCTCAAGAAGGCGGCCAAGGATCCTGGGCTCGTGAAGATGAAGTCGTACGTGTTCGATCAGTTCGACGTCGGCAAGTTCCACATCTTCGTGTACGAGGCCTTCGACACCGGCGGAGACCTCGCGTACGTCTACCAGTTCCAGGTCACGGACAAGGATCGTCCGATCGGCAGCGTCAACCTCGAGACCAGCGCAGTGATCCGCGAGCAGGGCGTGCCGTTCGTGCTCGGGATGGACATCGGGGACAAGCACACCACGTTCAGCGACAAGGCCTGGAAGTCCCAGCCCGCGTACAAGGAGGTCAAGGCGATCGCGATCGCGAAGATCAAGGCGAGCTTCTGAGCTTCCGAGCCGCAGCGATCGTCAGCGGTGGTTCGCGACCGTCGGCGGGATGACATCGCCCCGCGCCTGCAGCTCGAGAGCGCGCGGGTTGGCTTGATAGAACGCTCGCACTGCCCTGGCGAGGGCGCGCTTGCTGACCTCATCGACCTCGACGATCTCGCCCGCGGGCAGTGCCTCGAGCAGGCGATCGACCAGCTGATCGACCGGCGCCGGGACGCGCTCGCGCCAGCTCGCGAGGAGGCTGCGAACGACGTGCGAGGGGAGCGACCCCAGGATCCCCACATCGTTCTGATCGTGGACCAGGAGCCCCGAGGTGGTCCCGCGATCGAGCGTCAGGACCTGGAACAGGTACAGCGTGTGGTACGCGAGCTGACTCTGCCGCGAAGCCGCATCGGCCGCACTCGCGCCGTGGAGCGCATCGCCCACGATCGCGGCGTGCGTGTCGATCGCGGCCTCGGCCACGCTCTGCGCGAGCGCCGCGTCGGCCTGGAGATCGGAGGTCGCGTATTGCTCGACATAGAAGTGGGCCACGCCGCGGTGGCGGTCGAGCGCGGGGATAAAGAAGTACGCGTCGCCCTGGCGCGCGGCCTCGTCGAACACGTGCGGCGCCGCCGTGCGCAACGCGGCGAGAAAGCGAACCTTGGCCGCCAGCGCCGGCTCGGTCTCGCGGATCGCGGGGTTCAGATCCGCCATGATCCGCCAGTATCCGGTGCCATCGCGCATCTCGGTCCAGCTGACATGCACATGCACCGACGGGGCGTGCGGATGCCGCGGATGGATGATCGTCGACAGCGCCGTCGCCGAGCTCAGGCGCTTCTCCGGCTCATCGTCGTAGTGGACCTGGGAGACGTTGACCGTGGCGCGATCGAACACCTGCGTATCCGCGATCGAGCGACGCGTGCCTCCGCCGTGGCGTCCGTCATCTCGAACCCAGCTGACCTCGGTGAACTGATCAGGCTCGCCGATCGCACGCGCGATGCCTTCCTGTGCATCGACCATCCGGCGTTGCAGCGCCGAGACCAGCTGGAGGGCGGCGTGCGCCGCGGCAGAGCGCGCAAAGATCACGTAGGGAGCGTACACCGCGCGTCGGAACACCGCCCTACGGGCGAGGGCCGGCTGGCCTCGGGGTCCCGCGCGAGCCCAGGGTGCGCTCGACCATGACGTCGAACACCGCGAGCATCGCCGCCTCGATCTCGGGGCCACGGTCACCTTCGAGCACCCGCAGGGCACGGGCGATCGCCTCGAGCGTGGCGAGCCCACCGTCCTTGGTCTCCGTGCGCAGCCGATACGCCGTGGGTCCGGTGTCGGGCAGCGTGACGCACGGGAGCTCGGCGAGGCCCGGCACGCGGCGGCGCATCTTGCCGGCTTGACGCCAGTTGCCGTCGGGAACGATCAGCACGACCGGCTGCGCGCTCGCGGCGTAGCGCTCGATCGGGACCGCATCCTCGGCGGGGAACATGAGGAGGCCGAGCTCACCCGGGCGCACCAGTGGGAGGGCGAGCGGGTGCGCACGATCTCCGACGATCCCGATGCTGCTCCCCGGGAGGCAACGTGCGGCGAGCGTGCCCGTGTTGGTTGGCTTCCGCTCCTCGCGGTAGTGGATGAGGAGCGAGAGGCGCGTGCGCGCCTGCAACGTCGGCACGAGCGCGCAGATGCACAACGTCGCGTGCATGTGGCACACCGCGCATCGCGCTTCCGCGTTGTCACGCCGACTCATGGAGTGGCGCTCACGATAGACGCAGCGCTACGTCGCGTCTGCGTTCAGCGGCGCTTCCCCCGCTTCGCGAGGCGCTTCTTCTTCAGCTTGGACCGCTCGGCGGTCTTGGCCTTGACCGCCTTGCCGCGCGATGCGGTGGCGCGGGTCTCCTTCTGTGGTTGGGCTGCCACCTCGTCATGCTTGATCGGCACGGGGCGCGCGCCCGGGGGCTCGAGGTAGTCGCTCCAGTCGACCTTGCCGCCCGCGCCGGCCTCCTGGCCGAGCCCGAAGCCGAGGATCAGGACGAGCGAAGGGATCAACCGGCGGAGGACCATCTCGAGGGAGAGAGCACGGTCCGTACCAGCTCCCCGACGCTCCAACATCGCGATAGCTCATGCCCGGGCCCGTCGCCGGTGAGAGTCGCCGCCCCGCCCTGCGCGGACTCGCGTGGTCGCTCTCCCCCGGGTTGTAGCGGCACGTACAGCGCTTGCAGCGGCTACTTCACGATCTTGACGTTCTTGCAGCCGAGCTCGTTGCCACCGTCGCACGCGCGCTGGAACAGCTGCTTGGCTCGCGCGAGATCCTTCGGACCACCGATGCCCTTCGTGAGATCGTCAGCGAGATCGTTGCACGCGGCCATCGAGTCCGCCTCGCACGCCTTGGTGTAGAGCTCACGTGCCTTCGCCGGATCCTTCCGCAGGCCGCCTTCGCCGCGGTCGGTCGCCATCGCGAGGTGAAAGCATAGTGCGTCGTCGAGACCACACGCCTTCTCGAACAGCGCCACACCCGCCTTTGGATCCTTGGCGTGCTCGCGTCCGGTCATCAGCCACACACCGGCCTCGTTGCAGCCCTTCGCGTCGTCGAGCTCGCACCCGCGTGCGAACAGCTCGTAGGCCTTCGCATCACTGGCGGCGACCCCATTGCCATCGCGATGGAACACGCCCGCGTTGTAGCAACTCTGGCCATCCTTGCCGTCGCATCCGGTGGTGACCAGCGCGAACGCCTTCGCCACATCCTTCGCGCCGCCGTACCCGGTGAACATGTGGACCCCGAGCACGCCGCACGCCTTGGCCATCCCCAGGTCGCAGGCCTGGCCGAGCAGCGCCCGCACCTTGGGCGGATCACCGGGATCGGAGTCCTGGAGCACGATCGCCGCCATGTAGCAGTTGCCCCGGCCGTCCGCGGTGCACCCGGCGACGAAGGCGCGATAGGCACCTGCGAGATCCTTGGCGTCGCGGAGCTTGGCCCCGAGCTTGTTGCATGCCTCCGCGTTCTCGCAGACCGGCGGTGGAGCCGTGGGCGACCTCGGCGGCCCGGTGGTAGGTGCAAGGTCAGTGGATAGGCCGTGATCCGTGGCGAACGAGGACGGGGCCGCGGGCTTGGGCTGGAACACGCCGAACCCGCTGGCGAGCTGGTAGCCCCCGAGCGCGACGAGCAGCAACCCGAGTCCGACGTTCTTGCCGTGGCCCAGCTCGCTACGTGCGCCGAGGATCGCCTGCGCGATCCCGCAGATCGCTGCCACCGCACCACCGCCAACCGCCACCCAGTCACGGTACGTCGCAGCGACCAGCGCGCCGTTGACATACGAGGTGCTGCTCGAGCTGACGTGGATCACGAACGGCGTTACGCCGGCGACCACCCCCACGGTGAGGAGCGAATAGCGCGGCTTGATCGACGGCACGTCATCGTTCTCGATTCCCACCGAGCGATCATGCCCCAGCCAGGGGTGCGGTCCAAACTACGCGGCCATCACGGCCCCGACCGTCGGGATCGCCAGCGCGAGCGCAGCCATCTGGCCGGGAGGCTGACACAGCTCGATCGCCACGAAGCCTGGCTCGTGCGGCTCGCGATCCTCGATCCGGACCAACCGAAAGCAGGTGAACGAGAGCGGGGTGATGCTCGGGTCTCGCACGGGGCGGATCACCAGAGCGACGCGGCGCGCCACGGTCCGAAACGAGTACGAGCGGGTCATGGGTTCATGAACAGCAACTTCAAGACCACCC
>JAYVRN010000705.1:0-13102 GCA_043776275.1 Myxococcales bacterium | reverse complement strand
CCGAAGGACGAGCGCGGGTCCACGCCGATGCACGGTGGTCGCGTTGAGCTATAGTGACGCGCCGTGGCACTGACGTTCGATGGACTCGCTGAGGTCGCGATGGCGCGCGACCTGCTGCGCCGGTGGTGGGGCCTCGAGCTCGGCCTGACCGATGCGAAGGGCGGCGGCTACGACCGCACGTCCCATGCGACCTGCGAGAGCGTGCGAGGCCTGCATGGCGCGGCGTGCGCCAAGGAGCTCACGGACCTCGCCGTTCAGTTCGGCAAGTCCAAGGAGCGCGCGGCGGTCGTCAAGACCTGTCACGCCGGCATGACGATCATCGCGGCGCCGGTGCTCGGCATCACCGGCGTCCTCGGCATCGTGTTCGCGACCGGTGCGCACGATGTGGATCCCAGCGCCGCGGAGCAGGGGCTGATCAAGACGATCGGCTCCACGCCCGATGAGGCGAAGACGTTGATCGCCGCGACGCCGAGGGTGTCGGTGGACGATCAGCTGAGGATCCGCGATCTCGTGAATGCCGCCGCCGCGGCGGTCGAGCGTGCGTTGCCGATCGAGATCCCGACCACCGCGTTCAGTCACCCGTTCAACGAGATCGTCGGCGATGCGCCGGCCGTGCGCGACGTGGTCAAGCTGCTCGCCAAGGTGGTCAAGAGCGAGGCCACCGTGCTCGTGCACGGCGAGAGCGGCACCGGCAAGGAGCTGATCGCGCGCGCGATCCACTATCACGGGCCTCGCGGCAAGAAGCCGTTCGTGGTGCAGAACTGCTCCGCGTTCAACGACAACCTCCTCGAGAGCGCGCTGTTCGGCCACGTGCGTGGTGCGTTCACGGGCGCGGTCAAGGATCAGCCGGGGCTGTTCCAGGTCGCCGATGGCGGCACGTTCTTCCTCGACGAGATCGGCGATATGTCGGCCGCGCTTCAGGTCAAGCTCCTGCGCGTCCTCCAAGAAGGCGTGTTCACGCCCGTCGGCGGCACCAAGCCGGTGCGCGTGGACGTGCGGATCATCGCGGCCTCGCACAAGGACCTCGCGCACATGGTCCAGCACAAGCAGTTCCGCGAGGATCTATTCTACCGGGTCAACGTCCTCAAGATCACCGTGCCGCCACTGCGCGAACGCGTCAGCGATATCCCGCGCCTCGCACAGCACTTCGTCGTCAAACACTGGCGCGGGCCCTCGCAGGCGCCGCGGCTCTCGCAGAGCGCGCTCGCGCGGCTCGTGGCGTATGGCTGGCCCGGCAACATCCGCGAGCTCGAGAACGAGATGGAGCGCATGCTCGTGCTCGCCGGCGATGCCACGGAGCTGACCGGCTCGATGGTGTCGACGCGCGTGGCGGGCATGGTCGCGCCACCGCCCAAGACGCTGCGCGATGCGATCGCGATCTCGGAGGCCGATGCGATCGTCGCCGCACTCGGCCGGCACCTCGGCGAACGCGACGGCGCCGCGGTGGATCTCGGGATCAGCCGCGCCTACCTCGATGCGCGGTGCGCCGCGCTCGGCCTTGGGACTGGTGGATGACCCGGGCCTGCGTGCTGTGTAAAAAGCCCGCGATCAAGGAGGGCAACAAGTTCTGGCCGCTGTGCAGCGAGCGGTGTCACCTCGTCGATCTCGGTAAGTGGCTCGGCGAGGAGTACCGGGTGCCCGGTGAGCCGGATCCGAATCTCGCCACGGCGTCGCCTCCGACGCGTGAGGACGAGGAGACGTGAGCGAGCACCGGGTCGCGAGCCACCTCGGCATCGATGCGGCCGCGTACGATCAGCAGATCCGCCGGTTCATCCCAGGCTACGAGGAGATGATCGGCCAGGTCGTCGCACTGCTCGAGGATGTACTGCCGGCGGCGCCACTGGTCTGCGATCTCGGGGCGGGCACCGGTGCGCTCGCGGGGGCGATCCTCGACGCCGTGCCCCGCGCGCGGGTGCAGACCATCGACATCGATCCGACGATGGTCGAGGTCGCGCGCACCAGGCTCGCGCCGCACGGAGCGCGCGTCGAGCTGCGGCTCGCGGCGTTCGCGGATCCACTACCGGCCTGCGATGCGATCGTCGCGTCCCTCGCCCTCCACCACGTGCCGGAGCTCGATGCGAAGCGGGCGCTGTACCGGCGGATCCGCAGTGCGCTGCGCCCGGGTGGCGTGTTCCTCAGCGCCGATGCGACCGTGCATCCCACCGGCGCCGAGCACGATCGGATCTACCGCGTGTGGACCGCGGGGATGTTCGAGCACGGCATCGGCCCCGGCGAAGCGGACGCGCTGTTCGCGCAGTGGTCCCGCGAAGACACCTACCAGCCGCTGCAGGTGGAGCTCGCGCTCCTCGCGGAGGCGGGCTTCGTGCGCCCGGAGTGCTTCTGGCGCCGCGGGCCGATGACCGTGTTCGGCGGCTTCGCGAGCGCCTGAGCGCCGCGCTGCATGGTCGCGGCTCGCGCGATGCGTGGCTCGGAGCTCAGCCGAGCTCGGGCAGCGCGTCGTCGTGCTCGTCCGTGGCCTCGCCCGTGGCGTCGGGCGAGCGCGTCTGCTCGAACGTCTCGAACCGCGCGCGCAGCTGGGTGGCGAACCGGGTGGCCTCCTCGTGCGCGCCCTGCAGCTTGCCGAGGCGCTGGGCCTCGTCGCCGCGCGTGGCGCCGACGAAGTAGCTGGCCTCGTCACCGAGCCGGTCCGCCGCGACCTGGCAGAACGTGGCGATGCCATCGAGCCAGTGGGTGCTCGCCTGCTCGGCGACGACCAGCCGACTCGCGAGCTCGAGGTAGCAACCCTGCAGGAGGGCGAGGGCGGTGCGCTCGTCTCCGCGCGCGGTCTCGAGCACGACCTGCGAGATCCGGTGCCACGAGGTCGGGTCGACGTCCATCGTCATGCGGCGGACCCTAGCAACGGGGTCTGACGCTCGATCTCCGTGCTAGCCTTTCGGCGTGCAGACGATCGAGGGCGAGAGCTGGCTCCGGACCGAGGACTACGGCCGCATCGATCGGCTCGAGCACGAGTCCGTGGTCACCAGCTTCTACCGGGTGATCCTGCCGATCTGGCCGGAGCACTCGGCGTACGTGATCCGCGCCGCGGATGGGTCCGAGCAACGGATCAAGATCCCCCTGCACCGGCAGTCCGTCCTGCTCGGGTACGCCCGCTGGCTCAGCTGGACGCTCGTGCTGCTGTTCGCCGCTCCGGCGATCTGGGCGCACGATCGGTACCTGTGGATGAGCCCGATCGCAGGCGCCTGCCTGATCGGCGCGTTGATGGTCACGTTCGTCGCCGGGCGGCTCGGCGAGGCCGAGGTACTGCGCCGGTCGTTGCTCCGCCGCGTGGTCGGGTTCGGTGCGCCTCCCGAGCTGTTGACCGAGGTGTTTCGCGCCGAGGTCCTCTCGAACCTCGAGCTGATGTGGGCCACCAAGTCGGACACCGTGTGGGCCGATGCGATCGCCGCTGGTGAGGCCAGCGAGCTGCTGGTCGCCCTCGCCGAGTATCACCAGGAGCCCGATCTGATCGAGCTGGCGCACGCGAACTTCTCGAACAAGCTGTGGAACTGATGACCACGGCCGAGGCGCTCGCGCGGTTCCGCCGGTTCTACGACGAGTTCTCGCCCGCCTGGATCGAACGCGTCGAGGAGCTCTACGCCCCAGGGTTCGCGTTCAAGGATGCGTTCCACACGGTGAGCGGGGACTTCGTCGCATTGCGCGCGTACTTCAGTCGGGTGCTCACCGCGCTCGACGAGAGCCGGTTCATCGTCGAGGACACTGCGACCGGTGCGGACGGGTCGTACGTGCGGTGGCGATGGGAGTGGCGCCGGCGCGCCAAGGATCCGCAGAAGATCGTTCCCGGGGTCACGCACCTGCGGTTCGATCCCGAGGGCCGGATCACCCACCACACCGATCTGTTCGACGCCGCCGGTGGGTTCTACGAGACCCTGCCCGTGGTGGGGACGATGCTGCGCGCGATCAAGAAGCGGCTGTGAGGTGTGCGGCGATCGCCGCATTGACCAGCGTGCCGTGCGTGAGCGGTCCCATGTGCCCGAGGTCCGGGAACACCGTGAGCGTTGCGTTCGGGAGCGCGGCGGCCAGCCGCCTGAGGACGTGGAGCTCGACCGGCTGGGTGGCCGAGCCGCCGAGGAGCAGCGTCGGTGCGGTGATCGTCGCGTAGGTCGCGCGATCCGTCTGATCGGCGGACAGCGACGCCACCTCCTGCGACAGCTTCCAGCCCACGTCGCGGAACCCTTGCTGGGTCTCGGGCGCGAGCCGTGCCCACGTGCCCGCGCCCTGCCACCACTCCACGAACCCGGCGAGCCACGCCTCGTCGACGCCATGTGCGTCCGGAACGTAGTGCGGGAGCCGTGCGATCTCGGCCCGTGCCTCGACGTCGTCCGGGTCGTCACCGAGGATCCCGAACGTGACGGGTTCGTACGCGGCGATTGAGCGGACGCTCTGGGGCCGCAGGAGTGCGAGCTGGAGGACGAGCAGCCCGCCGTACGAGTGGCCGACGAGGTGGGTCGGCGTGTCGCCGACGAGCTCCGCGAGCCGCTCGACGTCCCGGCGGAAATCGAACGGACTGCCGACCGCCCACCTCGGTGCCGCGCCGTAGCCGATCAGATCCGGCATCACGACCTCGTGATCGGGGGCGAGCTGCTGAGCGAGGCGCCGCCACTGGCGCGAGGTGAGCCCACCGCTGTGGACGAGCAGGACCTTCCCGGACATGGCGAGCTGTGTAGCACCGCGGGGCGATCTGCGCTCGCCCACCGCTCGCTCACCGCTCGACCTCGAGCATCGGCTCCCCGCCGGGCACCACGACCCACTCGAACAGCTCCGAGATCAGCATGCGGAGGTCGCGCATCGCCCAGCCGAGCGGTTGCTGATCGCCCTCGCGAGCCGGCACCTGCTCGAAGGCGTGGAGCAGGCGCAGCGCCACATCACACGCGGCGTACATCGCACCGATCGCGGCCCGTTCGCGGAACGGCTCCTCCTCGTAGATGTCCACCGCCCCAGTCGCGCGATGGATCGTGAGCTTGGCGAGGTGATCGAAGTGATCGCGCTCGGCCTTGTCCGGGATCGAGCCGCGGAGGCGTTGACGGTTGTGCTCGAGCTTCTCGATGAGCTCGCGCATGATCATGAAGGCGGTGACGTGCATGTCGCCGCGACACTGCACTTGGCGCGCCGGAGCCAACTCCGCGAGATGTCATCGTCGGCGTCCGGCCCACGGCCACGGCGTCCGCCCGCCGGACAGGCGCCGGACGTCGGTGGAGGCGGGGACTGGCGACACATGGCGCCGGGGAGCGGCAGCTACGCGGCACCGTTCGCGTCGCGCGTCGCCTCCGGTGCACGCGCGTGACCTCCGGACCCGAGCCTGTCGCCCTCGAAGAGGCTCCGGACGGGGTCTAGATGCTGGTGCGCGGGCGATGAGGGCGGATGGACACATGGGTGTGCGGGCGGCCCGCCGACCGCGATGATCCCGGACGAACGCCCGCACGTCGTGACCGGCGGCGAGTGCGGCCTCGATCGCGTTGCGACCCAGCCCTCCGCCGGCACCGAGCACCACGAGCTTCACGCGCCGAGGATGCCACGCCTGCGCGGACGCGGGCGCACGCGGCCGAGCTCGATGCGGAGCAGCCAGGTGACGGCAGGCGCGGGCGCGGACGGCAGCGCGGGCTCGGGGTGCGGCGCGGGCAGGGCGGCGAGGGCACGGCGCACGGCGTGGCGCGTGCGCAGGATCGTGGGCCGGTAGCGATCGGGGAACACGGTGCCGCGCCGCCGCCGCGCGGCGTTGAGGGCGCGGGCCGCTGCGACCTGGAAGCCCTGCATGCCGCGGGCGAGGGCGAGCTTGTCGTCGGCCTCGACGATCAGCTCGACGCGCGAGGCGTGAAGCGCGAGGCGGACGATCCGGAAGTCCGGTCGCGCGAGCGAGGTGAGGACCGCACGGCGCAGGGCCGTGTAGGCGTGGCGGCGGCGGAGTGATCCGAGGGCGCGGAGGATGCGCGCGGTGACGTGGACCGGGTGGCGTGGGGCGAGGTCGCTTCGCGTCTTGTGCGGCTCGCTCGCGATCGCGCCGCGGGCGGGGCGCCCGGCACCGCGTCGTGCGCCTCCCCAGCCACCGGAGCGAGTGGTCCCCGTCATCGGCGGCGATCCGTAGCGTGTAGGATCTCCACGTACAATATGATTTCGCCGAGATCTCTCCCGATCAACTTTCTGTGCGAAAGACTTGTCACTTTCGTAACTAGTTCCTTAAGGTGGCTTCACCGAGCGCGGGTGGCGGTCGGGGGGAACGAAGGAGAGTCATGAACGCTGACGATGGTGAAGGGGAGTTCACTGACGACGCCGTGACCACGGAGATCCAGGCGCTCCCTGCCGAGGGAGTTCCGGAGGTCAGCCAGAAGGTCCGAAGGCGTACGCGGCGTACGCGGCCGCGCAGCAAGACGATCGCGATGAAGCGGATGACCCGCGCGGAGCTTCACGCCGGCGCGTTGATGTATCCGCCGGTGCTCGATATCGATCGGCCGCAGACGCGGGCCGAGTGCAAGAACGAGGCACGGCCGTGTCCATGGGTGGCGTGCAAGCACCACCTCTACCTGGACATCAACCCGGAGACCGGCTCGATCAAGATCAACTTCCCCGAGCTCGAGCCGTGGGAGCTCGAGCACACGTGTGCCCTCGACGTCGCGGAGCGCGGCGCGCTCACGCTCGAGGAGATCGGCCTCATCACGAACCTGACCCGCGAGCGGATCCGGCAGGTCGAGGTGCGCGGCCTGATGAAGCTACAGGGTCGGCGCGAGCTGCGCTGACCGCTCAGGCTGGACGGAGAACGAGGACCGGGAGGCGAGTCGCGCGGAGGAGGCGGTCGGCGACGGAGCCGACGAGGGCGCGCGCGATGCCCGAGCGGCCGTGGGAGGAGATGCAGATCACGTCGACGCCGTGCCGTGCGGCACACTGGGCGAGCGTGGTCGCCGCATCGTCACCGCGGACGACATGGGCATGGAGGGTCTGGGTCGACCCCGTGGGGGCGAGGGCACGGAGCTGACGCACGAGGTCAGCTTCGTCGCCCTCGGCGTCGTCCTTGAGCACGTGGACGAGGTGGACCTCGCCGGTGGGCGGCGTCATCGCGTACGCGTACGCGACGGCGCGATTCGCGAACGGTGACAGATCGGTGGGCACGAGGGCGGACCGCAGGTGCGGCACGGTCGCGGTGGCGATCGCGGCCTGGGGCGGCACGCAGACCACGGACTGCCGCGCATCGTTGACGATCACCGACGACACCGAGCCGAGCCGACCAAGCCCGGTCTTCTGGCCAGTGCCCACGACGATGGCGTCGACCTTCTCTTCGTTCGCGAGCTCGAGGACGTGGTCGCCGATCCGGCCGAGACCGCGGCGCGCGTAGGCCGAGACGTGCTCGGGCGAGCCGCCGAACCGGCGCAGCAGATCACGCACCATCAGCGCCTCGATCTGCGGATCGCGATCGACGAGCGCCTTGGCCTCGAAGCCGTAGTGCGCGGCGGCATCATCCGGGTAATAGATCGCGCCGAGGACGACCTCGACGGGACCCTCGACCCGGAGGGCCTGCGTCCACTGGATCCCGAGATCACAGGTCGCCGAGTCATCGATCCCGAGGAGGAGGCGGAGCGGGCGCTCGCGCTTGGCATATGCGATCCACGGCGCGGGATCGCGGATCACGAGCACCGGCACCGTGGTCCGCGCGATCACGCGGGATGCCGTGGTGCCGAGGTGCTGCCCGGATCCGGCGGAGCGGGCGGCGATCACGATCAGATTGCTGCCTTCGGTCTCGGCGAACTGGACGAGCGCCTCGTCCGGGCTCCCGACGATCATCTCCGCGCGCACGGTGGGCGTGCCCGTGGTCGCGGCCACGATCGCCTCGAGCTCGGCGCGCTCGCGTTCATGCGCGGCCGCGGGGCTGTCGGGATCGGCGATGTGCACGAGCACGACCTCGCGCTCGCCACGCATCGTGGCGAGAGCGCGGGAGACCTCGAGCGCACTCGCGCTCGCGGCGGACAGATCGGTACCGCAGATGATCGGCATCAGGAGAGGTAGGCGAAGCGCCGGATCAGCTCGAGGAGCCGATCGCGGACGTCATCATCGAGCCCGACGAACCGGATACCCATCCCGGGATGAAGGTTATCGGGGGCGCCGGGACGGTACGGGTTGACCCAGATCACCTGGCCCTCGACCTCGAGCGTCCCGAACTTGAGGTTCAGGTGGGTGCCGGGCTGCTCCGGCGTGGTGGTGCGGACGAAGATGCCCGTGGCGCTGATGTCCGTGATGTACGCGAAGAGGTAGTTCTCCTCGCTCGCGTAGTCGACCTCGAGGTTCAGGAGGACCCGAGGGGCCCGACGTCGATCCGCATCGCTGATCGCCACCGGGAACGGCTCGATCACATCCCCTTTGGCCTTCGGTCCCATCGCGTCGTCGTCATAACCCTCTCTCGCGACGGGCGTCAATCGTATCTTCGCCACCGTCTGTCCACGATCTCGGCCACGATCTCGGCCACCATCTCGGCCACGATCTCGGCCACCATCTCGGGCGGCCCTGCGCGCGCAGATCAGTCGAGGTTGACCGACATGAGCTTCACGCGATCTGCCGTGTCCTTCATATCGGCAGGCGCTTCGCTGACGACCATGTTCTTCCAGTTCGGCGCCGAACCGGTGAAGAAGCCGATCCAGACGTCGTACTTGCCCGCGGGGAAGGCGCCGCCGCCCGCGGTGATGGTCAGCGTATCGACGATGAAGTCACCGGGCTGCCAGGTCGAGGTCGGGCAGCGCCCGTTGATCGGCTCGTGATCGCCATTGAACCGGAGCGGTCCGTCGAAGTGCATGAGGCCCTTCCACGCACCGCCGACGGGCTGGAGGATCTTGTAGTAGAGCTTCACCGTCACCTTCGAGCCGCGACCCATGGTCTGTGGGATGTCCCAGCCGAGCAGCTGGATCTTGTTGTCCCAGGTCACGCGCCCCTTGGGCTTCGCGCCGAACTGCGTGGGCTCGGTGTGGAGGATCGCCGCCGCGAGCGGGTTCTTGTCGGAGGTGCCGTCCACCTTGTTCGAGAGCAGGAGGTTGCGCACGTTGCGATCGTCGAGCACGAAGTACGGCTTACCGGCGAGCTCGCGGTGCAGCGTGCACAGCTCGCTCTGCGGGGCGATCGCGAACACGCGATTCGATCGGCCGAGGGCCGTGACGACCTGATCGCGGGTGTTCACCATCTCCGGCTTGGTGTCCGGGGCGTACGCGAGGGGCGCGTGCCCGAGGTCCCCCATGATGACGAGCTGATCCCCCGCGCCGCGGAGGTCCTGGAAGCTCTCGAACATCGCCTTGGACGACACGTTGAGGGCGAGACGCGGCTGCCACACGAACGACCAGAACGCTGCGATGGCGACCGTGCCGGCGAACGCGCCACCGATGCACCACGTGGCGATCCGCTGGAGCTTCTGCGCGCGGGTATTGGTGCCGGGGCGCCAGATCAACATCGACAGCCCGAAGCCGAGGCCCGCGAGCATGCCGATCTGGAGGATCCACAGCTTGGTCGGCAGGAACAGGAGCTTGGAGTCCTTGGGGTACGGCAGCTGGTCGTTGCCGATCAGGAGCGAGGTGATGCGATCGGCAAAGCCCTGCATGTCCTTCGCGAGATCGAGCACGGCGATGATGAAGAACAGCCCGAGCAACATCATGCCGGCGGGCATCGCCTCGCCATCGCCTCGGGCGCGGCGGGTCAGCACGTCATCGAGCCACACGCCGACCGCGACGGCGAGCGCGGGGAACCCGGCGTACAGCGTGAACCCGACCTTGCGCTGGAACACCTCGCACGCGATCCACGCGCCGCCCGCCCACGCGAGGGTGACGGCGCCCGCGGTGCGGTGATCCTTGTCGGTGCTGTGGAGGAGCGCGATCATCGCGATCGGTCCGAGCACGCCCCACGGGAACGTGCCGTACGCGATCTGCTCGAACATCGAATCGAACACCATCCGCAGGTCATCGTCGGGGCGCCACATCCCGCCGAGCGCGGACGACCAGCAGCCCTCGGAGACGATCGCCTTGCCGAGCAACGAGCGCGCAGGGGGCATCATCCCGGGTGTCGGCGTCTTCAGCGAGTACAGCTGATAGACGAGGATCCCGATCAAGGTCACGACGATCGCGGCCGCGAGCATCGCGGGGATCACCTTTGCGGCGCGCTCGCGACGGAGCAGCGGCGTGACGCCGAAGCCACCCGCGGCCGCGCACGCACCGATCGGGACCACGAGCCCGAGCAGGGCACCGCCGCCGTGAAAGCCGAGGTAGGCGCCGGCGGTGAGCGCCGCGATGCTGACCGCGGCATCGACCGCCGCGAGCGCCGTGCCGTACGCACTGCCGAGCCGCGCGAGCGCGACGAAGGCATAGACCAGGAGCGCACCACCGCAGGCGGTGCCGATCTCGGAGGTCAACATGCGTGACTGCAGCGGCAACAGCGGCATCGACAGGACCACCAGGCCGGCGATCACGCCGGCGCGGGGCCGGCCGAGCCGGAGCGCGATCCCCGCGGTGGCCAGGGCGGTGAGGAGGCCCATCAGGGCGAAGGGCAGGCGGCGCCCAGCATCGGAGTCGCCGAACGTGTCCCGGCCGAACACGATCGCGTGCGTGGTCAGCGAGCGCGCCCTGGCATCCTTGGGTGGCGTGCGCACGCAGGCCTCCTCGGGCGGCGGCACGCCCTGCGCGGGCTGCGGCGGCTCGACGACCTTCGCGGCCTCGATCGACAACGGCGGCGCGACCCGATCCGCGAGCTGACGCTCCTGCGGCTCCCACAGGCCACTTCCGCCCAGGCCCGGGAGGAGCAGGACCGCCGCCATCACGAGGACGGTCGCCAGGGCGACCGGCCAGCGGCCGAGCAGGACAGAGAGCTTACGGACGGGCTGCACGGCGGGACCCCGAACGTACCCTCGACTTGCGCCCCACGAAAAGCCCAGCGACAGTGATCGAGGTCATGTCAGCGGAAGGCGGCAAGCACGGGGCACGGGCGGCGGAGCTGAGCCGTCTGCACCGCGACATCCGCGTCCAGCGCTACCGGAGCCTGGTCGGCCACTGGATGACCCGCTGGTTCCGCGCCCCGCGACCGGCCCAGCTCGAGCCGGTGCCGCCGGTGAGCCGGGGCGAGCTCGCGCTGACGTTTGGCGGTCACGCGTCGGTGATCGCACGTTATCCCGGCCTCGCGATCGCGTTCGATCCGATGCTCGGGCGGTGGATCGGCGGCGTGCGGCGCGCCGTCGAGCCGGGCCTGGCGCCGGGCGATTTCTCCGATGTCGGCCTGATCCTGATCTCGCACCGCCACGCGGACCACCTGCACATCCCCACGCTCAAGCGCCTCCCGCGCTCGGCGACGCTCGTGGTGCCCGCGGGGACCGCCTCCTGGGTCGGCGCGCTCGGCTTCGCGCGGGTGGTGGAGCTTCAGCCGGGGGCCGATCTCGAGCTGCGCGGGGTTCAGGTGGTGGCGGCCGCGACAGCCCACGGCGACACCGAGCTCGCCCGGGGCCTGTCGTACGTGCTGCGCGGCCCTGGACCGAGCGCGTTCCTGTGCGGCGACAGCGGATACTTCTCCGGCTTCGCCGAGATCGGCGCGCGTTACGCGCCCGACATCGCGGCGCTGCCGATCGGAGGCTTCCTGCCGACCTCGTTCCGGGCCCGGCACATGTCGCCACTCGACGCGCTTTATGCGTTCGAGGACCTGCGCTCGCGCATGCTGGTGCCGATCCACCACGGCGCGTTCCCGCTGTCCTACGAGCGGCTGGACGAGCCAGCGCGGTGGCTCGTGGAGCTGGCCACGCAGCGCGGCCTCCGCGAGCACATCCAGCTGATGGCCGCAGGACAGACGGAGCGCTTCGTGGAGCAGGCCGCTGCGGGTGTGTTAAACCCGGGCTCCTGATGCCCGACGTCTCGATCGTCATTCCCGTCTACAACGAGGAAGGCATCCTGCGGGAGGCCGTCACCGAGCTGCTCGACGGCTTCGAGGTCGTCCGGGCGGCCCTCGAGATGCCGGACCTCACCTTCGAGGTGATCCTGGCGGAGAACGGCAGCCGCGATGGCACGGCGGCGCTCGCCGAACACCTGGCGGCGGAGCGTACCGAGATCCGCACGTTCTCGCTGGGCGAGCCGAACTACGGCAAGGCGCTCCGGCGCGGCATCCTCGAGGCGACCGGCACCTGGGTGATCTGCGAAGAGATCGATCTCTGCGACGGCGATTTTCACCGGCGCGCCCTCGAGCTCCTGCGGCACGGGGACTGCGCGATGGTCGTGGGCAGCAAGGCCATGAAGGGCGCGAGCGACGAACGGCCGCTGTTTCGCCGTGCCGCCACCCGCGTGATCAACACGATGCTGCGGGTCGCCCTCGACTTCCGCGGCACCGACACGCACGGCCTCAAGGCGTTCCACCGCGAGACGCTGCTGCCGGTGGTGGAATCGTGCGTGATCGATCGAGATCTGTTCGCGAGCGAGCTCGTGATCCGCGCGGGCCACGCAGGTCTGCACGTGCTCGAGATCCCGATCCGGCTCCACGAGAAGCGTCCTCCCGCGATCAACCTCGTCAAGCGCGTCCCCAACGTGCTGCGTGGGATCGCGAAGATGACGTACGTGATCCGGTTCGGCGGAAAACCGTGAAGCCGCCCTGCGCCGTCTCGATCGATCTCGACGGACTCGCCTGCTACTACCGGATCCACGGCCTCGGCGCTCATCCCCCCGAGCTCGAGCACGTGATCCTCGAGCGCGCCCTGCCGCGCGCGGCAAAGCTGTTCGCCGACAAGGGGCTGCACGTGACCTGGTTCGTGGTCGGGCGCGATGCCGATGCGGACGCGGCGCTCCCTGATCGTCCGGCGCGCGCGGCGAACGCGACGCGGCTCCGCGAGCTGCACGCGCGCGGGGACGAGCTCGGCAATCACTCCTACTCGCATCCCTACGAGCTCGCGCGCCTGGCGCCCGAGGTGATCGAGGCGGAGATCTCCGGCGGCGATCGCGTGCTGCGTGCGATCACGGGCGTGCCGGTCCACGGGTTTCGCGCCCCCGGATACGACGTGTCGCCCGCGATGCTCGATGCGCTCGCCACCCGCGGCTATCGCTACGACTCGTCGGTGTTTCCGGCGCCCGGCTACTATGCCGCGAAGGCCGCGGTGATG
>JAYVRN010000704.1:0-3728 GCA_043776275.1 Myxococcales bacterium | reverse complement strand
GATCGCGTTCCAGGTCGAGGAGCACGTCGCCGGCAAGGACAAGGCGACGTTCGCGAAGGAGTTCGAGCGGGTCTGCCGGATCGGCAACATCCTCCCGGACCTCTGGATGCAGCAGGCGACCGGCAAGCCGGTGACCCCAAAGCCGCTGCTCGACGCTGCCGCCCGGGCCCTGGCGCCCTGAACGGCCCTCGGAGCCCAGGGCCCGTCACTAGTTGGCCGATTCGGCACGCCAACGAGCCCCGGGATCTAGAACCGGCCTGAAAGGGCTTGTCGAGCCCGAATAACTGGGGCATAAGTGCCACCCTCCGTTCCGCGGAAGTTGCCTATGCCCAAGGTCAAGACTCATTCCGGTGCCAAGAAGCGTTTCAAGCGCACGGCTACCGGCAAGTTCAAGTTCGGTCACGCGTACAAGCGCCACTTGCTGACGAATCGCAGCCAGAAGCGTAAGCGCCAGGCCCGCAACGGCGCGTACGTCCCGGACGCGCACCACCACCAGATCGCGCTCCTGCTGCCGTACAAGGACTAGTGCTATGCCCCGCGCAAAACGAGGATTCAAAGCCCGCCGTCGTCGCAACCGCATCCTGAAGGCGGCCAGCGGCTACCGTGGCAAGCGCAACAGCTGCCACGCGATCGCCAACGAGGCGGTCCAGCACGCGTGGATGCACATGTACCGGTCGCGCAAGGTCCGCAAGCGGGACTTCCGCTCGCTGTGGATCCAGCGCATCAACGCGGCCGCTCGCGGCCTCGGTGCCACGTACTCGAAGCTGATGGGCAAGATCGGCGGCGCGGGCATCGAGCTCAACCGCAAGATGCTCGCCGAGATCGCGATCAGCGACCCGGTCGCCTTCAAGGCGATCGCCAGCGCGTAGCGACCCGGTTGTTCTGCTTGAATGACGGCGGCTCGCAAGAGTCGCCGTTTTTTGCGTTTCGAGCGCCGAGCGCCCGAGACAACACGAAACGGTACTTGAGGAGCTCATGAGCGCCAGTGATCTGATCGCGAACCTCGACAAGCTCGCCGACGAGTTCCTCGCCCTGATCCAGCCGCTCGTCGACGAGCAGGCGATCCGCGCGACCCAGGCTCTGTTTCTCGGGAAGAAGGGCAAGGTCTCCGAGGTCATGAAGGAGCTGTCCAAGCTCCCGCCTGCGGACCGGCCGCTGGTCGGCGCTGCCGTCAACAAGGTCAAGCAGACCATCGAGGACCAGATCTCGCGCCGCCTCGGCGAGCTCGCCGACGCCGTGGCGAAGGTCGATCTCGCCCGCGTGGTGGATGTCTCGCTGCCGGCGCGCCCCGCGCCGCGTGGGCACTTGCACCTGCTCACCCAGGTCCGGCTCGAGGCCGTGCAGATCTTCTCGGAGCTCGGCTTCGTGGTGGCCGATGGCCCGCAGATCGAGACCGACTGGCACACGTTCGAGGCGCTGGCGATCCCGAAGGATCACCCCGCACGCGACATGCAGGACACGTTCTATCTGTCCGAGGACATCGTGCTGCGCACGCATACCTCACCGGTGCAGGTCCGCACGATGCTGACGCAGACGCCACCGATCCGGATCATCGCGCCCGGGCACGTCTATCGCCGCGACGACGACCCGACCCACTCGCCGATGTTCACGCAGATCGAGGGCCTCGCCGTCGATGAGGGGATCTCGTTCGCGGATCTCAAGGGCGTGCTGATCCACTTCGTCACGCGGTTCTTCCAGAAGGACCTGACGGTGCGCCTGCGCCCGAGCTACTTCCCGTTCGTCGAGCCGGGCGCCGAGGTCGACATGCAGTGCAGCTTCTGCGGCGGCAGCGGCTGTCGCCTGTGCAAGGGCACCGGCTGGATCGAGATCGGCGGCGCGGGTGTCGTCGATCCCGACGTGTTCGCACACTGCAAGATCGACAGCGAGAAGTACACCGGGTTCGCGTTCGGCATGGGCCTCGAGCGGATGGCCATGCTTCGCCACGGCGTGAACGACATCAAGTACTACTACGAGGGCGACGTTCGCTTCCTGGAGCAGTTCTGATGAAGGTCCTCTGGAGCTGGCTCCTCGAGATGTGCGATCTCGACACGCAGCCGACGGTGTCTGACGGCGCGAAGGCCCTGACCCGCGGCGGCCTCGAGATCGAGGGCATGACGAACCTCGGTGCGGGGTTCTCGGGCGTCGTCGTCGCCGAGGTGGTGGCCAAGCAGCCGCACCCGCAAGCCGACAAGCTGACGCTGGTCGACGTGATCACCGATCGCGGCGGCGCCGTGACCCAGGTGGTCTGTGGTGCGCCCAACGTCCCGGCTCCGGGCCGGAAGGTCCTGTGGGCGCAGATCGGCGCCACGTTGCCTGGCGGGCTCACGCTGTCCGCCAAGCCCGTGAAGGGCATCGTCTCGCCCGGCATGCTGTGCGCCGAGGACGAGCTCGGCCTCGGCGATGATCACGCGGGCATCATCGTGTTGCCCGAGGACGATCGCACGCCGCTCGGCGCCAAGGCGCAGATCGCGCTCGGGCTCGATGACTGGATGCTCGAGGTCAATGCGCCCGCCAATCGCGGTGACGTGCTCGGGCACCTCGGCGTGGCGCGCGAGCTGGTGGCGATCCTGCGCGGCCGGCTCGTGCTGCCGGAGATCGATCTCGCCCCGTTCGCCGGTCCCGCGGCCGCGCGGCAGAGCGAGATCGCGATCGCGGATCCCGACGCATGCCCACGGTACATCGCGCGCACGATCGAGGGCGTCACGGTGGGGCCGGGGAGCTCCGCGCTCGCGCGCAAGATCGCCCAGCGGCTCCGCGCGGTGGGCGTGCGCTCGATCTCCAACCTCGTCGACGTCACGAACTACGTCATGTTCGAGCTCGGCCAGCCGCTCCACGCCTTCGATGCAGACACGCTGGCCTCGGGCACCGTGGCGATCTCGCATGCGAGCGACGGCGAGGAGTTCACCACGCTCGATGGCGTGAAGCGGACCCTGATCCCGGGCGACCTGATGATCCGCGATGGCGCCAAGGGCATCGCGCTCGCTGGCGTGATGGGTGGCCTCGACTCCGAGGTCACGGCCAAGACCACGCGCGTGCTGCTCGAGAGCGCGAGCTTCAAGCCGATCCTGATCCGCAGGACGGCCCGGCGGCTCGGCCTGCACTCCGAGGCCTCGCACCGGTTCGAGCGTGGCGTGGATCCCGAGCTCGCCGAGCTGGCGTCCGCGCGTGCGGCGCGCCTGCTGTGTCAGGTCGGCGGCGGCAAGGTCTCGGGCGGCGGCGCAGCGATAGATGCAAATCCGCAGCGCCGCGTCTCGCCCACGCTGAGCGTGCGGATGGCGCGGGTGCGCATGGTCTCGGGTGTCGCGCTCGAGACTCGCACCTGCCGCGATGCGCTGGAGCGCCTCGGCTGTACCGTCGGTGGTACCGACGCGGTGCTCGAGGTCTCACCGCCCTCGGCGCGTGCCGACATCGCGCGCGAGATCGACGTGATCGAGGAGATCCTCCGGATCGTGGGCTACGAGGCCGTGCCGTCGAGCCTTCCGCTCCTGCGCCAGGCGCCAGGGGTGCGCGCCGCGGATCGTGGGGACACCGCGCGCCTCGCCCTCGCGGCCGCCGGGCTCGACGAGGCGATCACGTACGCGTTCCAGTCCGCGGACCGCTGTAACGCGCTCGGCTTGGCCGGCTCGGATCGGCGCGCGCAGCCGATCGCGATCCGGAACCCGATGAGCCTCGACCAGGCGGTGATGCGGACGTCGCTGTTGCCGAACCTGCTGGCGGCGGTCGCGCGC
>JAYVRN010000703.1:0-3737 GCA_043776275.1 Myxococcales bacterium | reverse complement strand
TCGGGGTGCGCGAGCAATGGGTGGTGCAGGCGCTCGTGCAGATCGTCCTGCTCGGCACCTACGTGACCGCGCGGATCTCTCGCAAGACGGCGTTGATGGCGGTCGGCGAGCTCGAACGTGCCGTGCGGCTCGCCGCGCACCGCGAAGCCTTGCTCCTCGAGGCACGCGAGGAGCTCGAACGTGCACTCCGACAGGGCCGCGGACGGTTCAGCGATCAGACGATCGGTGGATATCAGCTCGGCGAGGTGATCGGCCGCGGTGCGATGGGCGAGGTCTATGCTGCGGTCGATGTGAATGGCCGCACCGTGGCGGTGAAGCTGCTGTCCCAGGCCTCGCTCGGCAACGTCAACCACGTGCTGCGGTTCCTCCGCGAGCTCCGTACGGCGGCGGGCCTCAACTCGCCGAACGTGGTGCGCGTGATCGATGTCGGCGAGCAGCCGGTGCCATACCTCGTGATGGAGAAGCTCGAGGGCAAGACGCTCGCCGAGATGCTGCGCAACCAGCGCGCGCTCCCCGCAGGCGAGGTGCTCGAGCTGATCCGCCAGGTCGGGATCGGCATCACGTGCGCGGCACAGGCCGGCATCGTGCACCGCGATCTCAAGCCGCAGAACGTGTTCCTCCACCACGGCACCTGGAAGATCCTCGATTTCGGCGTCGCCCGGGCGATCGACTCCGGTGACACCCTGACCGCCGGCCATGTGGTGGGGACGCCGTCGTACATGGCGCCCGAGCAGGCGAGCGGCGCGACCGTGGATCACTGCACCGATCTCTATGCGCTCGCGGCGATCGCGTATCGCTCGCTCACCGGCCATCCACCGTACGCCGCCGGCGAGATCGCCGAGACGCTGTACCGCGTGGTGCACACGCTGCCGCGTCGCCCGAGCGAGCTGGTCGAGCTCCCCACCGACGTCGATCTCGTGCTCGCGATCGGCCTCGCGAAGCAGCCCGGACGTCGCTTTGCGAGTGCGATCGAGCTCTCGGATGCGCTGTTCCACGCCTTCGCCGAGACCCTGCCCCAGCCGATCCGCGACCGCGGCCAGCAGCTCGAGCGCGAGGGCGCCTGGTCCTCGCCGAAGCACCGCGCCTCGACCTCGCGGATGCGCCCACCAGCGCGCTGATCGCCAAGACCGCGCCTGATCCGCGGACGGGCTGACCTCCGGTCCACCGCTGCGCCCTCCGGTCCGCGCCTCGCCCTCCTCTGCCGCGGAGCACCGATCATTGCGTGATCCAAGGCGCTTGCGGGAACCCGGCCGTACCGTGCTTGACCGGCGTGTGCCAATCGGGTTACCAAATGAAAATGAAAATGGAAGTCAAACTCACCCTCGGGGTCGCCCTGGCGATCGGGATGGGTTGCGACGCCAGCGGGGATTCGCCTCCCGATGTGCCCTCCACGATCGTCGATGCGTTCGATGTCCCGCTCGATGGGCTGACGGCGGCGGACGTCGAGCGGTTCAACGATGGTGACGCGCTGTTCGGCCTCCCGTTCCGTCCGGTCGATGGCCTCGGTCCGCTGTTCATCCGCACGTCGTGCGCCTCGTGCCACGCGGAGGCCGGGCGCGGGCCGGGACTGGTCCAGAAGATGGTGGTGGTCGAAGCAGATGGCGTGACACGCGCCGCGGATCAAGGCGCCCTGCCCTTCGGGCACACGATCCGCCCGGGGCTGGCCGCCGGCGCAACGCTGCCACTGATCGCGCCCGCAGGCGTCTCGGTGAAGACAACGATCCGGCTCGGTCCACCCGTGATCGGTCGCGGCTACATCGAGGCCGTGCTCGATTCCGAGATCGAGCGCGTCGCCGCCCTGCAGGCCGGCCGCACCGACGGCATCCACGGCGTCGTCAACCGCGTCACGTTCCAGTCCGTCCCCAACCCCGACACCCGCTTCTTCCATTACCAGACCGGCGACGCCGTGATCGGCAGGTTCGGCATGAAGGCCCGGATCGCCACCGTCGACGAGTTCTCGGCGGACGCGTTCCAGGGCGACATGGGCATGACCACGCCGATGCGGCCCACCGAGTTGCCGAACCCCGAGGGTCTGGTCGATGACCAGCGAGCTGGTATCGATCTGCCGATCGGTCACGTCGATCGCGTGACGTTCTATCTCCGCCACATCGCGATCCCGAAGCGCGTCGGCCTCACCGAGCGCGGTCGCGTGCTGTTCGAAGCCACCGCGTGCGCGGCCTGCCACGTCCCCACGCTCCGCACGCGCCCGGACTATCCCATCGCCCAGCTCGCGGACCTCGATGCCCCGATCTACTCCGACCTCCTGCTCCACGACATGGGCGCCGCACTCGACGATGCGATGGTCGAGACCACCGCCACCGGTCGCCTGTGGAAGACCACGCCGCTGATCGGGCTGCGGTTCTTCACCACGTTCCTTCACGATGGGCGCGCGCACGACGTGAGCGAGGCGATCCTCGCGCACGACGGCGAGGCCCGCGGCGCCGCGGATCAGTTCCGCGCGCTGTCCCAAGACGATCAGCGCGCGCTGATCGAGTTCGTCGAAGCCCTCTAGCCAGGATCCTCATGACCAAGCCCCCGACTGTCACCTCGTTCGCTACCTCGTTCGCTACCTCGTTCGCTACCTCGCGACTCGTCGCGTTCGCTACCTCGTTCGTCACCGCGTCCCTCGCCCTGGCCACCATTGGCTGCGGGGACGATGGCCCATCCGACGCCGAGTACAAGACCGAGGTCGTGGCCGCGATGCACGACTCGATCGCCGCCGACCTGGCCGACCTCGCCACCCACGCACGCGCGCTGCAAGCCGCCGCGCCCACGCACGCCTGGAACACCACCACCGATGCCCAGGCGATCGAGGCGATGCGCACCGCGTGGAAGCGCACCCGGATCGCCTACGAGCACGTCGAAGGCGCGACCGCGCCGATCTTCGCCGACTTCGACGCTTCGATGGACGCGCGCTACGACGACTACCTCGCCGACCTCGGCCCGGCCGGCGACCCGACCCCGTTCGATGCGACCGGCGTGACCGGCATGCACGGGATCGAGCGCATCCTCTACGCGCCGGCGATCCGCGCCGCGGTGCTCGCGTTCGAGACCACCCTGCCCGGCTACCAGGCCGCCGCCTATCCCGCGACCGATGCCGACGCGATGGCGTTCAAGACCCAGCTCGTGCAGCGCCTGATCGACGACGCCGACGAGCTCCACGCCCAGTGGCAGCCCGCGGCGATCGACATCGGCGCCGCGTTCCAGGGCCTCGTCGGCCTGATGAACGAGCAGCGCGAGAAGGTCAACCTCGCGGCCACCGGCGAGGAAGAGTCGCGCTACGCGAACGTGACGCTGTTCGATCTGCGCAACAACCTCGCGGGGACCCGCCAGGTGTACGGGGTGTTCCGCGCGTGGGTCGCCGCCAAGCACGGCGAGGCCGCCGATGCCTCGATCGAGGCGCACCTCGACACGCTGGACGCGCTCTATTCCTCCACCGCCTCCTCCGACGCGCTCCCCGACGTCCCCGCGGACTGGAGCTCCGACATGCCGACCGCCGCGAACCTCGCGACGCCCTTCGGGCGCGTATGGAAGACGGTCCACGACGAGGTCGATCCGAATCGACCCGGCTCGATCGTGGCGTCGATGAACGAGGTCGCGACACTCCTCGGCTTCCCCGAGTTCGTGGAGGAGTGATGCGAGTGATGCGAGAGACGTCACGAGGCCTGCACGACCTGCGAGGCCTGCAAACCCTCGCGCTGCTCGCGGGGGTCACCGCGTGCGGTGGCAGCCCCGCC
>JAYVRN010000702.1:0-3739 GCA_043776275.1 Myxococcales bacterium | reverse complement strand
TCCACGAGGCGCATCAGCGCGCCATCGATCCAGCCCCCGGCGTATCCGGCGGCGAGCCCGATCGCCAGGCCGATCACGAGGGCGAGGAGCGTCGCCAGGGTGGCGATCACGAGCGACGTGCGCGCACCGGAGACCACGCGGGCGGCGACATCGCGGCCGAGCTGATCGGTGCCGAGGGGGGCCGAGCTCGAGGGCGCCAGCGGCGCGCCCATCTCCGACAGTCCGTGATCGATGTCGCGCGCCACGGGATCGCCGGCGAACGCCGGCCCGATCACGGCGATCGCGACCAGCAGCACGACCAGGATCGCTCCGACCATGGCGCCGCGATGGGCCACGAAGCGTCGTCCCCAGCTCACCGCGTCAGCATATCGCGTCGCCACGGCGCGCGGGCGCGGGCGCCCACGCGTGACCGGGGCGCGTAAGAACAACTCGTGAGCGGCGACGGTGGCGGCCGTGGGGCGCTTGGACCAACCGCGACGGTCCGGCATCCCGGGTGCACCTCGCACGAGACATCCCGCGCCTTCGCTCGCGCCGGCCACCCGGGGTTACCCCACCCTGTTGCTCGCTACCCAGCGGGAGGAGGAGGCGCGAGCGAGGCCGGGCGACCCGCGTGGGTCTCAGAGCTCGATCTGCAGCCCGAGCTCGACGACGCGGTTCGGAGGGAGTGCGAAGAACGCGCTCGGCGGCCGCGAGTTGCGGGCGAGGAACGAGAACAGCATCTTGCGCCAGCGTGCGACCTTGGACTTGCCCGTGGTGAGGAGCGTCTGGCGGCCCAGGTAATACGTGGTGTCGGAGGGGTTCGTGGTCAGGCCGTACTGCGCGCAGCGCTCGATGATCTTCGGGACGTTCGGCTGCTGCATGAAGCCAACGCGCGCGAGCACGCGATAGAAGCCGTTGTCGAGCTCGCGTACGGCGAGCGAGGTCTTGCCGACCACGAACGGCACGTTCTCCGTGACGATCGAGAGCAGGATCACTTGCTGGTGCAACACCTTGTTGTGCTTGACGTGGTGGAGCAGCACGTTCGGGATGCCATCGGTGCCGGAGGTCATGAACACGGCAGCGCCTTGCACGCGAGGGAGCGGGGTGACGGCGATGTCGGCCAGGAACAGGTCGTCGGGGATCGTCCCCATCTCCATGGTCTTCGAGAGCTCCACGCGCCCGCGCCACCACGTGGTCATGACCGCGAACATGCCGATGCCGATCGCGAGCGGGAACCAGCCGCCCGCCGCGATCTTGACCAGGTTCGAGGAGAAGAACAGGCCGTCGATGATCAGCAGCGGGATGTACAGGCAGAGGGCGGCGCCGAGCGACCAGCCCCAGTTGCGGCGGCACACCAGGAAGATCAGGTACGAGGTGATCATCATGAGGCCGGTGACGGCGATGCCGTAGGCGGCCGCGAGGTTCGAGCTGGTCTTGAAGGCGAGCACCAGCGCGACGCACGCGATCATGAAGAAGTAGTTGATCTCGGGGATGTAGATCTGTCCCTCATGCTTGTGCGAGGTGTGCACCACCGTGACGCGGGGCAGGAAGCCGAGCTGCACGGCCTGGTTGGTCAGCGAGAACGCACCGGAGATCAGCGCCTGAGAGGCGATCACGGCTGCCATCGTCGCGAGGATGATCATCGGGATCAACATCGGCCCCTCGACGAGACCATAGAACGGGTTGGTCAAGCTGGCGCCGCGCTCGAGGTACAGCGCGCCTTGACCGAAGTAGTTGAGGAGGAGGCCGGGGAACACGACGAACGACCACGCGATCCGGATCGGCGTCTTCCCGAAGTGGCCCATGTCCGCGTACAGCGCCTCGCAGCCGGTGACGCACAGCACCACCGAGCCCAACAACAAAAAGCCGTTGGCGCCGTGATGGATGAGGAAGCTCGCCGCGTGATGCGGGCTGAGCGCCTCGAGGACGCCGGGGTTGCGGAGGATCGCGGGGATCCCGGCGGCGCCGAGCGCGAAGAACCAGATCAGCATGATCCAGCCGAACACCGAGCCGATCTTGCCGGTGCCCCACCGCTGGACCCAGAACAGGCCCACGAGGATCGCGCAGGAGATCGGGATCACGAGGTGCGAGAGTGATTCATTCTGCTCGGACAGGCCCTCGACCGCGGACAGCACGGAGATCGCCGGGGTGATCAGGCCCTCTCCATAGAGGAGGCCGGTGCCGAACAGCGCGAGCAGGATCGGGATCGCGATCCGGTTCTTGTTCCCGGTGAGCTTCTGTTGCACCAGCGCGGCGAGAGACATCGTGCCGCCTTCGCCCTTGTTGTCGGCGCGCAGCACGAACACCAGGTACTTCACGCACACGACGATCACGAGCGACCAGAACACCAGCGACAGCACACCGAGGACGTTGCCCGCCAACGCCGCGTCGGTGTGGTGCGGGTTGGTGGCGCCGAAGCACTCGCGCATCGCGTAGAGGGGCGAGGTGCCGATGTCGCCGTAGACCACGCCGAGCGCCCCGAGCGAGAGCCACGTCAGCTCCTTGCGATTGCCCGGTGCCTTGTGAGCTCCCGGTGTTTCGGTCGTGCCCGTCGCGTCCGATCTGGCGGTGTCGTTCATGCGGTGGACGCGCGCGGGCCACGGGACCCATCACTCTGGTAACACGACGGATCGCCTGCGCCAATGGGTGGGCCGGGTAGGTTGACAGCCCGTCGCCAGGTCGGATATCGCATGCCCAACCACAGGAGAATGCCGTGAATCTGAGTGCTTGGAACAGGGTCGCCGTGATCGCGGCGTTCGCGGCAATCGCCGGGTTTGGGGCTGGATGCGACAAGCTCGGTGGCGGCAAGGGCAAGGGCTCCGGCTCCGGATCGTCGGGTTCGTCCGGATCCTCGAGCGTGGCGCCCGTCGCGAACACCGGCCCGATCAAGATCGGCCACTACGCTTCGCTGACCGGCTCCGAGGCGACGTTCGGCGTGTCCACCGATCACGGCGTCATCCTCGCGATGGAGGAGCGCAACGCGGCGGGCGGCGTCAAGGGCCGCAAGATCGAGCTCAAGACCCTCGACGACGCGTCGAAGTCGAGCGAGGCGGGCAACGTGGTGCAGCGCTTGATCAGCGAGGACCAGGTCGTCGCCCTGATCGGCGAGGTCGCCTCGGGCAGCTCGCTGGCCGGCGGCAAGGTCGCCCAGCAGCAGGGCGTGCCGATGATCTCGCCGTCGTCGACCAACAAGAAGGTCACCGAGGGCCGGGACATGGTGTCTCGGGTCTGCTTCCTCGACGAGTTCCAGGGCTATGTCGTCGCGAAGTTCGCGAAGGATCAGAAGTTCGACAAGGTCGCCGTGTTGTTCGACCAGGCAGCGCCGTACTCCAAGGGCCTGGCCGAGACCTTCAAGACGGAGTTCGAGGCGCTGAAGGGCACGATCACCACGTCGCAGGCGTACACCGCCGGCGATCCGGACGTGTCCGCGCAGCTCCAGTCGATCAAGACCTCCGGCGCTCAAGCCGTGTTCCTCCCCGGCTACTACACGGACGTCGGCAACATCGTGAACCAGGCGCGCAAGCTCGGGATCACGGCGCCGTTCCTCGGTGGCGATGGCTGGGATTCGTCGAAGCTCGCGGAGATCGGCGGCGCGGCGATCGAAGGCAGCTACTACTCGAACCACTACTCGTTCGACGAGGCGCGCCCCGAGGTGAAGGACTTCGTGTCCAAGTTCGAGAAGCGCTGGAAGGAGACGCCAGATGGCCTCGCGGCCCTCGGCTACGACGCTGCGCGCGTGCTGTTCGACGCGATGGACAAG
>JAYVRN010000701.1:0-3759 GCA_043776275.1 Myxococcales bacterium | reverse complement strand
TCACCGGCAGTGACGCCGCGATCACCGTGTTCACCACGCGGCCGGATACGCTGTTCGGCGGCACCTGGGTGGTGCTCGCGCCCGAGCACCCGCTCGTCGACAAGATCACCACGGCCGAGCAGAAGGCCGCGGTCGCGAAGTACCGCGAGGACGTGGGCAAGCGCAGCGAGCGCGATCGCACCACCGAGGCGGCGGATGCGCCAAAGACCGGCGTGGCCACGGGCGCGATGGCCACCAACCCGGTGACCGGGAAGCAGATCCCGATCTGGATCGCGGACTACGTGCTCGCGAGCTATGGCACCGGCGCGGTGTTCGCGTGTCCCGCTCACGACGAGCGCGATCACGCATTCGCCACCAAGTTCGGGCTGCCGATCGTCGAGGTCGTGAAGGGCGGCAACGTCACCGAGGCGGCGTTCACCGGTGACGGTCCTCACGTCAACAGCGAGTTCCTCGACGGGCTCGACATCGCCGCGGCGAAGCTCGAGGTCATCGCGTGGCTCGAGCAGCGCCAGCTCGGCGAGAAGAGCATCCGGTACAAGCTGCGGGACTGGCTGTTCTCCCGGCAGCGGTACTGGGGCGAGCCGTTCCCGACGTATGAAGACGCGAGCGGTCAGGTCAAGCTGGTCCCCAAGGCCGAGCTGCCCGTCGCGCTCCCGCAGATCGACGAGTACAAGCCCACCCGCGATGGCGCCCCGCCGCTCGCACGCGCGAAGGACTGGCTGCCCTACGGAGGCGGTACGCGCGAGACCAACACGATGCCGCAGTGGGCGGGCTCGTGCTGGTACTACCTGCGGTTCCTGTCACCCAACCGCAGCGACGTGGCGTGGGATGCCGAGGAAGAGAAGTACTGGATGCCGGTCGATCTGTACGTCGGCGGCAACGAGCACGCGGTGCTCCACCTGCTGTACGCGCGGTTCTGGCACAAGGTGCTCCACGATGCCGGCCTGGTCTCGACGAAGGAGCCGTTCCAGCGTCTGTTCCACCAGGGGATGATCCACAAGGGCTCGCTCAAGGACCCGACGACCAACAAGTACTACGGCTTCGACGAGGTCGAGGAGCGCGAGGGCAAGGGCCTCGATCCCACCACCTGCAACCTCGCGCAGCTCGCGTCGGCCACCTGGTACGTCAAGGGCACGGACATCAAGCTCGAGCCCAAGCTCGATAAGATGTCGAAGTCTCGCTACAACGTCGTCAACCCCGACGACATGGCCAACGAGTACGGCGCGGATGCGATGCGCATGTACGAGCTGTTCATGGGCCCGCTCGAGGATGGCGTGGAGTGGGAGACCTCGGGTGTGGCCGGCACGCGCCGGTTCCTCGATCGTGCGTGGCGCCTGCTCGTCACGCCGGCGGATCCGCAGGCAGATCAGCAGGTCGAGATCCTGAGCGGCAAGATCTCCGACGACGCCTCCACCGATCAGAAGGATCTCGAGCGCACGCTGCACGCGGCGATCAAGAAGGTCACGCAGGCGGTGACCGATCTGCGGTTCAACACCGCGATCGCCGAGATGATGGTGTTCGTCAACGAGGCGACGAAGGCGACGTCGATCCCGCGCGCGTGGTTCGAGATGTTCGTGAAGGTCCTCTCGCCATTCGCGCCGCACGTGGCCGAGGAGATGTGGCAGCGGCTCGGCCACACCACCACGCTCGCGTACGAGCCGTGGCCGGTGCATGACGAGGCCAAGCTCGCGCGCGACGTGATGGTGATCGCCGTGCAGGTGATGGGCAAGCTGCGCGGTCAGATCGAGGTCGCGCTCGATGCCTCCGAGGCGACGATCCTCGCGGCGGCCAAGGCCGACGACAAGGTGCAGTCGTTCCTCGAGGGTAAGCCGATCAAGCGCGAGATCTACGTCAAGGGTCGGCTCGTCAACCTCGTGGTGTGAGCCCGCCGGGTCCGGTGTTCGTGCTTGGCATGACCTATGTCCAGGCATAGGCTTGGACATATGGACAAGATCATCCCGATCAGTGATCTCCAGACCCAGGCGAAGAAGTATGTCGACCAGGTCAAGGAGACCGATCAGCCGGTGGTGATCACGCAGCGCGGCCGGGCCGCGGCGGTCCTGATCAGCGTGGACACCTATGACGGTCTCGTCGCGACGCGCGACGAGATGAGCTACCCCGATTGGGAGGCTCGGTTGCGCCGCGCGCAGCGTGAATCGAAGCGGGGCAAGAGGGTCTCCCTCGATGACTACGTGACGCGTCGAGCGAAGCGGTGAGGGTCGAGCTCCTCCCGCAAGCCAAGCGCGACCTCGACGAGATCCACGATCCGCTGTACGCGCGAGTCATCAAGCGCCTCCGCATGCTGGAGCACACCCCGGAGATGGGGGCAGCGATGCTCGGGCCATTCGCGGGCTATCGAAGCGCGGTGGTCGGCCTGTTCCGGATCGTCTATCGTGTGGTCACGAAGGACCGGGTCGAGATCGCGTACATCCGGCACTGCCGGCGCGCACCGCCGGGCTGAGTCAGGCGGCCTGGCCGGCGACGCCCGAGGCGGCGGTCGCCGCGAGCTCGCCGGCGGCGCGCGAGGTCTCGCGGGCAGACTTCACGGCGCCCGTGAACACCCGCTCGGCGCCCGTCAGCGTCTCGTTGCCGGCGTCGTCGAGCTTCGCGACGACCTTGCGGGCGAGGCGGATCGTGCCGGCCGCCAGCTTCTCGGCGAGGTCGAGCCCGCTGTCGATCGCGGTGCGCAGCTCGATTCGCGCGTCCTGGAGGACCGCGACGGCCGTGGACTGACCGCGGTCAGCGACATCGAGCGCGAGGTGAACGACGCCGGGCACGATGCCGTGCACGAGCTCGTTGCGATCGGTGGACTTGGTCTCGGACTTGGTGGCCATGGGGGTCTCCTTCATGCCTTTCACTCTAAGACGCGCCGCGTCATACGCAAGGCTCACCCCGGTGCCGGCTCGATGACAACTTCTAACGCGAGGCGTCAATTTCTTCCAATAGACTGTGATCCATGGACATTTTCAGGATGCCTGCGATCGAAGCGGAGCACGAGTAGAGTGCCAACCCATGGAGCGCGAGTTCATCCCCGTCAACGTCGCGGTGCTCACGGTCTCGGACACCCGGACGCTCGTGACCGATACCTCCGGGCGCCTGATCGAGGATCGGATGCGCGAGGTCGGCCACCACGTGGTCACGCGCGTGGTCGTCGTCGACTCGGAGATCCAGATCCGCGCGCAGCTCGCGGCGTGGATCGCGGATCCGGGCATCGATGTGGTGATCGCCACCGGCGGCACCGGGGTCACGCCGCGTGACGTCACGCCCGAGGCGCTCGCGCCACTCGTCACCAAGCCGATCCCCGGTTTCGGCGAGCTGTTCCGCTGGCTGTCGTTCCAGGAGATCGGGACCTCGACGATCCAGAGCCGCGCCGAGGCAGCGCTGTGCGGCTCGACCTACGTGTTCCTGCTGCCGGGCTCGAACGGCGGCGTGCGGACCGGGCTCGAGAAGATCCTGATCCCGCAGCTCGACCACCGCGTGAAGCCCTGCAACTTCGTGATGCTGCTCCCGCGGATCAAGAACGAGCCCACGGGCCGCGGGTAGCATCGTAAACGTCGTCGGGCCGCCGACGTGTAAGACAGGTGCGGCGCGTCAGCGACCTCACCCCAGAGGCAGAACTCCGCGTGAACAAACGAGGACGTGACGAGCTGTCTCAGTTAGTTGCAATACCATTGCATGTAATTTCGGCGAACGCGGCTCGTGGGATCACATCGTCTGTCGTGACTGCCACCGGGCGATCGGGGCTACACGTCACACACC
>JAYVRN010000700.1:0-3760 GCA_043776275.1 Myxococcales bacterium | reverse complement strand
GGCCGCTACAAGTTCCTCGCCGCGGATGGCACGCCGCGCGGCGACATCGAGCTCGATCTCGGCTGGGAGAACTGGAGCGCCACGCGCGCCACCGACTACCGGATCGTCGCCGATGCGCAGATCTACGTCGGCGGCAACCCCACGCTCGGCCTCAAGGACAACGTGGTCAGCCACGGCTTCAAGGACACCTACAACGCGCGCCTCGGCGGCAGCTACGACATCCCGATGAACGACAACACGATCACCGTGCGCGGTGGCGTCGGCTACGACACGGCCGCGGCGAAGACCGGCTGGCTGCGCGCGGACATCGATGGCGCGGCGCGGACCACCGTCACGGTGGGCGCGGGCTGGAAGGCCAAGCGCTGGAAGGTCGACATCGGCGGCGGCGCGATCCTCGAGGGTTCGCCGTCGAACGCCGGCACCTGCAACCCCGTCGAGAAGGATGCGGCCAAGCTCGGATGCAATGGCGATGGCGTCGAGCACGCGGTCGGCTCCGATGAGCGTCAGGGCCCCGATCCGATCAACCCGATCGTGGTCCCCGAGAAGCAGATCGAGTCCCCGGTCAACAAGGGCAGCTTCTCGAGCCACTACGTCATGTTCATGCTCGGGTTCTCGACCTGGTTCTGAGCGGGCTCGGGCGAAACTGTTGTAGGTTCCGCCGCATGAAGCTTGGTGGGCTCATCGTAGGTGGCATCCTCGTCTCGCAGGCGGCGCACGCGGGAGGCCTGTTCCTCCCCGGCTCGGGGGCGACCTCGACCTCGCGGGCCGGAGCGGCGATCACCTCGGCCGATGACGGCGAGGCCCTCTCGGTCAACCCGGCAGGCCTGGCGAAGACCAAGGGCTGGACGATCACGATCTCCACCGCGTTCATCCGCTACTTCATGGAGTTCACGCGGCGCGGGACCTACGACGACGCGTCGGACATCTCCAGCGCCTACGAGGGACAGCCCTACGGCACCGTCGAGAACGATCCCAAGCCGCCGCTGGGCATCGGCAAGTTCCAGCCGATCCCCGTGGTCGCCGTGGTCTCGGATCTCGGCGGCAAGATCTGCAACCTGCGCGTGGCGGCGGGGCTCTACGCGCCGAGCGGCTATCCGTTCCGCGACATGAGCCAGGGCTACAAGTTCCCGAGCGCCGCGAACCCCGGCGATCCGGAGATCGCGCCGCCGCCGACCCGCTACGACATCCTCCAGCAGGAGTCCAAGCTGCTGCTGCCGACGATCGCGGCGAGCTACCGGATCCTCCCGACCCTCGACGTCGGCGCGCGGTTCACCGCCGGCAACCTTCAGTCGAAGAGCGTGGTCGCGGTGTGGGGCACGCCGGTCAACGTCACCGAGAGTGTGCGGCAAGACAGCCTGTTCACCGCCGAGGTCAAGGACAGCTTCATCCCCGCGTTCGGCATCGGGGTGAACTTCCGCCCCACGCCGAACATCGAGATCGGCGCCGTCTACAACTCGCCGTTCGTGATCCGCGCGAAGGGCACCGCCGAGAGCGTGAAGGGCCCCGGCGTCTCCACCAACACGTCGCTCGGGCCGGTGCCCGATGACATGGTGTCGTGCGCCACCGGTGGCACGTTCGAGAAGCAGAAGGCGTGCATCTCGCTCGAGCTGCCACAGAACGCGACGATCGGCGCGCGCTACAAGTTCCTCGGCCCGAACGACACGCTGAAGGGCGACGTCGAGCTCAACGTCAACTGGGAAAACTGGGGCAGCTCGTGCGCCCACAACACGGACGGCTCGCTCGTCGATCCCGAATGTACGAGCCCCACGCAGTACAAGATCGTGATCGACTCCGGCCTGTACAACAACGACGTCAGCGGGAACCCGGACACGTTCTCGCAGCCGCTCGAGAAGAACTTCCTCAACTACGGTCTCAAGGACACGTTCTCGTTCCGCCTCGGCGGCAGCTATCACTTGCCGATCGGCGAGGGTGTGGCGCCCAACGAGGTGATCCTGCGCGCGGGCATCGCGTACGACACGCGCGCGGCGAAGACGGGCTGGCTGCGCACCAACCTGGATGGCGCGGCGCGGACGACGCTCGCGGTCGGTGGCGCCTACAAGGCCAAGCGGTTCCAGGTCAACGCGGGCTTCGGCGCGATCCTCGAGGGCTCGAACACCAACCCCGGCGCCGCCTCGAACGGCACCGACTGCAACCCCACGGGCGCGCCTGGCACGGCGGGCTGCGCGGGGACGAACCAGGATCGCCCGCTCGATCAGCGCCAGGGTCCGGATCCCACGAACCCGCTGCTCCAGCCCGCGTTCCAGACGGAGAACCCGTACAACCAGGGCACGATCAAGAGCCACTACATCCTGTTCATGCTCGGCTTCTCGACCTGGTTCTGATCGGTCCGCGGCGATCGTCGTCGCGGCCGGCGTCGCGCTCGCTGCGAAACGTGTCATAGCTGCGCCATGGCGTATCGCTGCGGTAACTGTGGCGGGTACTTCAGCCAGACCGAGGTCACGCACCGAAAGCCGCCCCGGCACGCGTGGGCGCTCACGGTGAGCGGCCAGAAGGTGATCACCGAGCTCGAGCAGATGGGCGGTGAGAGCTCGCAGTGCCCAGGGTGCGGGCAACGTACGCTCGTGATCCGCTGAGTCCGTCGGATCTCGACGTCGCCCCGAAACATGGCATAACGAGGACATGAGCAAGGCGCTGGTCCGGCGTGGGAGTGGCAACGGTAGCGGGGTGGTCCCCGCGATCTGCAGTGCCGTGATCCCGGGCGTCGGTCAGCTCGTCAACGGCGAGACCGACAAGGCGATCGGCGTGTTCGCCGTCGCGGTGATCGCCGGCTCGAGCTTCCTCGGTGCGCTTCCGATCCTTGGCTCGGCCGCGGCGCTGATCTACGGCGCGACCTGGCTGTACGGCGTGGCCGACGGCTACGTCCAGGGCCGCAGGAAGTAGCGTTCCTCGAGGACCAGGGCACGAAGGCGAAGTACACGAGCATCGGGATCCTGGTCGGCTACCAGCACCTCTGAGGCCGCGCGGTGACCGGCGGATGATCGCCGCGGTCACCGCCGCATCATCGTCATCATCATCACGAGGTTCATCGTCTCCTGCTGCTTGTTGGGCGCGGTCGACGCGGCCCGGGCGACCTCCTTCACGGAGTCCTGCAAGGTCGTCAGCTGCGCCTTGAGGTTGTCGTCGTGGCGGGTGGTGTTGCGAACGATCTGACCTCCGGTGGCGGTCACGAGGTGTTCGGCGGCGATCGTGGTGAGCGGTGCGAGCAGGGACATCGAGAGCTCCTTGGTTGGATGGCGAGCGATGCGATCTACGTGCAGCGGCGATGCCAGCGACGGTCTGTGCAGCACAGGTGACACCTCGTCGACCGCGGGAGACGGACCGTGGCGCCGAACTCCGCGGAACCTCGCGAGGCGCGGGCGCGCGACCGCAGTTGCGACCATGGTGGAGGGGCGACCACTGTGGTGGCCAGGCGACGGGACCTGCCTTCCCCGGTTTCCGTCAGGGCTGACCGTTTCTTCGAAAATGCGCTAAGGTCAGCGGGATGTCCGACGCCTTCGACCAGTTCCAGGGGACCGCGAGCTACATCGCGAGCGACGATCTCAAGCACGCCGTGAACGTCGCCGTGGCCCTCGCGCGGCCCTTGCTCGTGCGCGGTGAGCCTGGCACCGGCAAGACACTGCTCGCCGAGAACCTCGCGCTGTCCCTCGGGCTCCCGCTGATCCGCTGGCACGTGAAGTCCACCACCAAGGCCAAGGACGGCCTCTACGTCTACGACACGGTGGCGCGCCTCCACGACAGC
>JAYVRN010000699.1:0-3760 GCA_043776275.1 Myxococcales bacterium | reverse complement strand
TCGCGAAGCTGGCCGGCAAGGTCCGCCGCCACCGCATCCGCGTGGTGCTCGGTGACCGCGTGACCGTCGCCGTCTCGCCCTACGACCCGACCCGCGGCTTCATCGTCTACCGCCAGCGCTAGCGCCCGCTCGCGCTCGGGATGTACGGCCCCAGGCCGCGTCCCCTGATCGCGTCATCGATCGCGCCATCGGTGCTAACGTTTGCGCGATGGCTGACACGCCGCTGTACGTCGGGATCGATCTCGGAACGACCAACTCCGCCGCCGCCGTGTTCGATGGAGAACACGTCTCGGTGATCCGCAACGCGCAAGGCGGCACCGTGACGCCCTCCGTGGTGCGGCTCGACAAGCAAGGCCGCGTCACGGTCGGCACGCGCGCGCGGCGCTTCGTGGAGCAAGACCCCGCGAACACCGCCGCCGAGTTCAAGCGGCTGATGGGCACGGAGAAGGCGATCGAGTTTCCGGGTGCCGGGCTCTCGCGCAAGCCGGAGGAGCTGTCTGCCGAGATCCTGAAGGCGCTCCGCCAGGACATCACCGATCAGCTCGGCGTCTCGATCGAGCGGGCCGTGATCAGCGTCCCCGCCCTGTTCGAGCTGCCGCAGAGCGCCGCGACTTCGGAGGCCGCACGCCTCGCGGGGTTCCAGCGCGTGGAGCTGTTGCAGGAGCCGATCGCCTCGGCCCTCGCCGCAGGCTGGCGCGCCGACGACGATGGTGCCGGGACCTGGCTGGTGTTCGACCTCGGCGGCGGCACGTTCGACGCCTCGCTCCTCGAGACCCGTGACGGGCTGCTGCGCGTGGTCGGTCACGATGGCGACAACTTCCTCGGCGGCCGCGACTTCGACTGGGTGATCACGGAGCACCTCGCCTCGCGCCTGAGCGTGGTCCCGCAGCGCAGCAACCCCGACCACACCTCGGCGCTGCGCGCGCTCCGGCTCGCGGCCGAGGACGCGAAGATCGAGCTCTCGCGCGGTGAGCGAGCACAGGTCACGCTCGCCCAGCCGCTCGTGATCGACGGCCACGATGTCGACGTCGATCTCGAGCTGACCCGGACGATGGTCGAGTCACTGTGCACGCCGCTCGTCGATCGCGCGCTCGACGTCTGCCTCCGCCTGCTGACCGCCAACGGGCTCGCGCCCGGCCGGATGGGCAAGATCGTGCTGGTCGGCGGCCCCACCGTGATGCCGATGGTCCGCCAGCGCGTCGCGGCGCGGCTCGAGGCGCCGATCGCCGAGGGCCACGACCCGATGACGCTCGTCGCCCAGGGCGCGGCGCTCTACGCGGCCACCGCTGGGCTCGATGGGCGCGCCGCACAGATCGCGGTCCCCGCAGGCCGCCAGGTGTGGCTGCAGTACCCGGCCGTGTCCGCAGATCTCACGCCGCACGTCGTGGGGAAGTTCGTCGGCGATCACCCACCCGCCAAGGTCAAGCTCGTGCGCAACGACGGTGCCTGGACCAGCATCGAGGCCACCGTCGGACCCGATGGCACGTTCATCACCAGCGTGACCTTGCTCCCGCGCCGGGCCTGCACGTTCACCATCGAGGCGCGCGCCGAGGGCGGCGAGCTCGTGGTGGTCACGCCACCGGCGCTGACCATCGTCCAGGGCCTCACCATCGGGGATCCGCCGCTCTCGCGCACGCTCGGCGTGGCGCTCGCGAGCGGTCACGTCCAGGTCTACCTCGAGCGCGGCGCGCCCCTCCCTGCGCGGCGGACGTTCACGCACCACACCGTCGAGACCATCGCGAAGGGCAGCTCCGAGAGCGTCCTGAGGATCCCGATCGTGCAAGGTGAGATGAGCCAGGCCGATCTCTGCCGTCTGGTCGGCACGCTCGACATCGGCGGCGACAAGATCAAGGACACCGTGCCCACCGGCTCGGCGATCGAGGTCACGATCGAGCTCGATCGCGGCGGCCGGCTCGCCGCGCGCGCGTTGATCCCTGCGATCGGCCAGGTGTTCGAGCACGTCGCGCACCTGCTCGTCCCGGACGCCGCGCCCGAGGCACTCGATGCGGCGCTGCGCGACCTGCGGCGCCAGCTGATGGACCTCCGTGCCGACGCATTCCGCCACGGCCTCGGACACGTGATCGAGAAGCTCGACAAGCTCGAGTCCCGGATGTCGGAGGCCGAGCGCGACATCGACGCGGCCCACGGCGGCGATGCGGATGCCGCCCAGCGCGCTCGCCGCGCCCTCCTCGACATCGACGGCACGATGGCGGACGCGGATCTCGCGAAGAAGTGGCCCGAGCTCGACAACGAAGCGCGCCGCGTGGCGATCTCCGCGTCGTCGACGGTGGGCATGCACGGCACGGATGCCGAGCGCTCGCTGCTCCAGGAGGTCCTGGCCGCGATGGACAAGGCGCGCAAGGACAAGGATCCAGCCGAGCTCGAGCGCCAGATGCGGCTCGCCTCGCGGCTCTCGGGTGCCGCGTTCAACCGTACCAGCGAGGCGTGGGAGCTCTACTTCGAGGACGCCGCGTCCGAGGTCAGCCGCTGCACGGACCTGCCCAAGGCGAACAAGCTGGTCACCGAGGGCAAGGCGGCGATCGATCGAGGGGACACCACCGAGCTGCGCCGCGTGGTCAAGGCGCTGTGGCAGCTGCTCCCCGAGGACAGCGAGGCCCGCAAGAAGGCCTATGACTCCGGGGTGCGATAACGCGCCATGCACGAGCTGAAGCTCGAGGACAACCCGTTCTTCGTGCTCGGCATCGCCACCGATGCGAGCCGGATCGAGATCGAGCGTGAGGCGCAGAAGCTCCTCGGCATGCTCGAGCTCGGCTTCGTCGACGCGCAGACCTACCAGACGCCGGTCGGCCCGCGGGCGCGCACGGCCGAGCTGGTGCGCGCTGCGGTCGCCGCGCTCCGCGATCCGTATCGCCGCCTGGTCGCCGAGCTGTGGGCCCGCCACGCCCCACCGCCGCGCCCCGCCGAGCCGCCACCTCCTCCGTCGCCCACCGCGCGCCCGGGCCTCCGCCGCGCGCTCGGGTGGGGCCGCTGATGTACGCGCTCCCATTCATCCTGCTGTGGAAGCTGCAGCGGCTCGCGATCGATGCGCGCCGCAAGCGCCGGACCTGGCACCACCTCGCGTGGACCGCGGTCTCGGCCGTGACGACCTCCCTCCTGATCACGGTGCTGTTCCTCGTCAGCTACGTCCTCGTCTATGTCGGGCTGTGGCTGATGGCGACGATCCTCGTCGGCTTCGCGCTGGTCCCGCTGATCGGCGCGTGGCTCGTACGGCATGTCCTCGTGCGCCTCGGTGCCTATCGCCTCGCGTACCACGCGGCGCTGTTCAGCCGGCCCGGCAAGGACCCGCAGGCCTACGCGCTGTGCGTGGCCGCGTGGGCGCTCGCGTACGACCGTAGCGGCACCGGGGAGGCGTGGGTGGCCCGCCGACGCGACTTGCGGGTCCCGCTCGGCGACGCCGAGGTGATCACCACCGCCTTGATCGCCGCTGCGCGCGGTGACATCGAGATCGCGCGGCCGCTGATGCGCTCCGCGCTGATGCTCGCCGAGGACCACCCGTTCATCCGCGAGCTCGCGGGCGAGTGGCTCGCGTGTGATGCCGCGGAGCGTGGCGCATGGAAGGAGCTCGCCGACGACAGCTATGCCGCCGTGTGGCCGCCCACCCCGATGACGTTCTTCCTCGAGGGTGTGGCCACGCGGCGGGTCGGTGCCGCAGGCGCGCCGAGCGAGCTCGAGCTGTGGACGCGCTGGCTGTTCGCGCCGCATCGCCGCGCCACGCGAGCCCTCCGCGAGGCCGCGGTGC
>JAYVRN010000698.1:0-3762 GCA_043776275.1 Myxococcales bacterium | reverse complement strand
GATCGATGGGGAGTCCTCGGTCGCCGCCCTCAGCTGCTTCAAGGTCGGCGATCCGGCCACGCCTCGTCGCCGTCCGGGCGCGCACAGCCCAGGCATCGAGCTCGCCTCCGCGGATGCGCTCCCCACCTCGGTCGAGGTGTTCAAGTCGCAAGAGATCGCGAACGATCCACGGCTCCAGGGCCCGTCGAAGCTGATCGGGTACTTCGGCGTGATCACCGCCAGCAACGGCGCCTCGTTCGTGTTCAACGTCGACGATGATGACTATGCGGACGTCCGCAACGCGGCCGTGCCTCTCGAGGTGCAGCTGCCGCTAGCGATCGCCCACCAGCTACGCGATGCCCTCACCAATCGCAACCTGAAGGCGACCACCGAGGTGGACGGCGTCGTGAAGCCGATCTGCGACACGCTCGGCCCGGATCCCGATGGCCAGTCCGGCAACCTCGCTGGCCCTCGCTCCACGGGCTCGCCCACACGCAACGTCCCCGCGGGGACGATCGCCGCGGAGAAGGTGCCGGAGCTGCCGTACATCCGCCAGGTGCTGTGCACGGGTAGTGACCTCACCAAGCCGGTCTCGGAGCTCGGGTTCACCGCCCCGGATGCCGTCCGCGATCTCGAGTACCCCGATCTGCGCGCGCTCCGCGAGGAGACCTGGACGATGACCTGGGAGGGCTCGCTGTCGCTCGACAAGGGGGACCTCGCGATCGATGGTCCGCCGGTTCGCGTCGGGCAGCTGTTCGTCGATGGCGGAGGCTTCCGCATGGAGGACAAGGCGAAGCCGTTCTGCGACGCCGGCGTCGAGCAATTCGACATCATGCAGCTCCGCGGCTGTGACCCTTCGATCGGTGATGCCGAGTGCCCGATCGGCTACACCTGCTACGTGCACCCGAACAGCCAGGTCGTCGGCCTCGGCGCCTGCATGCTGATCGATGAAGCGGACCGGCTCGCCGATGCGTGCAAGGACTTCCTGACCTCACAGCGTCGCTACACGATCAATCGCACCGAGAGCGGTGAGCTGACCCTGTTGCCCCGTAAGCACGTGCTCCCGACGACGCCGCTCGACGGGTGCAACGATAATGCGCAGTGCGAATCGCTCGCCGACTATGCGGCGCGGCTGGCCACCTCGGCGCAGCCGTCGGACACCCAGACCACCACGGACCCGCACACCTACGTCTGCCGGGTCGATACCGAGCGCGCACCCCTCAACGGGCCGGGCCAGACCGGCAAGCGGTGCATCGAGGCCTGCAACCAGACGGCAGACTGCACCACCGGCCGGATCTGTCAGGCCAACGTGTGCATGGAGGGCGTCACGCCTCCGCAGGCGTGTGTCAACGCTCCCCAGCGCTTCGAGCTGCGCGCCGCCGAGGCGTTCACGATGGTGGGCAGCCGCTCTGGGTACATCCACTCGACGATCCTCGACACCGCGAACGATCGCTGTGTGAAGAACCCCGCGGGCAGCCCGCTCGACGTCGCCCGCATCAAGCTGTCCGCACCCGCCTGCGATCCCACCGCCGATCCGCGCACGGGCCTGTTGCCCAGTGGCCTGCCCGATGCGAACCCGTGCTCGCTCACCGTGGAGCAGACCGAGCTGGTCCCGGCCTACAACCCGGGGTCCTGCGTGGTGGGTGACCCCGCCAGCACGATCGCGACCCGTCAGGCGCCCGCGATCCGGATCCACACCCGTGGGCCCACGGTGACCATGGTCGATCCATTCTACCCGGGCGATCAGACGTGCATCCGCGATCGCGCCGGGACGCTCGGCAAGGTCCCGATGGTGTTCCCGGGCTACCAGCTGGCGTGGCGGCAGACCGGTGGGTTCGCGCCGCTGCTCCTCCAGATCAACCCCTCATTCCCGATCAAGGTCGTCCGCGGGCCACAGCAGAGCATCTGGGTGATCGATGAGGGCGACTACCTGTCGACCTCGATCACGCAGCCGTCGACGCGCGGCAAGGTGTTCCGGCTCGAAGTGCAGGCACTCGGGCAGATCAACCTGCTCGAGTAGCCGCTCGAGTTCGGGTCCCAAACGGCCAGGCGCCGGCCAGGTGCCAGCCAGGTGCCGGCCAAGCGCCAGCCAGGTGTCGGCCAAGCGCCGGCAACCAGACGGAAACTTGCCCCACGGTACGTAGGTGCCCGAGGCTCGGGGGATGGCAACCCGCGAAGCCGAGCTCTACAAGGACAAGGTCGAGGTGAGCCTCGACGGCCGCCAGATCTTCTATCTGTTCTTCGGGGGCAGTGTGATCGTCGGGATGGTGTTCGTGCTCGGAGTCCTCGTCGGTCGCCGGGTCGAGGCCCGTGGCCACGTCGATCGCGCACGCACACACGCCGTGAGCGATCCGCTGGCGGCGCTCGACCGACTCGAGGGCAGCGGTGGGCTATCGTTCCAGGGCGCCCTCACCGGCAAGGACGCGCCAAGCTCGGTCGAGAAGACGATCGACGACCTCGAGAAGGCGCGTGCTCCCAAGGCCGCCCCGACCGACAAGGCCGTCGACAAGGCGAAGCCGGAGGAAGCCAAGGCGGGTCCGGTGGTCAAGCCCGAGCCCGCTGCGAAGCCCGCGAACAAGACCGAGGTCAAGGCCGAGAACAAGCCGGAGCCGAAGATCGACGCGAAGCCCGATGCCAAGGTCGATGCGAAGAGCGAGAAGAAGCCCGAGGCCAAGATCGAGAAGAAGTCGGAGCCCAAGGTCGGCGCTCCCGAGGCGAAGGCTTCGGCGAAGGTCGATGCGAAGGTCGTCGTGAAGGTCGATGCGAAGGTCGGCGCGAAGGTCGACGCGCCGGTCGAGAAGAAGCCGGAAGAGAGCAAGACGCGGTACACGCTGCAGCTGTCATCGTTTCAGGATCGAGACGAGGCCGAGACGTTCCTGTCGTCGGTGAAGGCGCAGGGTTTCCAGGCGCAGATCACCCAGGCCGAGGTCGAGGGGAAGGGGACGTTCTACCGGGTGCGGATGGGCACGTACCGCTCGATGGACGCGGCGACCAGTGCGAAGTCCGAGCTCGAGAAGGCCGGCAAGTCGGCTTCGATCATGAAGCTGTAGCGGTTCACCGCACAGCTCACGTGAACGCGGGCAGCGCGGCGACCCACGCGGGCGCGCCGCTATCTGCCACGACGACCAGGCCTGCCTCGCGCGGCCACGGATGCGGGCGATCTTGCGGCGCGGTGAGCGCCACGGCGGTCGCGCCGTACAGCCGAGCCTCCAGCACGCCGAGCGCGGCGGCGCCCTCGATCACCGCGATCCGGCCGAGCTGAGTCGCGAGGTCGGTCTCGATCGCCGCATCGGAGCGACCATCCCGCGCGATTCGAGACACGCCCGGGCGGGGCACGGTCGCGGCGCCACCGACGAACCGGATCGCGGTTGGTGCGGCACCGTCGAGGACATGGGTGACGGCGGCGCGGAGCGACACGCGCCCATCGCGACGCCGCAGCATCGCGAGCGCCTGGAGGTCACCCTGGCCGAGTGGCTCCGCCCAATCGCCGAGCAGGTGCGCGAGGCGTGCGATCGACAGGTTCGGTTCGCCCACGAGGTAGAGCGCGTAGAGTGCGATCAGCGCGCGGCGACCAGACGCGGAGAGGGAGAGGCGGTGGGCGAGCTCGCCGAGCTCGGTGTCCACGGGGATCACGGGCAGCTCGCTGTCGAGGCCGCGCGCGAGCTCGAGGCCGTAGCCCGCGAGCGGTTCACGCCAGGCCTTGACGCGGCTGACAGACGCCGAAGTGCCATGACCGTGCGACCCGTGCGGTGCGTGAGGCGCCTGCGGGACGGGGACAGGTGC
>JAYVRN010000697.1:0-13252 GCA_043776275.1 Myxococcales bacterium | reverse complement strand
TTCCTCGATCTTGGCGGAGCGTGGCACGGGATCACGGATCTCTCGCGAGCGTTCGCGGAGCTGCGGGCGGCGCTGCCCGCGGAGATCGAGCTGATCGTGGAGCCGGGGCGGCTCGTCACGGCGGGTGCGGGCTTCGCGCGGGGAACGGTGCTGGTCGCGCGCGAGCTCGAAGACCGGCCGCTCCGCGTGCTCGATCTATCGCGGATCTGTCACCTGCGGTGGAGTCAGGTCGAGCTGGTGTCGGCGGCGCCGCATCCCGGTGAGGGGCGGCGCGCGCTGTTCGTGGGCCCCACGTGCTACGAGGACGATGTGATCGGCGAGTGGTCGATCACGCCCGCGCAGCTCCCGGCGGGAGCGCCCGTCGTGCTCCGCGGCGTCACGGGCTATGCGGTGGCCTGGAACACCAGCTTTGGCGGTGTGCCGGCAGCCGAGGTCGTCATCGGCGACGCCGACCGGCTGCTCGAGTAGCCAGCACGCCGACGCAGTTTCGCCGCGTTACACGAGGTGCCGATCTTGCAGCTTGGGTGCGACGCCGTGCGCCGCCTGACCTGTCTCCGGTTCGTCGCTGTGTGTCTCGCCGCGTCCCTCGCCGCGTGCGCGAGCGGCCCCACCGACGGCACGGATGACGGCGATGCCGCCGATGACAAGGGCGATCGCTCCGCGGGCGCACGCTTCACCGAGGTCGATGCCTCGCACTCGAACAAGACGTTTCGGCTCTACATCGGCAAGGCGCTCGACGTGCTCGCCGCCGATGACTCCGAGCTCGCACGGCTCACGCTGAAGTCGATCTCCGCGGGCTACGTGAAGCTCGACGAGCTGGTGGATCTGACCTGCCCCGACTTCGAGCGCGTGCGCAAGGATCTCCCCGACGCCGGCCTCACCCCCGCGGACTACGCACACCTCCACGATCGCGGCAGCGCGATCAAGAGCACGATCGAGAACGAGCTCGATGGGTACATGTGGAGCAACCGGATCTACGTCAGCCGCGGCCAGACCCCGAAGCGCCTCGCCGCGACGTTGATCCACGAGACCAACCACGTCGTGAATCGCTCCGAGGTCGGCTACTACGACGACCTCCCGACCTCCGCGTTCATCCATGAGTACCGCGCGTTCTATCTCGAGGCGCAGTTCGATCCCGCGGAGTACGAGGGGATCGATCTCGTCGACTACGTGATCACGAACTACGAGCTCGATCGCTCGAAGATCCACGCCACGGTGCTCACGCATCCGCTGACGCCGCAGCTGCTCCCGACCGCGACCGCCTGGAAGGCACGCAAGGTGACCAGCGACGTCGAGACGATCCCGGCCGTCTGCCGCTAAGCAGATTGCCGAGAACCGCGAAGCGCTTCGAGGTCGAGCTGCCCCGTGCCCGTGCGCGATCTCCGATCCGAACCGCCCCCTGCTACCGGTGGTGGTCTTCGGTGCGATCACTCATCGCCGCCGCCCTCGCTACCCGCTTCGACCAGATCGGGGATCACCGGCTCCGCGCCGACGGGCGTGAGGTCCTTGCGATCGGCGCGCACCGAGCCAGCCCGCCGCTTGGGCACGCGCACCGCGACGTCCGCAGGGAACCGGATCGCAGCGGTGATGTAGATCGTGTTGCGGAAGAACCCGGGGACCGCCATGCCCAGCCCGGCGCCGCGCGTCTGGGTCTGGTACAGGAACTCGTAGCGGGCGCTGTACGTGATGCCCGGGCGCGGCGCGTACTGGAGGCCGGCATCGACGCGACCGACCACGAACGAGCTCTGGAGGTCCGACGTCTCCGCCTCGATCAGCTGCGTGCGAGAGATCCCGAACGAGCCAACGCCCGCGAGCTTGGGCTGGCGCCGTCGGCTCGATTCGAACCACGACAGAGGCATCGCCGCGGCGAGCGAGGCGGTGTCGTTGACCGTGTTCGCGGCGACGAACAGGTTCGGCGTCACATCCCGCCGCACGGCGAGCGTGGCGATCCCCCAGAGGTCGGTGTATGCGAGCTGCGCGCCGACGAGCGGGAACGTACCGATGTGTCGCGTGACGTCGGGGTTGTCGGGATCAGTGCCGTAGGGGAGCACGATGGCGACGCCGCCGTCGATCGCGCTCGACAGCTTGCGGCTGAGGTCGCGGCGCCACTGCACACGGGCGCGCGGGTTGATCTGCCGATCGAGGCGCGGCCCCATCGAGGCGCCGGGGTCGGCGTCGCGCTCGAGGCGCAGGACCGAGGCACCGACCTCGAACGAGAGCGTGTCCTTGCGGAACGAGCGATCGATCCCGACCGTGGCCCCTGCCTCGGCGGAAGTCACGATGGTCTGGGGATCGGCGTTGTCGTCGGTCTTGCCGGCGCGGGCGAACAGCGTCTGGGACAGCCGGAGCTCGCGCGTGGCGGTGTAGGAGCCGTACTGGTTGGCGTCCCCCTGGAGGACATCGACCTGGCCTGCCGGCTGAAGCTGGGCCACGGTGTCGTTCGGCGAGCTGGCCGCCGAGATCGCGCTCAGGATGCTCTTGCTGACGTTGACCTGGGTCAGCACCTCGGACCGTGGCCCGAGCAGGTACAGCGACTTCCAGCCACCGCGGAACGCGATCGTCGGCTGATCCGCGCTCACCACGTACCGCATCATCTCGAGCTCGGCGTTGAGCTCGTGCATCATCCGCGGGAGTGCATAGGTCAGGAGCGCGCCAGGGCGTATCGTGAAGAACAGGTCCGAGTCGCGGTTCGCGGCGCCCCGTTCGGCCGAGAGCACGTTGTCCGTGACTGCCGCATCCAGACTGGCCGTGCCATGAACACTGAACCGATCCGCAGCGGCCGGCGCCACGAGCGTAAGGCTCACCGTGAGGCCAGCTGTGAGGCTCGCTGCGAGGAACGCGGAGGCCCTTTGCACGCCTGTCACTTGTAGCACGCACCCCGTTCCTCGATTCGTTTGCTAAAGCGCACTCACCGAGTTGACACACCTGGCATTCCGCATGCTTAGAATCTCGCGAGGATCATCGGACCATGCGTAGTGACGCCGTCGTAGAGCAGTCTTTCCCCACGTGGGTCGCCCCGACCCCGCGCCTCGCCGATCGCGACGAGGACGAGGACGACGAAGAAGAGAAGAAGGACGACGAAGAAGAAGAGGAAGAGGACGACGACGACGAGGAAGAAGTCGAAGAAGTCGACGACGAGGACGATGGTGCCGCGACGCCGGCTCCGGTGGGCGACGACTGGAATGGGGAGGAGGAGGAGCCGCTCAACGAGGACAAGGACGAGGACGAGGACAAGGACGGGGAGACCGGCGGCTGGCGCGACGGCTCCGATCCTCCGTGGGGCAAGGACGAAGAAGCGGCCAAGGACAAGGACGAGGACGAGGACGAGGAAGAAGAGGACGACGACGAGGACGACGACGACGAGAAGGCCAAGGACGAAGAGGCCGACGACGACGAAGAGGAAGCTGACGACGACGAGGAAGAGAAAGACGACGACGAGGACGAGGACAAGGAGAAAGCTCCCGTCGCGCGCGACGATGATGACGACGATGACGACGAGCCCCGGCCGCGCCGTGGGCCGATCCCGCCGCGTCCTGCCAAGCCGGTCCCCGAGCCGAAGCGGCCGATGATCGTCCCGATCCCGACGAAGCCGATGAGCAAGCCGACCCCGCTCCCGGCGAAGCCGCAGCCGCCGGCGGGCCCGAGCCCGGACGCCAAGCCGGCACCAGCACCAGCACCGGCACCGGCACCGGCACCGACACCCGCTGCCAAGCCCGCGCCGGCCGCCAAGCCCGCGCCGGCCGCCAAGCCCGTGCCGGCCGCCAAGCCTGCGCCGGCCACCAAGCCTGCGCCGGCCGCCAAGCCTGCGAAGCCGGCAGCAGCGAAGCCGGCAGCAGCGAAGCCGGCGGCGGCGAAGTCGGCAGCAGCGAAGCCGGCGGCGGCGAAGAAGCCACCGGCGAAGAAGTAGTAGCCGACGGCTACATCTCGCCCTTGTACTTCAAGAACAAGGGCAGCACGACGAACACGTAGGCGAGGCATCCAACGACGATGCCGCCCGCGTCCTTCCAGCCGAACTTCACCTCGAAGTCCGGGGCGTGGTGCTTGATCGCGGAGTACCAGGCGCCGACCAGCCCGAGAAAGATCCACAGCACCGAGTGGTAGGCGAACGACAGCGTGTTGATCTGGAACACGATCCCCGCGAGCGAGGCGAGGAGCGCCATGCCCCAGACCTGGACGGCAGCCGAGCCGGGCACACCCGCGAGCGAGCGCAGGCCGATGATCAGCGTCTTGATCGAGAGGTAGATGATGGTGACGAACAGCATCATCCCGACGAGGCCGAGCTCGGCGAGGGTCAAGACGAACGAGTTGTGCGCGGTCAGGAAGTGATGCTCGTTGAACAGGCGCGCACCGACGCCGAAGATCGGGTGCTGCTTGAACATGTCGAGCCCGGTCGCCCACGCCTCGTAGCGCATCTGCGTGGAGACATCCGCGGCCTCGCCGCTGCGCCCGCCGAGGAGGAGCAGCGGGAGCGAGAGCAGCGCGCCCGGGATCAGGGCCCACAGCCGGTATCTCCGCAACATGTACACGCCGGGGACGAGGAGCGCGGAGACCAGGCCGCCACGTGACTGCGTCTGCAGCACGGTGAGGATCACGATCGCCCCGCCCGCACCGCACACGATGACGTTGAGAGCGTTGCGGCGCCGCAGCGCGAAGCCGATCAACAGCGAGAGCGCGCCCGCGCAGATCGTGAGGGCGACCTCGTTCGGATCCTGGAGCTCGCCGCGATAGCGGACGCGTTCCTCGATCGAGTACGTGCCGAACAACCCCACGTGTTCGCAGCGGTACTCCTTGCCGGGTTCGGCCTCGGGCCCACCACACGCCTCGTTGGTCTCGCACAGCCGCCCATCGGGCTCGCCGTAGATCGCACCTTCGGCCTCCTCGCCGCCCACGCACTGCTTCTCGGCGAGGCCCTGGTGGAAGCAGACCAGCGTGATGAACATGCAGGTCGAGACCACGGTCCCGGCGATGATCTGGAACGTCTGGAACTTCTGCACGCCGTGCGCGATCGTCCCGTACAGCGCGAACAGCACACCGAGCTCGATCCCTCGTTCGATCAGGTGCTCTGGCGCCACCACGGCGGTGCCGATGAACGCCCACAAGAGGAACGCGATCACCCACGGCAACGTCGGCACGGCGATCGGCTGCAGGCGCCGCAGGCGCACATCGATCACCCAGCCGAGCACCGCGAGCGCCGTGAACAGATGGAGGAACGGCACGCGCTGGAGCAGCGGGAGGAACTCCTGCGGCCTTGCCAGGATGAAGATGATCAGCGCGGTGATGCCGGGAATCGCGAACACGTTCCCGCACGGTAGCATTCCAGTTCCGTGCGGTATGCTGCCGCACAGTGATGCGCGAGCGAGTTGCAGGCTTCCTGCACCGGACGGGAGCCCTCCGCGGGCTGCTCCGGCTCCGTCAGCTCGCCCCGGTCCCCACGATCAGCATCATCACGTACCACCACGTCGCGGACCACGACCCCGCGTACCCGTACGATCCTGACGTCGCGGATGCCACGCCGGCGCAGTTCCGGTGGCAGATGGAGGCCCTGGCCCGCCACTGCACGCCGATCGGGATCGACGAGCTGCTCCGCGCGATCGACGGCGCGCCGCTGCCGAAGAACCCGGTGATGGTCACGTTCGATGATGGCTACCTGAGCTGTCACGACACCGCGCTTCCGATCCTCCGGGCGGTGGGGATCCGCGCCACGTTCTTCATCGCCACGGCCTATGTCGCCGAGCGGCGGCTGTACTGGTGGGAGCGTGTCGCGCTGCTCGTGGCGCAAGGCACCCGCGCGGGCACGGTGACCTATCCGACGACACTCGACCTGGCGCCTCGTGATCCGGCGACCCGGCGGAAGCTGAATGATCTGATCAAGGATCAGAAGCAGCTCGATCTCGACCGGTTCCTCGATGAGGTCGCCGTGGCCCTCGGCGTGCCGTGGAGCCGCGAGATCGAGGCCGCGTACGCGAACGGGTTGATCATGACGTGGGACCACATCCGCGCCCTGTCGCGCGCCGGCATGGACATCGAATCGCACTCGCGCAGCCACCGCGTGCTGCAGACCCTGGACGACGCCGGGCTCGACGCAGAGATCACGGGCTCCCGCGATGATCTCGTCTCGCAGCTCGGGCGGCCGATCCGGGCCCTCGCCTATCCAGTCGGCCGCCGCCTCGGCCAGGGCACCGAGCAGATCCGCGCCAAGATCACCGCTGCCGGCTACCGGATCGGGCTCAGCAACGCGAGTGGCGTGAACCGGATGTGGCCGAAATCGCTCAGCTCGCTCGGCACGATCGACCCGCTGGACATCCATCGCCTGTCGGTCGATCGATCGATGTCCGATGCGATGTTCCTGACCCAGATCGCGGTGCCCCGGTTCGCGTACTACGGCCGGCACGAAGACTAAGAACTGGATCCACACCCCTCCGGCAGCCGAAAATTTTCCGATGAACATTGCTCGTCGTGAAAGTCCCCGGATCGATGTCGAAGCGCTGTGCTGGGAGCTGGTCGACGGCAAGGAGACGAGCGGGCTCGCCGTCGACCTGTCCTCGATGGGGTTGCGGATCGAGCGGCCCTACCTGGGTGGCCCGACGCGCAAGGAGATGCAGCTCGAGATCGAGGTGCCCGGGATCGACGAGATCATGTGGGCGAAGGCCGAGGCGTCCTCCGACGTGCTGATCCCCACCGACGGACCTGCCGGCGGACCGATGGGGCTCGTGCGGCGCACCGGCTATCGGCTGATCGTCGCCGCGCAGCGCGATCTGCGAATGATCCGCGAGTACGTGTTCGAGACCGACAAGCTGCGCCGCCTCGTCGAGGACATGTTCGATAAGAGCGAGCTCGATCTCGAGCTCGGCTACTTCAACGCGCGCGCGTAGCGAGCGCCTCGCCGTACAGCGCCAGGTACTGATCGACCATGCGGTCGTGGCTGTACCGCGCGAGCGCGACCTCGCGACCCCGCGCGCCCATCGTCCTCGCGAGCGCGTGATCCGCGGCCAGCGATGCGAGCGCCGCGCCGAACGCAGCCTCGTCGACCGGCACCAACAGGCCGGTGACGCCCGGCTCGACGACGCTCGGGAGCCCGCCCACCGAGGTCGCGACGATCGGCAGCCCGGCGGCCATCGCCTCGGGCACCACCAGCGGGAGCCCTTCGGACTTCGACGACAAGGCGAACACGTCGAAGGCGTGGACCAGCCTCGGGACGTCCATCCGGCGCCCGGTCATCACGGCCCACCGCGGCTCGGGGAGCGCGGCGATCGCCGCCTCGACCTCCGCCCGCGCATCGCCCTCCCCGATGATCACGAGGCGCACCGCACTCGACAGGAGCGGCGCCACCGCGCGCACCAGCATCGCCTGGTTCTTGAACTGATCGAGCCGGCCGACCGTGCCGATCACCCACGCATCCCCGAGCCCGAGCTCGACGCGCGCCGCGGCCCGCGCTTCGAGATCCGGGGCGTAGCGATCGAGGCGGATGCCGTTCGGGATCGCGTGCAGCTTCGCGACCGGCGCGTCACGCTGCTCGCGCGCCTGCGCTTCGGTGGTGGACGACACCGCGACGAACGCGTGGGTCAGCCGCGCCGCCGCACGCCGGAGCATCCGCTGCCCGCGGGATCCTGGATTTGCCCCGTGCTTGGTGTGGATCGCGATCGCCCCGACGAGCCGGGCCGCGGGGGCACCATAGATCAACGGCAGTGGGTTGTGTGTGTGCACCACGTCCGCCCGGCAGCGCCGCAGCGCCAGCGCGAGGCGAGGCACCAGCGTGGGATCGAGGCCTCCGCGCTTGGGGACCCGGTGCGCGACGATGCCCGCCTGGGCGAACTCCTGCGCCATCGCGCCATCGGGCTCCGGCGCGAGCGAGATCACGGACACCCGATGACCGCGCGCCTGCTGCCCGATCGCGAGGTCGAGCGCGACGCGCTCCTGACCCCCGACGCCATACGAGCTCAGCACGTGCACGATCGACCACACGGGGAGTGGGTACTCCACGCATACCCCGATCGGCAAGCTATGCTCCGCCGCGTGTCCGACTCCTCACGCTCCCGTGACGATGCGGAGCGCGCGGACGAGAACGCGCTGCTCGCATCGATCGGCATCGAGCTGGGCGGAGCGAAGCATGGCGAGCTCAAGGCGGCGTGCGCCCGGATCGCCCGCAAGATCCGCGAAGACAAGTTCGGAGTCATCGGCTTTGTCCCCAGCGACGATGCGGTGGCGGTGCCTCCGCTGCTGATCCAGCTCGGCCTCGCGCTGTGCGAGGTCTCCGGCGCCACCGTGGCGGTCGTCGACGCGAACCTCCGCTACCCGGGCCTCCCGATGCTCAACCGGGGCCAGGCCGTGGATCACGAGGGCTCGGCGTTCTCGACGCGGTGGCTGCGGGGCTCGCTCGCCCTGCTCTCCCCGCCTCGGGCCGAGCGTGCGGGCGAAGTGGTCCCTCAGCTCGCGCGGGTGCTCCTCGAGGGTGCGGAGTTGTTCGCCCACGTCCTCGTCGACCTCACCGGCTTCGAGCTGCTCGGCGAGCACGCCACCGCCGCCGCGTGCATGGACGCCGTGGCCCTCGTCGGACGCGCCCATCAAACCCGCGAGCGAGAGCTGGTGCAGCTCGCGGCGCTGATGCCGCATGGTCGGTTCCTCGGTGTCCTCTTGGTGGGGTGAGACCGACCACACGCAACCGAGCTTGAATCGTGGTGCGTGATCGTGGTGTCCTCGTCGCAGATGTCGAGCCTCGAGCAAGAGAAGATCGCAGTCATCGGACTGGGCTATGTTGGGCTGCCTGTCGCCCTGTCGTTCGGTCGCAAGTTGCCGACCGTTGGCTTTGATATTCGTCAGCGCCGCGTCGACGAGCTCAAGAAGGGCCATGACGAGACCCTCGAGGTGACCTCCGAGCAGCTCACGGGCGCCACCAAGCTCGAGATGACGGCGGATCCGTCGAAGCTGTCGGACTGCACGTTCTACATCGTCGCGGTCCCCACGCCGATCGACATCAACAACCGCCCCGACCTCGGCCCGATGATCAGCGCGAGCAAGACGATCGGCCCGCACCTGAAGAAGGGCGACATCGTGGTCTACGAGTCCACCGTGTACCCGGGCGTGACCGAGGAGGTCTGTGGCCCGATCCTCGATGCCCAGAGTGGCCTCAAGAACGGCGTGGACTACTTCCTTGGGTACTCCCCCGAGCGCATCAACCCGGGCGACAAGGAGCACACGTTCGAGAAGATCGTGAAGGTCGTCTCGGGCCAGACCCCCGAGGCGCTCGAGCGCGTGGCCCAGGTCTATGGCTCGGTGGTCACGGCCGGCGTGCACCGTGCGCCATCGATCAAGGTCGCTGAGGCCGCCAAGGTGATCGAGAACACGCAGCGCGATCTCAACATCGCGCTGATGAACGAGCTCGCGCTGATCTTCGATCGCATGGGGATCCGCACCGCGGACGTCCTCGAGGCCGCCGGGACCAAGTGGAACTTCCTCCGGTTCAGCCCCGGCCTCGTCGGCGGGCACTGCATCGGCGTGGACCCGTACTACCTGACCACCAAGGCGCAGGAGCTCGGATACCTGCCCGAGGTGATCCTCGCCGGCCGCCGGATCAACAACAACGTCGGCGCGTTCCTCGCGCAGAAGACCGTGAAGATGATCGTCCACCAGGACGTGCCGCTCAAGAAGGCGAAGGTCGGCATCCTCGGCCTGACGTTCAAGGAGAACGTGCCGGACCTGCGCAACTCGAAGATCCCGGACATCACGGCGGAGCTCGCCACGTACGGCATCGAGGCGATGGTGCACGATCCGCTCGGCAATCCGCACGAGGCGTTCGAGGAGTACAAGATCGTGATCACGCCGCTCGAGAAGTTCCAGCAGCTCGATGCGCTGATCCTCGCGGTGGCGCACACCGAGTACATCTCGAACCCCGCCGCGATCTACGAGCGGGTGAAGGACGGCGGCGCGGTGATCGATGTGAAGAGCGCCCTGTCCCCGAAGGTCAAGCCGCCGCGCGGCATCAGGCTCTGGAGTCTATGAAGCGCACCCGCTACGACGAGGTCTGCGAGGATCTGGTCAACCGGCCCCGCCGGTGGCTGGTGACCGGCGTCGCCGGGTTCATCGGCTCGGCGCTGCTCGAGCGCCTGCTCGACCTCGGCCAGACCGTCGTCGGAGTGGACAACTTCCTCACGGGTCACAAGAAGAACCTCGAGAACGTCCTCGCGATCCATCCGGACGAGCGGCTGCAGTTCCGGTTCATCGAGGGTGACCTGCGCGAGGCCGCGGTGGCGAACGAGGCGATGAAGGACGTCGACATCGTGCTCCACCAGGCGGCGCTCGGATCGGTGCCGCGCTCGCTCAAGGATCCGATCGCCACACACCAGCACAACGTCGACGCGTTCCTGAACGTCCTGGTCGCCGCGAAAGAAGCCAACGTCGGGCGGGTGGTCTATGCCTCGAGCTCGTCGGTCTATGGCGATCACCCGGCGCTGCCCAAGCACGAGGACAAGATCGGGCGCCCGCTGTCGCCGTATGCGGTGACCAAGCGCGTGGACGAGATCTACGCGCAGGTGTTCCACGATGCGTATGGCCAGCAGAACATCGGCCTGCGCTACTTCAACGTGTTCGGCCGGCGCCAGGATCCGAACGGCCAGTACGCCGCCGTGATCCCGCGCTGGATCTCCGCCCTGCTCGAGGGCAAGCCGATCGTGATCTTCGGCGATGGCACGAGCAGCCGGGACTTCTGCTACGTCGACAACATCGTCCAGGCCAACCTGCTCGCGGGCACGGCCGAGAGCGAGAAGGTCACCGGCACGGTCTACAACTGCGGTTGCAACGGGCGCACGAACCTGAAGGAGCTGTTCGCGATGATCCGGGACGACCTGGCGAAGGACGTGCCCGAGATCGCCAACGCCGAGCCCACGTTCGAGCCACCGCGCGCCGGGGACATCCCGCACTCGCAGGCCTCGATCGACAAGATCACCGACGCGCTCGGCTACGTCCCGACCCACCAGGTCGCGGAGGGCATGGCGGAGACCGTGGATTGGTTCGCGCAGCGCATCCGTCGCAAGAAGTGATCGGGTGATCTACACTCGACGGCGATGTCCGACGACCTTCCCAAGCCCGAGCCCAAAGAGATCGACGAGAAGCTCGCCATGCAGCTCAAGCACATGGTCGAGGACAACGTGCTCAAAGGTCAGCCCTATGGCGACGAGCGCTGCGACAACTGCCTGTTCTATCTGAACCCGGACGAGAACATCTCGTACTGCTGGCACCCGAAGCTGCGGATCCTCGTTGGCGGGCCGTGGTGGTGTCAGTGGTGGGAGAAGGCCGAGTGAGCCGATAGCGTGCGCGCCGAGGACAAGGAGCTCGAGGGTCCCGACCTCGCGCGAGCGGAGCAGCACCAGGAGCTGCACACGCCCGTCGGTGGGGAGCACGAGGAGACCGAGCTCCCGGAGATCGCCGGTGAAAGCGTCCGCGACATGGAGCGCGAGCGCGGTAGCCGGCTGATCGATGCGATGCGCGAGATCCTCGGCGGCAACGAGCTCAACGTCGAGCAGCTCGCCTTGCCAGCGCGCGAGCTGTCCGCGCTCAAGGCGCTGCAGGCCGCGGTCACCGGGCGCGGCGAGATGGACATGTTCGTGTTCGCCGAAGATCGCAAGAGCCTGCTCGAGCAGGCCCTCGCGGTGCTCCAGCCGAACCTGTCGAGCGGCAAGGCCACCGAGCTCGCCGAGCTGAGCGGCAGCCTCGATCTGCTGACCAAGACGGTGGCCCAGGTGCGCGAGCAGCTCGCCGGCCTGATGGATGCGCAGGACGAGCTGCTCGGTGACGAACGGCAGCGGTTCCTCGCGGCGATCGCGGAGACGGACGACAAGGGCGACAAAGGCGACAAGCCGCAGAAGCCACCCAAGCCCTCGGATCCCGATGCACCGCGCCCCGCCTCGACGGTGAGCGGGCCCGGCCCCGACGCCAAGCGCGAGGAGCGTCCCTCGGCGCTCAGCACCGGCCCCGAGGCCAAGCGCCCCGAACACGTCTCGACCGTGAGCGGGCCCGGCCCCGAGGTGAAGCGCGCCGACCAGCCGACCACGCTCGGCGACCCCGCGGAGATCGCGAAGTCGGCCGTGCAGACCTGGTGGAAGAAGCCGAGTGGCTAGCGTCAACGCAGCACCGCTCGCCGCGCTGATCGGCGAGGTCAGGCTCCACGCCGAGGCCGCGCTCGTGCGGCGCCTCAACGCAGGCGCCGGGTTCGCAGATCTGCGCGTCCCGTCGCAGATCTTCCTGCGCGATCCGGACGCGCTCGCCCGCCTCGCCGGTGGGACGCTGCGCCCGCGTGACACGCATGCGAAGGCCGCAGCGGAGCTCGATCGGGCGATCGCCAGCGCCGCCGCCCACGACGCGACCACCACGCGGCTCGGCCTGCTGACCACGCGGATGGGCCTTCCGCCGGTCGCGGCGGGCCTCCTCGTGGCGAGCCTCGCGTACGCCCTCGATCTCGATACGCGCGAGCTGTGTCATGCCCTCGCGCCGCGCCGCCGCCCCGCGCTGTACGTCGAGACCTGCGCCGACGTGCTCGGCCTCGAGACCGCGGCGCTGCTGCGCGCCACGGCGCCAGGTGCACCGCTCCGGCGAGGACGGTTGGTCTCCGTCGACGGCGAGGGCCTCGCCGCCACCCTCGAGCTCACCCATGGTGCCCTCGCGTGGCTGCTCGGCGATGAGGCCCTGCAGCCGCCGCTCGCCGGGCTGCTCGAGATCCTCGCGCCCGAGGCCGAGCTCGGCGTGCTGCTCCCCGCCGCCACGCTCACCGAGCTCGATGCGTTGCTCCCGCGCGTCGCGGCCGACATTGCCCTCGTGTTCCGCGGCCCGCGTGGCTCCGGCCGGCGCGCCGCGGCGCATCGGATCGCGCGTACCCTCGGCCGGCCGCTCCTCGTGCTCCCCGTGCCTCTCCTCGTGGCCACCGAGGCGCGCCTGCGGGTGGCCCTGCTCGGCCACGCCCTCGCGGCCACGCGGCTGCGCGGCGCGGTGCCGTTGCTCGCCGAAGCCGATGCCCTGTACGACGAGCGCGGCGAGCTCTCGACGGAACACACCGAGGCGATCACCGCGTTCCCCGGCCTCGTGCTCGCGACCACGAGCGGACGCAGCGGGCACCTCGAGCTGCGGCGCCCCGCCCTGGTCGTCGCGATGCCGCGCACCGATCTACCCGATCGCGAGCGCGCGTGGACGGCCGCCCTCGCGCCCCACGCGGCCACCACCGAGCCCACCGAGCTCGCGGCACGCTACGTGATCGGCCCCGGCGCGA
>JAYVRN010000696.1:0-3777 GCA_043776275.1 Myxococcales bacterium | reverse complement strand
CCATCGATTCGCGCGATCTGTGGCTGTGGACCGGGCTCGGCTGCGCCGGCTCGTTGTTCCTCGTGCTCGCGATCGCGGGCGCGCGCCGGCTCGCACCGAGGCTGCCCGGGTTCCTCGCGAAGCGCGCGGCGAAGCTCCCCGTGCTGCACGATCGCCGCGCGTTCGCTGTGGCCACCATGTGGTCCCTCGCGACCCAGGCGCTGACCGCCGCCGCTGGCTGGGTGCTGCTGGTGTCGCTCGTGCCGAGCATCGGGCTCGCGGCTTCGCTGCTGCTCGTCCCGCTCGCGGCGGCCACCACGTTCCTGCCGATCACCGTGGGCGGCGCCGGTGCGCGCGAGGCCGTTTACATCACGCTCGGAGGCCGGCTGTTCGGGATGAGCGTCCCCGATGCGCTGGCGGCCTCGCTGGGGTTCTGGTTCGCGCACCTCGCGGTCGCGGCATGCGGAGGCGTGGCGCAGCTGTTGGCGCGTCGGCAAACGCGCCCTTGACCGGCTCGGCGACCCCGGCAAGACTGTCGCCGATGTGCCGCTGGCTCGCCCTCGTCCTGTGCGCCCTCGGGGCGTGCGGAGGAGAGACGTTCCCGGTGGGGCCGATCCTCCCGATCGCGGCGAACGTGACCGTCCTCGCGCACCAGGACGATGACCTGCTGTTCATGCAGCCGGACCTGACGGACCTCGTCGAGGCGCGCGCCGGGCTCCTCAACGTGTACGTCACCGCGGGCGATGGCGGGACCCCGGTGCGAGCTCCCGATCCACTGCGCCCGCCGGCACCGGGGCAGAGCCGTGCGCCCGATGGGATCGAGACCGCGCAGTACCGCTACGAGGGGCTGACCAAGGCGTATGCCCAGGCCGCCGGCCTCGCGAGCACGTGGACGTGTGGCTGGATCGAGATCGCCGGCCACCCGGCGGAGCACTGCCGGCTCGAGGAGGCGAACGTCTCGCTCGTGTTCCTCGCGTACCCCGATGGTGGCAAGGAGGGCGAGGCGCCCGACAGCCTGCTCCACCTCTGGGATGGCACCAGCTCGGGCGCGGACACGATCTCGCTGCGCACCACGCACTACGATCAGGCATCGTTGATCGCCGCCGTCGCGGAGGTGATCAACACCGCGCAGCCGCAGACGATCCGGACGCTCGAGATCTCCGCCACGCACGGGCGTGATCACTCCGATCACATGCTCGTGGGCGCGCTGACCACGCTGGCCGCGGCCGCGGCCGCGTCGCACGCCGATCTGATCGCGTACCGGGGCTACGACATCGAAGAAGAGCCGGAGACCTTGATCGACGATCTCTACGATCGATCGGTCAACCTGCTCGCGCACTACGATGCGTGCGCCACCGGATGCGCGACGTGTGGCACCGCGTGCCCCGCGATCAGCGAGACCCACGCGGTCTGGTTGCGTCGGCGCTACGCGGTCGGGATGCGCCGCACCGCTGCGGGCATCCTGCGCGGAGGTGGCATGTGCGTGGGGATCAACACCGACGGCACGCCGACGTTCGGACCGTGCCCCGCCAAGCCCACGCACTGGGAGCTCACCACCGACGGCCACCTGCGGACGCCGGAAGGCCTCTGCCTCGGCGCGCTGTTGACGGGCGAGCTGGTGACCAGCGCGAGCTGCAGCAACGAGCCGCGGTTCCGGTTCTTCCTCGACGACGAGGGCCACTTCTGGCTCGGGGCACCGCCGCTCGCGGAGCCCAACATGGACTACGCGCACCTCATGTGCATGGGCGTCGCCGGCGGTCGACCGCGCGCGTCGCTGTGCGGCCGAGACCGCGCCCCGCGCTGGGAGCTCTCCGAGACGCCTGTCTCGTCCGCGCGCGTCTTGCCGGCGCTCCCCGGGCGCGCGGTCCGGCTCGCCGATCTCACCGGCGATGGTCGCGCCGACCTGTGCTTCGCCGACGCGGGCGCGCTGCGCTGCGCCGCCGGGCGCGGTGACGGCACGTTCGATCCGCCGACCCAGATCGCGACCCTCGCCATCGAGCCCGAGAGCCTCGTCCTCGGGGACGTCGATGGAGACCACCGCGCCGATGCCTGCGGGCGCGCGACCGATGGCTTGCGCTGTGCCCTGTCGTCCGCGGCGTTCGCCGAGCAGAGCTGGAGCCCGACCTTCGCGCGCACCGGCCCCGCGGACGCCACCGACCGCTCACTCGGCGCGGCGGACACCAACGGCGATGGCGTCGCAGAGCTGTGCGGCCTCGGCGAGCAGGGCGTGGTCTGCGTCCCGCGCGGCCTCGGCGCGTTGACCCAGGTCCGCTCGCGCTGGCCCGCGCCCGACGCACCGATGTGGTCGGGCGATCTCGATGGCGACCACCGCGCCGATTGGTGCATCGCGCGCCCCACCGGCCCGGCCTGCGGCCTCGACCGCGATCGCGATCTGACCACCGATGGCGCACCGTGGAGCTTCGCGCAGAGCGGCACCCCCGATCCCTCGCCGGCGAATCCCGCCGTCGGCGCCCTCGCCGATCTCGATGGCGACGGCCGCGCCGACCTCTGCACGCTGCGCGACCGCGCCATCGTCTGTGCACGCAGCTCGGGCCACGGCTTCGGCCCCCAGACCGTGTTCGCCACGCTGCCCCCGGGCGGCGTGCTCACCGCGCTGTGGCTGGGCGATCTCGATGGTGACGGGCGCATCGACGCCTGCGTCGAAGACGGCGTCATGCTCACGTGTGTGGGGACGGTTTCAACTTGAGCAACTTGCGATCGCCAAGTCGTTGATTTGCCGAGAGCGTGTGTTGTCCGCGGCATCACCCCACGGGCGCGCCGGACACCTTCGAGGGTTCGCGCGCTTGGACGCCGCGGTAAGTGCCTGAGTTGAGAAACCAGTGTGCGGTGGCGCGCGACATCAGGCGCCGCGAGCCGCGCGTCGCCATCGGCGATGGATCGGAGATCGATGCGACGAGCCCGATCCGCGATGAGCGCCGGTGCAGACCGCCCGGCGTCGCTGTGGGTTCTGATGACCAGCCGCGTCGGGTCGACGGCGCGCACGCGGTCGCGGCTGCTCACAGAACCGCACAGCGCTTGCCTTCGCGCCGACGCACCCTTTCGAACCTTGGGTTCGAGGAGGCAGAGCGGAGGAGCGGAGGAGCGGAGGGGCGGAGGGCGGGGACGGCCTCCACTTGAGCCACCTTGCGAGCCACACGCGCGTGAGCTGTGGAGTCAGCGCGCAGCGCAAAGGGACATGGATGGCGAATGCGGCGATTGCGATCGGCGGTGCAGTTGGCTCAGTGGCCAGTTCTGCTGCTGCCGCGCCCAACTCGTCGACCCCGTGTCGCCTGGCGCGCACTCGGCACCTCCCGACAATCGATCAACCCGTATCTCCGCCACCCGGTCTGCAACAGCCACGTCTTCGGTAGCCACACGACCATCGCATCGTACGTCGCGGGCACCTTCCACAAGAAGTCCCGGTGCTCGAGCTGCTTCCACCCCGTGAACGAACATCCCGACGAGAACGGATCGACGAGCCACTTCTGTGCGCGCTCTCCACGGTCCTCGCGGTGCTTGCGCCAGTTGTTAAGCACATACGCGAGCGCGTGCCGCGCCTGCCGCGGCGTGCGGATCACCTCGGCGTGATAGCGATCCCCGAACACCTTTCCTCGCCGCCGCACCGGCCAGCCCAGCGCCGCGTTCATCAGCTTCGCTGCTGAGATCTGGAACGCCTTCATCCCGCGTGCGAGCGCTCGTTTGTGCTGCGCCTCGACCAGCAAGTGCACGTGCGTCTGCTGGATCGAGAGATGAATGATCCGGACATCCTCGTGCTTCGCGACCACGACGGTGGCCCAC
>JAYVRN010000695.1:0-13329 GCA_043776275.1 Myxococcales bacterium | reverse complement strand
CCGATCGGTCCCTGCGCGAGCAGGCCGCCATCGATCACCGAGATCTCGGCCTGCAGGGTGCGCTTGTCCTCGCCGGGTCGGGTGGTCAGCGAGACGATGCCCGAGGAGGCGCGCCCGAAGCCCACGTCGAACCCACCGGGGATGTAGTCGAGCGATGCGATGGTCTCCGCCGGAACGACCGCGCGGAAGCCGATGTTGTGGAACAGCACCGGGACCTCGAAGTCGTCGATCAGGACCTTCGAGTCCTGCGGCGAGCTCCCGCGGATCACCACGCCCGAGTACCCGAGCGGGATCTGCAGGTTGACCACCCCGGGCATCACCGTCAGCGCGCGGACGATGTCGCCGCCGGTGCCGGGGATCCGCTGGAGCTCCTTGCGACCGAGCTGCGCGGCGCCGGGGGCGACCGCCGGGGCTTCGCTGTCGATCTCGATCGTCTCGCCGAGCTGCGCCTCGGTGAGCAGCACGATGTCATCGAGCGAGGGTCCGTTGACGGTGGCGATGCCCACGCCGAACGCCTTCTGCTCGACGATCAGCGTGGTCCCGATCGGGACGGTCACCGTGAACGTGCCATCGCGGCCGGTCCGCACCGGCTTGGCATCGGGGCTGCCCTCGATCGTGATCGTGGCGTTGCGGACCGGGCGTCCGAGGGCATCGATCACGCGACCAGAGACCTTGATGCTGGTCGTCGGGGCATCCGGGGCAGGTTGTTCGGGAGCTGGCGGGGCTGGCTGCTCGGGGGCTGGCTGCTCGGGGGCGGGCTGCGCGAGCGCGACGCCGCCACCGAGGAACCATGCCAGCGCTGTACGTCGCAGGAGCTTCATGAGATTCGCCGCCAGGGTAGCAACGGTCATGCCCTCCGATGAGGCCCCGGGGCATGCAGTTACGCCCATGTGCCTGTCGGGGGATCCGACAGGTGTCTCCCGCGGCGACAGCACGCACGGGTATGCTGCCCGGGTGCGACACGTGTGTCCCGAGTGTGGCGAGACCGGGGAGCGGGGCGCCTGCACGCGCGACGGCGCGACGCGAGCACCGATCGGCGCCGATGGCCTGCTCGGGGAGCGCATCGGTTCGTGGCGCGTGGCGAGCCTGCTCGGCGCGGGTGGCATGGGCCGCGTCTACAAGGCGGTCCAGCCCGAGATCGGCGCGCGCGTCGCGATCAAGGTCCTGAAGCGCGAGGCGGCCGCGGATCCCGATCTCGTGGAGCGGTTCTTCAACGAGGCGCGCGCGGTCAATGTGATCCGGCACGACAGCATCGTCGACGTCATCGATCTCGGGCGCCTCCCCGATGGCGCGCCGTACATCGTGATGGAGTTCCTCGAGGGCGCCTCGCTCAACGCGCTGCTGCGCCGCCCGGGACGCTTGCCACTCGGTACGTTCGCGCGCTGGATGGCGGAGGCGCTCGATGCGCTCGCCGCCGCGCACGCCAAGGACATCGTCCACCGCGATCTCAAGCCCGACAACGTGTTCGTCAGCCCCACCGGGCGCGTCACGGTGCTCGATTTCGGGATCGCGAAGCTCGGCGGCCTGGCGGGCCTGGTCGCCGGCACCACGCAGACCGGCAGCTTGCTCGGCACCCCCGCGTACATGGCTCCCGAGCAGGCTCGGTCGCAGCCCGTGGATCCGCGCGCAGATCTCTATGCGATGGGCGTGATCCTGTTCGAGGGCGCCACCGGGCAACAGCCGTTCACCGCGGCCAGCCTGTACGAGCTGCTCGATCTGCACGTCAAGACGGCGCCTCCCTCGCCGCGCGCACTCGAACCCACGCTCCCCGAGGCGGTCGAGGCCGTGATCCTGCGCGCGCTCGCGAAGGATCCGGCCGATCGGTTCGCCTCGGCGCTCGCGATGAAGACCGCGCTGCTCGCCGCCATCGAGGATCTGCCCTCGGAGGCGTTCGCGCAGGTCACGATCGCGAGCCCGGCCCGGCCCGGCCCCGCGTCGGATCCGTATGGGGCGACCGCCGCGACCCACACGAGCCAGGTCTCGCTCGCGCACGGGGAGACCATGCCGAGCAGCCCTCCGGCGATGGCGCCCTCGGTGCCGCGAGGCAGCGAACGGAGCAGCGACCGGGGGAGCGAACGCGGCATCGAGCTCCGCCGGACCACGGTGGTCGCGCTCGGTGCGATGGCGCTGCTCGGTCTCGGCGCCGTTGTCTTCGTGTTCGCACGCTCGGGCTCGAGCTCGAGCACTGGCTCGAACGCTCCGCCCCCTGATCCCGAAGTGCCCTTCGAGGTCGGGTTGGCCGTAGATGCGGGCGCCGTGATCTCACTCGCGCCACGGCCGATCTTCACCGAGCCCGAGGCCGGGATGCCCACGCTCGACGCGGCGGTGAAGGTCGCCATCGCCGAGACCGGCGAGCCCGAGGCAGGCGTGAAGCACGCGATCGTCGATGCCGGTACCCCGCGAGCAGTGCGCGATGCGGCGATCGCCGGACCGGCGGATGCCGAGCTCGTCGCCCCGACGACGTCAGCGCTGTACGAGACCGGCCGCGTCTCGATGAAGCTCGGCAGCCTCACGCGGTTCGACGTGTTCAAGGGGAACCGCGAGCTGCCGGGCAAGCTCGAGAAGCTCACCGGCAGGAAGCTGATCCCCACGCTGGTGAACTGGGACGGCGTCGATCGCGCAGGCACGATCGACGCCACGGGGGACGGCCACGCGAACTACTTCTTCCTGATCGCCGGGTCGGGTCCCGACGACGCGCGCTGCATCGTCGAGCTCGAGATCTCGGGAGGCGATGCGGTCGTCACGCTGGGCTCGGGAGGGTGCAAGCAACGCAGGATGTTCGCCCCGGTCTGCACGATCGGGCAGATCTGGGACAAGGCTCTCGCGGCCGGGATGCCCGCGTCGTTCACCCGGATCCACCTCAACCGGGTCGGAAAGACCTGGGGGATGTCGGAGTTCGGCGGCAAGCCGGGCGCCTGGTCCGATCAGATCCACGACGACTGCGGCGCCGCGAACTGAAGCCGCGGCGCGGACTACGTGCGCCGCGTGCGCTTGTCTTCGCGCAGCGCCTGATCCGCTCGCTCGGTGAGCGCCGCGACCGTCTCCTTTTCGAGCGCCTCGACCACGCCGAAGCTCGCGGACACGGTGCCCTCGCACAGCTTCGCGTCGTGGATGTACTGGCGGCAGCGCTCGGTGAACGTCTTGGCTCCCTCGAGCGCGGTGCCCGGCATCAGGATCGCGAACTCGTCGCCGCCGAGGCGGAACGCGGCGTCCATCACGCGCGTATGCGTGTTCATGATCGTGGCGATCGAGCGCAGCAGCTCGTCGCCTGCGGCCTCGCCGAACCGATCGTTCGCCGTGTTGAAGCCATCGAGATCGAGGACCGCGAGGCTGAACGACTGGCCGTACCGCGTACGGCGCGCGAGCTCCACGTCCACGCGCTCTTCAAACGCGCGGCGGTTGAGCAGGCCGGTCAGCGCATCGTGCGTGTTGTCACGCCGCGGCTGCGGGTAGCTGCGCGTGCGGTGCAACGCGATCGAGATGATCGGCCCGAGCAGGCGCAGCGTCTCGATATCCTCATCGGTGAACCCGCCGATCTCCGACGCGACGACGCCGATCGCACCCACGGCGTACTCGCCGTGCAGCAAGGGCGCGTAGACCGAGCCGCTTGCATCATCGCGGACGGGCTTGCGCTGGGCCACGCACTTGCCGCCCGCGCTCGTCTTCTGCGAGCGCCGGGTGCCGAGCTGTGACTTCGCGACGCCGGTGGCCGCGCGGCACACCACGTCATCGTCCCCTTCGACCAGCTCGACCACCGCACCCGTGGCGCCGGTCAGGCCCGCCGCGCGCTCGGTGACGAAGCGCATGACCTCATCGCCGTTCATGCCGGCACCGGCGATCGCGTTCTGGAGCTCGATGATCGCGAGCAGGCGCTCCGTCCTGGGTGCGGTTTCGCCCATGCCGACCATGATACCGAAAATGGTGCGAGCCGTGGGCTACTTGGCCCAGGTGACGCTCGAAGGACCGAGCTCCGAGGTGGCGTTGGTGATGCCGTCGAGCCAGCCGGCGACATCCTCGGCCTTCGTCGGCAGCTGGAGCGTCCAGATCCCGAGCTGTTCCTGCCCGATCATCTGCACGATCCGCGAGCCGTCTCTCGAGACCGCCGCGGTTTCGGCCTGGCGACTGGCGCCGAGCGGCCATCGGATGCCGGTGACGACATCGATGACCTCCAGCTTCCCCGAGACGCCGGGCACCAGGGCGAGCTGGGTGTTCGTGGAGACCCGGATGTCGGCGCCGGTACCTGCCGCGAGCACGCTCACCACCTTGTCGGCATGGGCGTAGTCGAGGAGATACGCCGCGTGATCATCGGTGAGCGCGAGCGCGAGGTCGTTGCCGATGCCCGACAGCGTCACCGGAGTGCGGGGGAGCGTGGCGTGGTGCACGAGTCGCCCATCGACGTTCCAGCACAGCACCTCGGTGCCGCGCGCCGCGAACACGCGTCCATCGGCCGCGATCTGCATCGGGATCTCGAGCTGATCGAGGCGGTGCGAGGACGGACCCAGGGACGCCGTTTTGAGCTCGAGCGTCGAGCTGACGTTGGTCTTGAGATTGTGGCGCCAGACGAAGCCATCGCCGAACTGCACGACGACCCAGCTCTCGATCCACCGCGTATAGACCGGGGCGGCGGCGTGCGACCCGACGAGCACGCGGTTCTTGCCTTGAAGATCCGAGACCAGGATGTCTCCGGCCGGAGTGACGAGCAACAGCTTCCGATCCGGGATCAGGAGAGATTGAGCTACCTTCCCCTCGATCAGGATCGGCGTCGGGCTCCCTCGTACGAGCACCGAAGCTTGGCCGTCCGCGAACACGAGGACGTGATCCGGATCAGGCCCTGAGAGGAGGAGCGCCCACGGCTCCTGGGCGGGCAAGGGACTGGAGGTGAGGGTCGCGAGATCGATCCACGCCCACGTCTTGGAGGCCGCCAAGATGATCGCCTCATCGCGACCGACCAGCGCGAAGCCGTGCATGTACGGCACCGAGATCCGTCGCGGCAACAGCACGTCGAGGTCCCAGATCAGGAGCCGTCCTTCGCCGGCACCCACGATGAAGTGTCCGTGGGGCGACGCGGCGTATCGATAGAGGCCGCGGATCGGAGGCTGGATGCGGAGATCTCGATCGTCAGAGAGCAGCAGGATGCCGCCGGAGCTGTCGTCGACCGAGATCACGACGTCCTCGCGGGCCACCAGCAGCGGGAGCAGGCTCGCTTCGGTGGCGCGATACCACGCGCGCGCCGCCTTTCGGACCATGACCCCCGGCGGGTTGAACGCGTAGTAGAACACCTGATCCGCGAAGCGGGCGATGCCGAACGGGAACCGCGTCGGGGACGTCTGCGTGACGACCGGCGTGGGATCGAGGTGGACATCGTGGATCACCATGCCGATCGTCGCGACCAAGTCGTGATTCGCGGGATCCCAGGCCACGTCGGTCGCGGAGCCCGTGCCGATCTCGTGGATGTTCTCCGTGGCGAGCTCCACCAGGTACAGGTGGTCGGTGCCGTACACGGCGAGCCACTGGCCGCCGGGTGACAGCGAGAGGTGGTTCGCCTTGCCGGTCGGGATCAGGTGCGGCGGACCCAGGGTCGCGTCGGTCCGCCACAGCCCGCGATCCGGATCGGGCCAGAACACGGAGGTCCCGTTCGCCACCAGATCGGTGACCGTGGTCTTCCACTCGAGCTCGTGAGTGGCGCCGGTCGCGATCTCGATCGCCACGATCGTGGTCCCGAGCGAGGTGATGACGCGGGCATCGCCCGCGAACGTCGCGAGTGCGTGCTCCCCGGCGTGGGCCAGCTCGCGGGTGGTCTTCGCGGCGAGATCGTAGATCCGGACCGTTCCCTCGAGCCCAGCCGACAGCGCCTTGGTGCCATCCGGGCTGACCTCCAGAGACGTGATGCTCAACGGCGCCTCGAGGCCCCAGGCCGCGCCCGCGCTCCTCGCGGCCGCGCCGATGTCGCGGGCTTGAAGCCAGTGGGTGCTCGAACTGGCGAGCGGCTTGATCATCGCCACGGCCGCGGTTGGATTGGTGTCGACGAGCTGGCGGGCCTGCGTGAGCGTCAGCTCGTCGGCGCGCTCGGTGGCCCGGGCCCGCGCCTGTTCGGCCGCCTGCTTCTCGGTGAGCGCCACCTGGAGCGCCGCGTCCGTCCTGTCGCGCGCGTCCACCACGCGATTGATCGAGATCGCGCCGACGATCGAGATCGCCACGATCGTGATCACCACGGACCCCACCGCCACCCGGTGGGCTCGGACGAAGCGCGCGACCCGCTCGCGGCGAGAATAGTGGTGCGAGGCGACGAGCTGCCCGCTGATGAAGCGCTGGAGATCCTCTGCGAGGGCGCCGGCGTTCCGGTAGCGGACGCGATCGTCGTAAGCGAGCGCCTTGTCGACGATCGTGGACAGCTCGGGGGGGACGCCGGCCACGAGCTCGCCGAGCGGCACCGGCGGACCACTGAGTGCCGCGCTCATCATCTCCGTGCCCGAGGAGCGCGCATGGGGCGGCTGCCGCGCGAGCAGGTGATACAGCGTGGCGCCCAGGGCATAGACATCGCAGCGCTCGTCGACGCGCTGCCCGGCGAGCTGCTCGGGCGACATGAAGCCCGGCGTGCCGAACACGGTGCCCACCCGCGTGCGCAGCGAATCACCCGCGTCGAGCTCCTCGGCGGCGGATGCGATCTCGTCCTCGGGATCGTCGAGGACCTTCGCCAGGCCCCAATCGATGACCACGGTCTCGCCCAGATCTCCGACCAGGATATTGGTGGGCTTGAGATCCCGATGCACCACCCCGCGCCGGTGCGCGTGCGCGACCGCGTTGGCCGCTGCCACCAGGTGTGGGAGGAGGGCGAGCCGTTGCTCGAGCGTGCCGGCGTCGCCGACGAGCTCCTCGAGCGGCTGGCCCGAGACCTTGCGCATGACATAGAACGGCGAGCCGTCCGCCGAGGTCCCGGTGTCGTAGACCGGGACGATCGAAGGATGCTCGAGCCGTGCGGTGATCCGGATCTCGCGTGCGAACCGCCGGAGCGCCTCGGGCGAGGTGGACAGCACTTCTTTCACGGCCACCCGGCGCCCGAGCACCGAGTCCGTCGCCTCGAGGACCCGGCCCATGCCGCCGCGCGCGATCTCCGCCCGATCGCGATAGCGCCCCTCGTCCGCAGTGGCTGCGTCTGCGGCGGCCGCGTCTGCGGCGGCTGCATCGGCGGTGCCTTGGGGCGCGGAGCTGGGCGTCGGCGCCGGGCCAGACCTGGCGCGACCACGTTCCCCGGAACCGCCCTTCGCATCCACCGTCGGGCGGGCGAGGGCTGCCTCGGCGATCAAGTCCCGGCAGGCGTCACAATGGTCGAGATGACTCGTCGCGGCGGTCCGCTCGGACGTCGTCATCGAGCCACTGACGAGCGCGGAGATCTCCCGATCGTCGAGGCACGTCTCGGTCGCCTTCGAGCTCACTCGCTCCTCGACTTGAGGATCCGCTCGAGGCTGAGCTCGAGCTGCGACGCGACCAGCGGGACCAGATCGCCGAGTTCGGTCTCGGAGACGGCGAGTCGTCGGCCGAGGACCCGGCGGACGCCGCGGGCGAGATCCTCTCGTGCCTGCACCACCCACCGCGCTGCGGTCGCGCGATGGACGCCGTAGATCGCGCCGATCTGATCGATCCCGAGCCCCTTGACGATCGCCAGGCCGAGCAAGCTGCGCTGGCGCGGAGGGAGCGCGACGATCGCCTCCTCGAACGCGGCCTTGAACGCACCGCGATGCTGGGCCTTGAGCGAGGCGAGCGCCGGATCATCGCTCGCGATCGCGACGTCCTCGAGATCGTCGCTATCGATCCGACCACGATCCCGCACCAGGTTCAGCCCGGCGCGAAGTGCGGCGACGCGGACCAGCCCGCCGAGCTGGCCGCGCCCGGCATAGCCGACGACGCGTGGCACTCCGCCGGCCTCGGTGACGAACAGGCGGATCCGCAGCAGCTGCTCGATCTCGGTGATGTCGTTGCGGCCGAGTGACAGCCGAGACAGCACGGCAGGGATCACCGTGAAGTAGCGAGCCTCGAAGCTCGCGAGCGCGTCAGGCGCGCCGAGCGCACAGGCACAGGCGAGGAAGATCTCGTCGGCGGCGAGGTCCTGTGGGGCGTCCTCGCCTTCCAGTCGGTCCTGCACGAGGAGCTCGATGGCGGACGCATCCACCACGAGGTCAGGCCACGCCGCACGGCCCTCGCGGAGGAGGCGCTCCACCTCGGCCATCGACATTCCAACGGTTTACCACGATCGTCGTCGGTAGGACGATTTCGTGCGACCTCGAGGATGGGCGCGGGTTCTCGCGCTGTGACGACCATCTTCCACACTTCAGTCCTCCTCTCCGTGTTGTCCTCTGCCTGCATCGCCTCCGGCGGTGGCACGTTCGGCACCAGTGGTCCGGGACCTCGGCCGGTCGCAGGTCCTGCACCCGACGGCTCGTCGGAGGGCGCGTATGGTGCGCCCGCCGAAGCCTCGTACGGCGCGCCGGCCCAGGGCTCCTATGGCGGTCCCGCCGAGCCCGTCGCGGGGGCCGGACCGGCAGCGAGGCCCACCGGCCCGGTCGAGCCGCGGTGGGATGCGTTCTCGTTCGCGATCCGCGAGCGCAGCAACACGTACAACGGCCCGTGGGCGATCACCAAGCTCACCACGTTCAAGGTCGGTCGCACCTGCTATGCGAAGCTCGGCGAGAAGGACTCGGGCGCGCTCGACAACTCGATCTACTACATCCGCCAGGTCGTCGGGCTCGCGAAGGCCTGGACGGGGGATGACTGGGATCAGATCGAGAACCAGCGAGCGAATCGCGCGAAGGATCGCGCCTTGGTCGAGCCGATGATGGACGAGTTCGGCAAGCGATTTCACCTCACGATCGCCGTCGAAGGAGAGGACTGCGAGACCAACCGCGATGCGCTGTGGATCCGCTACTGGTACACGCTCGGCGAGGCGTTCTTGAACTACCCGCCGACCGCGGGGAAGCTGTTCATCACCCTCAACGTCACAGCGGCCTCGCGGGACGTCACGGTTGACGTCGACGACACGGGCACGCAGTTCGCGATCACGATGCCCCGCGACATTGAGGCCCGGGACTGGCAGGACAAGATGTCCAAGCCGTTCCGCCGGCAGGCCGGTAAGCTCTGACGTACACTAACTTCCAGCGTCGACACCTCGCGGGGGCGACGAGCGCCATGTACGTCTGTCCACAGTGCGCCTGCCTCTATCCGACGGATGCGCCATGCCTTGTCGATGGCGCCACGCCGACGAGCTCGGCCGCCGATCCGATGATCGGCGCGATGCTGGGCAGCTATCGGGTCGCGGCGAAGGTCGGTTCGGGCGGGATGGGGTCGGTCTATCGCGCGGTGCATCCCGAGCTCGGGAGCTGGGTCGCGATCAAGGTCCTGTCTCACGAGAGTACCGGTGATCCGGAAGTCGTGAGCCGGTTCTTCGACGAGGCACGCAGCGTCAACCTGATCCGTCACGAGAGCATCGTGAACATCCTGGATCTGGCGCAGCTCCCCGATGGCCGCCCGTACATCGTGATGGAGTACCTGGAGGGGACCTCGCTCAAGGTCATCGTGCGCCGCGGGCCGATGCTGCCCGCGGAGGCGTGCCGGATCGCGATCGCCGCGCTCGATGCGCTGGCCGCCGCCCACGAGCGCGGCGTCCTGCACCGGGATCTCAAGCCCGACAACATCATCCTGTCGCCGCGCGGGGCGGTCACGCTCGTCGATTTCGGCGTGGCCAAGGTCTCGGTGCAGGCGATGCGGCGCACCGCGACCGGCGTGATTCTCGGGACACCCGAGTACATGTCTCCGGAGCAGGCGCAGGGCCGCGAGGTCAGTGGCACGACCGATCTCTATGCGCTCGGCATCGTGCTCTACGAGATGCTGACGGGGCGCCGGCCCTACGAGGGTGGCTCGCTGTTCGAGACGCTGCGCCAGCAGATCGAGGACGCACCCCCACCACCGTCGACGTTCGTGCCGCTGCCGGCCGAGCTCGAGCAGCTGGTGCTCACCGCGATCGCCAAGGATGCCCGTCATCGCCATCCCTCGGCGCGGGCGATGCAATCCGCGCTTCAGACGTGCGTGGCCAACGCGACCGCGAGGCACTGGGCGCCGGATCGCTCGCCTCGCCTCTCGATCGCGCAGACCTCGGTCACCGTGAATCATCGCGCCGGCAGCGAACCGTCGGTGTCCCCGCAGACGCGCGGGCTCACGGTCGTCGATCGTCCCTCCGGCCGAGGGTCCGGACCGCTCGCCCACGCCTCGTCGCTCTCGATGGTCGTGTCGCCGCCGGCGCACGCGGGCAGCCAGGCGAGACGCCGTGGCCGCATCGCGCTCGCCATCGGCGGCGCCGTCGCGATCGGCATCGCGCTGATCGCATCGCGGTCCAGCGGCCCGGCCCCCACGTCGGCGACCGCCGCTCCGAGCGTCGCGCCTTCGTCGTTGCCAGCGCCCGGCCCGGTCGGCCCCCTCGGCCCGGTCGGCCCGGTCGGGCAGGTCGGGCAGGTCGGGCAGGTGGGGCAGGCCTCGGGCGCGAACCCGTGCGACGAGTTCGCGCAGGTCGCGCTGCGGTTCAGTGCCTGCAACGCGTTCCCGAAGTCGTCGCGCGACTCGGTGAAGGAAGCCGGGGTCAACCTGCAGCGGCTGTGGGCGAGCTCGACCACGACTCCCGAGACGCGGGCCACCCTGAGCAAGAGCTGCAAGGACGCCACGGCAGGCATCCTCACCGGCCTCGCCACTGCGTGTCCGAACTAGATCAGGGCGCGACGACCGTGGCGGTGCCCGTGCGCGCGAGCGTGCCGAGGAACTCTGCCGTCTGCTTCTGCGCGGAGGCGAGATCGAATGCGACGTAGTGCCCGTCCGAGCCTGGTGCCTGGGCGTACTGGCCGAGCGCGACCGTCGCACCGCCGAGGTTGTTCGCGAACGGTGGCGTCCGCGCACCGCGGCCACGCAGCGTGAGCCCGGCGATCTCCTGGACGTCGGGGAGCTCGACGAGGTCGCCGCCGAGCGCGGTGGCGAACGCCTCGATCCCGGGGTTCGGGGCGAAGGTGTCGACGAAGCCCTCGGTCTGGAACACGTTGCGCGGCGACAGGACGTGCCCCGTCGGATCGCTCGCGGGGTGGCGCGCCATCAACGGTGCATAGTTGATGCCGTCGGCGCGCTCGAGCCACATCTGCAGGAGCCCGAGCGAGGGGTTGTCCTCGTCGATCGGCTCGTCGCGAAGGACCGCGGCGAGCAGCGCGGGCACGTCGAGCGGCTTGGTCTGGTGCAGGAGCTCCTGATAGAGCAGCCCGTCGGTTCCGGAGAACACCGCGCCGGAGACCAACGGCTCGAATGCGACGAAGCCGGGCCCGGTCTGGCCGCCCTGCGAGTGGCCGACGAAGAACACCTTGGTCCGATCGATCTTGATCGCACCCGTGCCCGTGGAAAACGTGAGCCCGGTGGCGAGGCGAAGGAGCGAGAACGCGTCCGCGGTGCCCTGCAGCGCGTTGTCGCGGGAGGAGTACGGGTTGATGTAGTTGTAGACGGCGGTCTCGGGTGTGCCGCCCGGGTTACGCGGGCCATGGAGCACCTGGTCCGTCGAGATTGTCGCGATGCCCTGGGCGGCGAGGCGAGGCCCCGTGCCGTTGGTGATGAACGATCGGTAGTCGCCGCCGGTGCCATGTTGCGAGATCGTGATCGGCCAGCCGTTCACGGGCATCGTCCCGAGCGGGATGGTGATCGCGAACCGCATCGCCTCGGTGCGCTGGACCACCGCGAGGCCGTTGTCGCCGACGAGGATGTCACCGCCCGCGCTCTGGTACGGCACGGAGCCGCGCTGGAAGTTGGGCGCGTCGTACGCCCCGACGAACGTCGCGTAGCCGGCGGCCGCGGTACCGGGCTCCACGTCGCGCGCGGTGGGGGCGGGGAGCGCGAACACCGCGGCGCGGATCGCCGGGACGATCCGCGTGGCGTGCTGCGTGGTGAACACCGCCGCGGAGACCACGTCGGTGCGCTCGTCGTCGCCGGGCGCATCGAGATACGTCCACAGCGGCCCGTAAGTGTCCCGCGCAGCGGCGACCGCGGCATCTCCGCCGCCATCCCGCATCGCGGCGAACGTCTCGCTCGGCGCGAGCTCCTCCTGGTCGACGGTCAGCAACCGGCGCGTGATCACGAGCCCATAGGTCGTGCCCTCGCGCAGGGGGAACCCGGGGTATGGACGGATCGCCAGGCTGTTGGGCCCGATCGTCCCGCCTGCGTCGGGGCGGAACCGGGCCACGATCGGTGCTCGCAGCCCGTACTCGGGTGAGGCCCGATCGAGATCGACGAGATACACCGAGGCGGCGGGATCGACCGACTCCGTCGCAGTCGCGGGGAGACTCGCGGGATCGATCGCGTCATCGAACCGTGCGAACAGCGGTGCGTTGAGGCCGAACCCGTCGAGCTCGGCCGCGGCGGTGCGGTAGTGGTCCGCGATCGGGCTCCCCACCGGGAACGCCGAGAGATCGATGTGGCCGCCCTCTCGCCGGAGATCGTTCGGGTAGGGCAGGGCATAGAACTCCTCGCCGGCGCCCGGCAGCGCGAACAGCGCCGTGGGAGCGCTGGCATCGGTGCAGGCGCCAAGCGTCGCCGCGAACAGGATCGGGAGCGTAGGGGAGGTGCGCATGTGCACAGAACCCCGCACCCGACGAGAAGTCGCGTGAATTCGCCCGGGTCGGACGAACCACGGCCCGAAACGAGAAACGGCCGGGGCTCGCGAGAGCACCGGCCGCTGGTCGAACTGGCTAGCGACTACTCGTAGTCGTGGCCGTGACCTTCGTGGCCACCGCCGCCCTTCTCGTCCTTCTTTGGCTTCTCCGCGATCAGCGTCTCGGTGGTGAGCATGAGGCCCGACACCGAAGCCGCGTTCTGGATCGCCGTACGAACGACCTTGGCCGGATCGATGACGCCCGCCTTGATGAGGTCCTCGTACTCGAGCTTCGCGGCGTTGAAGCCGAAGCCACCCGAGCCCTCCTTGACCTTCGACACGACGATCGAGCCGTCGACGCCGGCGTTGCCAGCGATCTGACGCAACGGCTCCTCGAGCGCGCGACGGATGATGTTGACGCCATAGCGGCGGTCATCATCGAACGTCAGCTTGTCGAGGCCCGCGAGGCAGCGGATCAGCGCCACGCCGCCGCCGGGGACGATGCCCTCTTCGACAGCCGCGCGGGTCGCGTACATCGCGTCCTCGACGCGAGCCTTCTTCTCCTTCATCTCGACCTCGGTCGCAGCGCCGACCTTGATCACGGCGACGCCACCGACGAGCTTCGCCAGGCGCTCCTGGAGCTTCTCGCGGTCGTAGTCCGACGTGGT
>JAYVRN010000694.1:0-13332 GCA_043776275.1 Myxococcales bacterium | reverse complement strand
TAAACGTGACGGCGGTGCACACGGGCACGGCCTTACCGTTGACGGCATAGGGGCGGTACTTCCACTCCCCACGCATCTTCTGCTGGATCTTCGAATCGTACGCACCGAAGCCGGTGCTCTTCAGCATCGTCACGCTGGTGACCTCGCCGCCGAGGTTCAGGCACAGCTTGAACGAGCCGATCAGCTTGTCCTTGCCGGACCGCTGGATCTCCGTCTTCGTGTTGTCGTCAGGAACGATCTGCTTCTCGCCCGCGATCCGGCTGCCCTCGAGCAGGGTCGGCGGGACGTTCTGCGGCGGAGCCGGCGGGGGCGGCGGAGGAGGCGGCGGAGGAGGCGCTCCGGCGACACCATTGATGTCACCACCCACCACGCCACCGGCGACACCACCGATCTCACCGCCCTCGACGCCGTTCGGATCGCCCGAGTCCTCGACCTTGGCGACCTCCTGCTTCTCGATCTTGACCGGCTGGACGATGTCCTTGACCTTGATCTTCTTGGGCGTGATCTGAACGTTCTGCGGGCGCGCGCCACCGGGCGGCGGCGGAGGCGGCGGAGGCGGAGGAGGCGCGACCGCGAGGTCGACCTGCGTCTTGGGCCGCTCGAGCATCTCGATCTCCCAGATCGACTTCACCCACATCGTGAGGAACAGGACCGCGTGGAAGATCAGGGCACCGGTGAACAGCGGCGCTGCCCACTTCGGTGCCTTCTTGTGCTTCGCATCGGCGAAGTTGCCGAACATCGACGCGCCCTGTGCGCGCGCCTTGGGGGTCCCGAGCGACCTGTACGGATCGGTCGCGGTTGCGCCACCAGTGGGCGACTCGTCCCGGAGAAACGGGGTGGTCTTGTCGTCAATCTCGTCGTCGTTCGACATGCTCGGCTGCTCCTTCGGGCGACTCAGCCGCCGGCCTTCTCGGCCGGGCCCCCGGTAGCAGAGGGGGACGGGGTTGGGGTTGGAGGAGGAGACGCACCCCCGCCCGCGGCTTTCTTCGCCTCTTCGGCTAGAACGCGCGAGAGGCGCTGGAGATCTTGGGCACTTGCGCGATCGATGGCCGACGCCCAGGAGGCGCCGTGTGCGAGGGCACGGAAGTTGTAGATCGATGCCTGAAGTCCGTAGAGTTTCGGGTTCTTGGGCGACAGCTCGGCTGCCTTCTGGAGCGCCCCGATCCCACGGTCCGCGAGCTCTACGGTCTCGGCGGAGGTCAGCGACTTCGAGTTGAGCTTGGACCAGGCGACGTTGCCGATGAACTGGTAGGCGCCGACCTTGTTCGAGGGGTCGGTGGCCACATCGGCGACCTTCACGAACCATTCGATCGACTTGCGCCAGTCCCCGGCCTTCAGGTTGATGCCGGCGAGGTTGCCCATGATCTCCGGATCGTTCGGCTTCTCCTTGAGGAGGCCAGACCAGTAGTCGATCGCGAGCGAGAACTGGCCCGAGTCGATCCACACCTGCGTCATCTGCTTGCGGGTGTCATCGTCCTTGGGGTTCGACTTGAGCCAGATCAGGAAGTTGTTCGCGGCGTGCTCGGCGAGCTGCTGCGGCTCGAGCACGCACAGCTCGGACTGCTTGCACTCGTAGCTCGAGGCGCAGACCGTCTTGGCATCGCAGTCGTCGAACCGGCGATCCCCGTCCTTGACGCAGACCGAGGCCGCCGCATAGGTCACCTTCGGGATCACGTCGCAGGCGAACGTGCCCTTGACGCCGAGCCGGACCGCCTTGTCGAGGCCGGGCTTGAAGACCTTGGAGTACGCGAGGCCGAGGTTGTAGTGGATGATCGGATCATCGACCTCGGTGAGCGCCTTCTCATACTCGGCGACGGCGTCGATGAACAACGTCTCGCGGAACAGGCGGTTCCCCTTGCGCGTGCGGTTGCGACCGTCGAGCTCGCTACAGCCGAACGACCCGAGCGAGATCGCCAGCGTGGCGATGATCGCAGCGCTCGTGCGAAGCGACTGGAATGCGTCGGGGCGCCGGCTCATGGGGCGCGCGACTATACATATCCGGGGGGGGTGCATCAACGGAAGTTGCCTTACGCGAGTGGTCTAAGAACTACTACGCTCCCGACCCCGGCTGCACGGCGAGACGGTGACACGTGATCGCAGGGTGCCGCACGCGCCACGCGCCGGCGTCCCAGGCGGCGAGCTACCTCTGCCAGGGCCTCCCCAGGCCCTCGCCGGGCGAGGGCTGCGATCAAATCAACGCGAACGACAGGTTGATGTCGTAGCTCGGGAGATCTTGCTCGTCGGCGGCGGGGTGGGTGATCGCCAGGGTCTTCTGCTCGATGCACTTCCGTGTGGTCTCGGCGCCGTCTCCGTTGACGTCGCGGAGGTTGATCGACGTGTTCACCACCGAGACCTGCTTGTCCTTGATCGCGATGCTGATCGAGCCCTCGAGGCGAGGCTTGTCGCCCCGCACGCCCGCCGGCATCGACGCGACACACTCGTGCATCACCACACGAACCCGGTCCGCGACCTCCTTGGTGAGGTTCGGCGACAGCTTGCGTGCGTTCGGTGGATGGATGTTCGGATCGACATCGATCGGCGCATGCGTGCCGGTGCGGTGATCGCGGATGATGGCACCGTTCGCGGCGTACTCCTTGACCTTCTCGGGGAGATCGCTCCCGCCGCCGGCCGGCAAGCTCGGCGAGGTCGTCGAGCCTGCGGGACCGTGCCCGGCCCCCGTGAAGCCGCCGCCCGTCGCCGTGGCAGAGCCCGCCCGCGCGCTGCCCGCCTTCGGATCGCCACCGGCGGGGTCACCCTGCACGAGGAAGTACAGGCCAGCCAGAGCTCCGAGGGCCACGAGCGCCATGATCGCGTAGATGGCGCGGTTGCTCATGACCTTGGATCTAGCACGAGGCGTGCTGGGGCTCAGCCGCCAGCGTGGGCCCGATCACTTCGACCACCGCGACATCGCCGGAGCGCACGCGGTGGAGCGCACCGTCGTCGTCAAGCAGGAGCAGCGCGCCGTCGTCGTCGAGCCCGGACACGATGCCGGTGAGCGGCGTGCCATCGACCGTGGCCCGGGCGCGGAGGCCGAGGGCCATGCGGTCCTGCCACGCGGGGATGATCTCCTCGAGCCCCATCGCGACGTATCGATCGACCCAGTGTTCGACCTGTGCGAGGACCGCGGCGATGAACGCCTCGCGATCGATCTCCGAGTCTGCCGCATCCTCGAGCGTGATCGCCGAGGCGGCGACCTCGGGCGGGAGCCGGCCGGTGATGTTGACGCCGATCCCGATCACGACGGACTCGAGCTTGCCGCCCTGGCTCTGCGATTCGACGAGGACGCCCGCGAGCTTCTTGCCATCGACCAGCAGATCGTTGGGCCACTTGAGCGTCACGGCCGCGCCGGTCGCCCGCGCCGCATCGCAGATGCCGATCCCGATCGCGAGGGTCATCGGCGGTACGTCGCTCAGCGGCAACGAAGGCCGGAGGATCGCCGAGAGGTACAGGCCCATGCCCGGGGGCGACTGCCAGGTCCGACCATCGCGACCGCGGCCCGCGGTCTGTGCCTTGGCGACCACGATGGTGCCGTGGCGAGCGCCCGCGCGCGCGAGCCGGCCGGCCTCGTCGTTGGTGGAGGTGCACTCGGCGAGATCGATGCGCTGACAACCGAGCCAGCGCGCGAGCGGCGGGATCAGGTACGGCGCGGTCACACGCGCACGTCCAGGCCGATGTCCACCGAGGGCGCCGAGTGGGTCAGCGCGCCGACCGAGATCAGGTCGGCCCCAGCCCGCGCATAGTCGGCGATCGTCGCGAGCGTGATGCCGCCCGAGACCTCGACAAGGATCCCGCGACCGTGGGCCCGCGCCGCGGCGACCTCGACCTGTGACGGCGTCATGTTGTCGAGCAGCACGATCTCGGCCCCGGCGGCGAGGGCCTCGTCGAGCTCGCCGAGGTTCGTGACCTCGACCTCGATCCGCAGCGGATGCGGCGCGCGCGCCTTCGCGGCCTCGACGGCGGCGCGGACCGAGCCGCACGCCGCGATGTGGTTGTCCTTGATCAGGATCCCCGAGCCGAGATCGAAGCGGTGGTTCCCACAGCCGCCGGCGAGGACCGCGGCCTTCTCGAGCACGCGGAACCCCGGGGTGGTCTTCCGCGTGTCCACGACGCGCGCCTTGGTGCCGACCACGGCCTCCGCATAACGCTTCGCGAGCGTGGCCACGCCCGACAGCCGCTGCGCGAAGTTCAGCGCGGTGCGCTCCGCGGCGAGCACGCTGTGCGCCGGACCGCGCGCGGTCAGCAGCAGGCCGCCCTTTTCGACCCGGGTCCCATCCGGCGCGTGGATCTCGAGCTCGATTCGCGCATCGACCATGCCGAACACGGCGGCTGCCACATCGACGCCGAACGCGACGATCGGCTCGCGGGCGTTCATGTCTGCCGTCACCCGCGGACCGTCCGTGCCGAGCGTGACCTGAGAGGTGACATCACCGCGGCCGAGATCTTCGTCGAGCGCGAGCTCGATCAGGCGGCGCACGGCGGGGATCACCGCGAGGCCGTGAACAACCGGCGAGCTCGTCATCTCGAGCGCAGCATACACAACGGATCCGACATCGAGATCAACCGATATTTCGTGCGAACGATCCCGAGCCGCCCCACCCGCTTCGTGGTCGCGAGGCCTCGCCGAACGACGGGGGCCGTCGCCGTGGACAGCGAACGTTCTGGAGGTACGCTCCTCGGGCACCATGCCCGAGCAAGCCACGAGCCCGACGCGCACGGCGTGCGTCATCGTCGGCGCCACTCCCGAGCAAGTGGTCAGCGTCGGGATGAACGCGCGAATCGCGGTCCGCGCGAATGCGGTCGGCGCCCTGGTCACTGGCCGCCCCGGCGATCTGGTGATCGACTACGCCGCAGAGCTCGACGGGCCGGTCTACGACCTGATGTACAACGCGCAGTCCGGCTGGTTCAGCGTGACGATCCTCCGCGGCATGGAGCCGCCCACCCGCTGGGACAACCGCCCCGGCACCGACCCGGGCTATCCGCGGGTCGACGACGTGCTCGGCGCGAGCACGCCGGCGGCGATCCTGGCGGTCCTCGACGTACCTGCGGAGGCGATCGGCTACACCCCGCCCGTGCTCGGCCCGTAACGTCTACGCCCAGGTTTGAACGGCCCAGCCGCGCGATCGCGCGTGGCGACGCAGCCGGCTGTCCGGGTTGACCGCGATCGCGGTCCCCACCCGCTCGAGCATCGGCAGATCGTTGTAGCTGTCCGAGTAGAAGTAGCTCGCCGCGAGATCGATGCCGTGCCGCTCGGCCCACTGCTCGGCGAGCGTGACCTTGTGCTGGCCGAAGCACAGCGCGCTCGGGCGACCGGTGAAGGCGCCGCCCGCGACCTCGAGCTCGCTCGACAGCACGTGTTCGATCCCGATCCCGCGCGCCACCGGCCGGGCCGCGTAGCAGGTGGAGCCGGTCGCGAGCACGACGGTGTGCCCGGCGTGCCGGTGGTAGCCGACCGCGACCTTGGCCGCCGGGGCGACCTCGGCGGCGATGTGGTCGCGATACCAGACATCGCACTTCGCGATCATCTCGTGCTCGGAGTCCCCCGCGAGATCGAGGCACAGCTTCGTGAACACGGCCTCCATGTCGAGAACGGCGAGCTTGTACAGCGCGCTCCAGTACAGCGCCTTGGCCACCGTCCTCATGCCGCTCGGCAGCTCACCGCGCCGATACAGGAACTTGGCCCACGACATGCCGGTGTCGACACGCAGCAGCGTGTTGTCCATGTCGAACAGCGCCGCGACCGTCACCGCAGCACCATCAGATCGAGGAACCGGATCAGGATGTTCGAGCCCGCGTGGGTCAACGTCGAGGCCATGATCGAGCCGGTTGCCGAGCGCATCCAGCCGAACAGGAGGCCGGGGAAGAACGTCGCCAGCGCGCGCGGATCACCGTCCTTCGGGAGATGAATCAGCGCGAACATCGCCGCGGAGATCACGAGCGCGAGGCCGACACCACCGCCGAGGATCCTGCGCTTGGGCGGGAAGTGGCGCTCGAGCAGGCCGAGCAGGAAGCCGCGGAAGAACAGCTCCTCGGGCAGCGCGACCACCACGAGCTGGACCGCGCAGAACTCGAACAGCTTCTGGGTCAGTGCCGGCGCGTGAAGCCCGGCGAGGCCGCCGTAGCGCGAGCACATGTTGTGCGGGACCAGGTGCGCGAGCAGCTCGGAGTTGCAGGCGATCTCGTAGAACGCGAAGTAGCCGAGCGCGAACACCGGGAAGATCACCCCGAAGGCCCCAGCTGCGGTGAGCAGGCCCTGCTTCACCGGCGCTGCGTGGAACCCGTAGTCGTAGAGGTCCTCGGTGCGTCGCCACGCATAGAACACGGGGACGTAGAGGAACAGTACCGCCACCAGCGCCGAGCCGAGGTGGCCGATCGCGGGCAGCGTGATGTTGATCCGGACCAGGGCCGCCACCAGTGCGGCGACCACGGCCCACGCGATCAGCGCATCGCGGCCGTCGGTGGGGGTCCGCGCACGTACCGGGGGGGCCGTCACTTCCGCAACGGTACCCGATGTCGGGTCAGTTGGAGCGGAGCGGCTCGTACGAGCCCGTGATCACGACGTCCGAGATCACGGCGGTCTTCAGCTGCGCCACGAGGCTCAGCTTGTCCGCGGCCAGATCCGCATCGTTCTTGTAGCCCCAGACCTGGACGTACGCGGTCGGGGTCGGCGCCATCTCGATCGCCATGAACAGGCCGTCCTTCGACGCGAAGTCCTGCTGCGAGTGGCGCACCGGGAGGCCGACCGACGCCGAGAAGTAGTAGGTGTCCACGCCGGAGAGGTGCGCCACCGAGTCCGGGGTGCTGGTGAGCGTGGCCTCGGTGCTCGACACCGTGGCGATGAAGTTCGCCATCTCCATCGGCCCCGTGTGCCCGGTGCGGGTGGGGTCGCCGCAGTCGCGGACCGCGCCGGCGAGGATGCCGGTGCCGGGGGTGCGCGACACGCCGATCAGTGCGGGCAGGGTCTGCGCCGTCGCCGTCGAGACGATCTGGATGTGCGTCAGCGTCTGGGCCGCCGCCGCGGAATCGACGGTCTGGTTGAGGAGTAGCGTATCGAGCGAGTTCGCTTCGGTCATCTTGAAGCCGAACCGCTTGGTGCCGGTCGGGATCGTGACCGTCACCATCGCGTTGGTATCCGAGACCACCGCCGGGCCGAACGCCGCGGCCGTGTCCTGGTTCGGGTACACGGTCACCGACGTCGCCGGGCGAGCGTTGCCGCTCTGGAAGTCGTCGACCCGCGTGGTCAGGGCGACGTCCACCGTGGTCGCGGTGTCGCTATTTGCCATGCCGAGACAGCTGAGGTTGGCGGCGCCGAGCTCCACCCAGTTGTTCTTCGACATCTCGAACGCGGCCTTCAGCACGCCGGTGGGCTTGTTGAAGCCGATGTCCGCGACCTTCGCGTCGACGGGCGGGGTCGTGCCGCCGTCATCGCCACAGGCGGCGGAGGTCAGAGCGAGGGCGAGGATGGAGGCTAGGGAAGCAAAGCGCATGGACGGACTCCCGGCGAAAGATGGTGCTTTGTAACGGCCCTCCCGCCGCCGATCAACCATTTCCACCCGGGTGCGGACTGCCATTGTGATCGCTGGTACAACGCCCGGCATGGAGCTCAGGAAGATCCGCGACATCCTCGGCGAGCACGCCACGCTGCTCGATCATCAGTGCAAGACCATCGCGAAGGCCCAGCTCACCCTGCCCTCCCCGAGCTACATCGACGACATCTATGCCCGCGGCTCCGACCGGACCCCGCGCGTCCTCGGCGCGATGCAGTCGATGTTCGGCCATGGCCGGCTCGCGAACAGCGGCTTCGTCTCGATCCTCCCCGTCGACCAGGGCATCGAGCACTCGGCCGGCTCCTCGTTCGCGCCCAACCCGGCATTCTTCGATCCTGAGACCATCATCCAGCTCGCGATCGAGGGCGGCTGCTCGGCCGTCGCGTCGACCTACGGCGTCCTCGGGATCACCGCGCGAAAGTACGCGCACAAGATCCCGTACATCGTGAAGATCAACCACAACGAGCTGCTGAGCTATCCGAACACGCACGACCAGACGATGTTCGGCAACGTCAAGACCTGCTGGAACATGGGTGCCCAGGGCATCGGCGCCACCGTGTACTGGGGTGCGCCGGAATCTCGCCGCCAGCTCCACGAGGTCAGCGAGGCGTTCGCGCAGGCCCACGAGCTCGGCATGTTCACGGTGCTGTGGTGCTACGTGCGCAACGGCGCGTTCAAGACCGCCGCCGGCGACATGTCGCTGTCCGCCGACCTCACCGGCCAGGCCAACCACCTCGGCGTCACGATTCAGGCCGACATCATCAAGCAGAAGCTCCCCGAGAATAACGGCGGGTACACCGACCCCGCCCTCAAGGGCCTCGGGAAGACCCACAAGAAGGTCTACACGGAGCTGACGTCCGACAACCCGATCGACCTCACGCGCTACCAGGTGGCGAACTGCTACATGGGCCGGGTCGGCCTGATCAACTCCGGGGGTGCCTCGGGTGAGAACGATCTCCGAGACGCCGTGATGACCGCCGTCATCAACAAGCGCGCCGGCGGCATGGGCCTGATCGCGGGTCGCAAGGCGTTCCAGCGCCCGTTCAAGGAGGGCGTCGAGCTGCTCCAGTCGATCCAGGACGTGTACCTCTCGAACGAGGTGACCGTCGCGTAGTTTGATACAGTGGGGGTTGGAAAATGGCCCGGCTCGGGGAGCTTCTGGTGGCGGCGGGGCTCCTCACGTTGGAGCAACTGGACCAGGCACTTCGCGCCCAGGTGCTGTGGGGCGCCAGGGTCGGCACCAACCTGATCGAGCTCGGGTTCCTCGATCTCGATCAGCTGTCGAGCGCCCTGGGCCAGCAGCACAGCCTGCCCGCCGCGCTCGCGCGCCACTTCGAGAAGGTCGACAAGGAGCTCCAGCTCCTGCTGTCCGCCGATGTCGCGCAGAAGCTCTCGGTCGTGCCGCTCGTGCGCGTGGGGCCCGAGCGCAAGGTCGTGATCGCCGCGAGCGGCCCGCTGTCCCCCAAGGCGCTCGCGATCATCGCGGACGAGCTGTGCATCGAGCCCGAGCTCTTGATCCCCTCGGTCGCCGCCGAGCTCCGCATCCGCTATCAGCTCGAGAAGGTCTACGGCATCCCGCGCACGTCGCGGTTCATGCGGTCGCCCGGCCCGAGCCGCCAGTCGTTCCACAGCATCGACATCGACGACGCCGACTCCGATCCGGAGATCCCGCTGGAGTCCACCGCCGAGCGGGCGCTGACCCATCCCCACCTCGCCCGGGATCCGATCGAGGATCTGGCGATCGACATCGACCTCGGTTACTCCGGGGCTGAGCAGCCTGCCGCGCTAGCTGTCGAGGACCCTGTCGAGGAGGCTGTCGAGCAGCTCGACGATGACGATGTCCTTCTCGAGCCGACGATCGAGCGCGCGACCACCCAGGCGGAGGATCATCCCGCCGGCGCGTTCGCGAACCTCGACGATCTGCCACCCTCGGACGCGGTCGACGATCTCGCGGTCCCCGCGTTGGTCGAGGAGGACAACTCCTCGGGCAGGGAGCGCCGCCGGTACGTCCGCACGATCGCCGATGGCCCCGAGGAGGCTCCCGCGGCCCCGATCGCCGTGGCGGACCCGCCGGGCTCGGGCCCGATCCCGACCCAGGCCGCGCTCGGCCGGATCGCGATCCGGCGGGTCGCGCTGACGCCGGGTGGCGGCACCAATGCCTCCGAGGGCAAGACTTTGGGTGAGGCCACGCGCGCGATCCGTCGTGGCGTCGATCGCGAGAAGGTCGCCGCGCTGATCATCGATGCGCTGTTCCGGTTCATGCCTCCTTGCCGGGCGGCGAGCCTGCTCGTGGTGCGCGGTGGGATCGCCACGAGCTGGCGCGGGTTCTGTCGATCGGGTGCTCCCGAGGCCGAGATCTCGGTGCCCCTCGATCAACCCGGCCTGGTCCCCCGCGCCTCGCACCGGAACACCACCGTGCGGGCCGCGCTTGGAGACCTCGGACCGCTCGATCAGCTGCTGATGACCTCCCTGGGGGCCGAGGGCGAGCTCGCCGTGGTGCCGATCTCGATCGCCGGTCAGGTGCTGTGCGTGATCGCCATGGTGACCGAGACCGACACGCCGACCGGCACGGCCGAATCGATCGCCGCCGCCGCGGGAGCCGCGTTCGCGCGCCTGATGCGCGACGCGAGCCGCTGATCGTCGAACTCGGCGGCCAGCGCAGGCCATCGCAGGCGATTGCAGGCCATCGCAGGCCCCCGGGGTCGTTGACGACGCGGGCGCGTTACGGCACGTTCCGCCCGATGAGCGCCGACAGCGAGACCGCCGGGACGCCGCGCAAGAAGCACCGTCACGACCTCGGTCATGAAGATCACGGTCCCAAGGTCGCCGCGGGGACCACCAAGGCGATCCAGACGATCCTCGGCCTGTGGATCGCGCTGACGCTCGTGCTGGTGGTCTACGTTCTCGTCGACGGTAGTCGCGCCAAAGGGCCGGCGCCGACGGCACCTACATCGGAACACTAGGCGTTCCGACGCGCTCGCGTTTGCGAACCGGATCGGTCATGGTCCCGGTTTGTGCGCTCGCCCTGGGGCTAGGGCCCGATCGAGATGATTCCCGACGACATCATCACGCAGATCCGCGATGCGGCCGACATCATCCAGGTGATCGGGCAGCACGTGCAGCTGCGCAAGGCCGGGCGCAACTGGAAGGGGCTGTGCCCGTTCCACGGCGAGAAGACGCCGTCGTTCAACGTCTCCCCCGACAAGGGCTTCTTCCACTGCTTCGGGTGCCAGAAGCACGGCGACGTGTTCACGTTCATCATGGAGCTCGAGGGCAAGAGCTTCGTCGAGGCCGCGGAGCAGCTCGCGAACCGGTTCGGGATCGAGGTCCCGCGGATCGAGGAGGCGCCGGAGCTCCGCAAGGCGCGCGGCGAGCGGGTCGCGATGCTCGACATCAACCGGATGGCGACCGCGTTCTATCGCGAGCTGCTCGCCGACAAGCGAGGCGAGCCGGGCCGGGCGTACCTCGCGAAGCGCGGCGTCACCACCGAGACCGCGGATAAGTTCCAGCTCGGCTATGCGCCCCAGGAGTGGGGGCTGCTCGCCGATCACCTGAAGGCCAAGCGCGTCGATCTCGAGATCGCGGTGCGCGTGGGCCTGATCTCACCGCGCCCGAGCAGCGGCTACTACGACCGCAACCGAGATCGCCTGGTCTGCCCCGTGATGGTGCCGGGTGGCGAGGTCGTCGGGTTCTCGTCGCGGCTGGTCGGGGTCCCGCAGCCCTCGCCGGATGGCAGCGAGCCGCCGAAGTACATCAACAGCCCCGAGAGCGCGGTCTACAAGAAGTCCAAGCTGCTGTTCGGGCTCGCGCAGGCGCGCGAGGCCATGCAGACGCAGAAGCGCGCGGTGCTGGTCGAGGGCAACTTCGACGTGATCACGCTCCACCAGGCCGGGTTCACCGAGGTGGTGGCGCCGCTCGGAACCGCGCTCACGATCGAGCAGGTCACCCAGCTCAAGCGCCTCACCGAGCGCGTCGTGCTGCTCTATGACGGGGATCGCGCCGGCTACAAGGCCACGATCCATGCGCTGCAGATGTGCGTCGAGGCCGAGGTCGAGGTCCAGGTCGCCCGGCGCCCGGGCCACGGCAAGTCCGGGGGCGCCGGACCACTCGCGGACGGGGTGGATCCGGACAGCATGGTGGCCGGTGGTGGCGCGCTGATGCTGCGCGAGGCGGTCGACCGGGCGCAGGGCGGGATCGAGTTCTTCGCGAACGAGGTCTGGGGCAAGGCCCGCGGCAACTCGGATGCGCGGGCGCGGGCTCTCGACGAGGCCGGCCGGCTCCTCGGGAAAGTTGCGAACCAGGTGCAGCGTGATCTACTCCTCCACACCTTGGCGACCGCGCTCGGAGTCGATACGGCGGTGGTCCGCAATGCCGTCGGGCGGGCCGCCCAGGGCGGGGGCCAGGGTGGGCCGCGCGGTTACGGGCCCCCGAATTCTCCCGAGGACAAGGCACGCGCCGAGGGTGCCCCGGCCCCCGTGTCGGACGTGAAGGTCTCGATCGAGGAGCTGGAGGTCATCACCCTCCTGGCAGATCACCCGTCCCTGATCGCAACCGTCGAAGCAGACAAGGCTTTTTGGCTCTTGACGGACAAGCGCCTTCGCGACATGTATTCCGCGGCTCGGGAGGGTAAGTCCCTCCATGAGCTTGCCCCCGTGACGTTGCCCAAGTCCTCGGCCGAACAAGTCCTCTCCGGCAAGTACGCCGAGACGAAAGACCCTCGCGCCGAGCTGATCAAGATGACCAGCAACCTGACGCATCAAGCCGCCACCGTGGGCCACAACGAACTCCAGAACAGCCTCCGCGACGCGGGCCGTAGTGGCGATCGCGATCGCGCGCGCCTCCTGGCGCAGCTCGCGCAGGCCGAGCGCAAGGGCGACCACGAGACGGTCGCGCGCCTCAAAGAAGAATTGTTGGCTTCCGAGACTCAAGGAAAGCAGGTCGACTAGTCATGGCGCGTACCCCAGCAGCGAAGACCAAGGTGGCCCCGAAGGCGGTCGCGAAGAAGCCGGAAGGCGCGGTCGCGAAGAAGCCGGAAGGCAAGGTCGCAAAGACCGACGCGAAGGACGCCAAAGACGTCAAGCGGTCCGACGTCAACGGCGTCGCCAAAAAGGACGACAAGCGGGACGACAAGGCCAAGCCCTTGAAGCAGCCCCTGAAGGCCGGGAAGCCGGGGCGCACGCGCGATGAGGACGGCGACTTCAGCGATGACGACGAGGATGATGACTTCGTCCCGATCCCGAAGGCTCCCAAACCGGGCAAGGGCGCGAAGGCCGCCGGCCCGGGCCAGAAGGGCGCACGCCCCGAGCTCGATCTCGATGACGACGATGCGGTCCCGATGGCAGCGTTCGACGACGCCGACGAGGACGACATCGCGCTCCCGCCGGTGAAGCGTCCGAGCGCGACCAGCGAAGCAGACGCCGCGGCCCTCGAGGCCGAGACCCGCAAGGGCAAGGGTGGCCGCGCTCCGAAGGAAGGCGCGCGCGACGGCAACTCGATGCGCGACAAGCTGATCGAGCTCGGCAAGTCCAAGGGCTTCGTCACGTACGACGAGGTCAACGACCACATGCCCGAGGATGTGGTCTCCACCGACCAGATCGATGGCTGGCTGTCCGCGCTCGGCGAGCACGGGATCGAGGTCGTCGACGGCACGGGCAACCGGCGCCCCGATCTCGTCGATCAGCCGCCCAAGGAAGGCATCGGCCTCGGCGCGGAGAAGGACGAGAAGGAAGAGGTCGACGAGGACGAGGAGTACGCGTACTCGCGGACCAGCGATCCCGTCCGCATGTAC
>JAYVRN010000693.1:0-3784 GCA_043776275.1 Myxococcales bacterium | reverse complement strand
CCTGTGATCCGTGTCCGTCGGTGATCCCGATCGATGGCGACATGATGCAGCTCGGCGCCGACGTGATCGGAGGTCCGATCACGCAGGGTAACTACGTGCTGACGCGCCTGCACGCGCGCTACGGCAAGAGCGACATGAAGGACGACCTCCGGTTCCGCGAGGCCAAGCCGATCACCGGCGGCCGCGAGATGTGGAGCAAGCAGGGGCTCGAGTACGGCGCGGCCCCGGCGAGCCAGAACAATTTCCAGGCGCGCTATGCGATCCGCTACTGGTGGACCGGCGCGATCAAGTGCAAGAACCCGCAGCGCGGCGTGTGGGGCGGTCCGCCCGACGGTCGTGGCTCGCAGGTGCTCGCCGCGAGCAAGACCGCGTTCGCGCCCCGTGGCCAGCTCGCACTCGGCTCGGTGATCAATCGGGACCTGTGGGAGATCGGGTACAAGAAGGCGAAGGCTCCGCCCCGCGTCAATCCGGCACCGCCCACGGGGCCCAAGGCGATGTGGTTCGGAGGCGGCGCTCTCGTCGCGCTCTCGCTCGTCGGGCTCGGATGGATGCGGGCACGGCGACGCGAGCACGCCTGAGACATCGGGTGTGCGATACTGAGAGAGGTGAGTGAGCGCGACGCCGGTGACGACGCGACCTTGCGAGAGGCGAGCGACGACACCGGCGACGACGCGACCGGGGCCACGCGCCGCGAGGGTCCGGGAGCGCGGCGATCAGGATCTCGGGCTCCGTCGATGGGCGCTGTCGATGAAGATCGGCTCCCACCCGGCACGCTGATCGGCCGCTACGTCGTCGTCGACGTGCTCGGAGCGGGCGGCATGGGCGTGGTGTACACCGCGCAGGATCCCGACCTCGACCGCAAGGTCGCGATCAAGCTCCTGCAGGCGCAGCACGGCGTGGGCTCGGAGAGCGGTGGCCAATCGTGGCTGCTTCGCGAGGCCCAGGCGATGGCGCGGCTCGCCCATCCGAACGTCGTCGCGGTGCACGACGTGGGTGAGATGCCGGGCGATCGCGTGTTCGTGGCGATGGAGCTGGTGGAGGGCATGACGCTGCGTGCGTGGCTGCGCTCGCCGCGGAGCTGGCGCGAGGTGCTCCACGTGATGCGCGCGGCGGGCGCCGGACTCGCGGCGGCGCACGCGGCCGGGCTCGTACACCGCGACTTCAAGCCCGACAACGTGCTGGTGGGGAACGATGGCCGCGTGCGGGTGATGGACTTCGGGCTCGCGCGGCTGAACTCGACCGAGGGCGACGAGGCCGAGGAGCGGACCTCGGATCTGCAGATCGAGGCCAGGAGCCCACTCTCGGAGCGCCTGACGATGACCGGAGCCGTGCTCGGAACGCCGGCGTACATGGCTCCAGAGATCTATCGGGGGCAGGGCGCGGATGTGCTCGCGGATCAGTTCGCCTTTGGCGTGGCGCTCTACGAGGCGCTGTATCGCGCGCGGCCGTTCAAGCGGCGCGATCTGGTGGGCGGCACGGCGACGCCACCGAAGCCGCCGGCGAGCGCCAAGGTGCCGGCGTGGCTCGAGCGGATCGTGCTGCGCGCGATCACCCTGGAGCCCACGCGGCGGTTCGCCTCGATGGACGAGGTGCTCGCCATGCTCGCCCAGGATCCAACCGCCGGTCGGCGCCGGCTCGCGATCGCGGGCGCACTCGTGGTGGTGTGTGGTGGCGCCCTGATCGGTGCGCTCGCGCTGCGCGGGGGTGGCCGCTCGAGCGCGGCGCCGGAGCCGTGCACCGATGCGGGCACGCGGCTCGCGGGGGTGTGGGATTCGCCTGCGCACACGCGGCTCGAGGCGGCGTTCGGCAAGGTGGGCAAGCCGTTCGTGGCCGACACGATCCGAGGCACCGAGAAGACGCTCGATGCGTATGCCGCGAGCTGGGTGACGATGCGCACCGAGGCCTGCAAGGCGACGCGCGTGCACGGCTCGCAGACCGAAGAGGTGCTGACACTCCGCATGGCCTGCCTCGAGACCCGGCTCGCGGAGCTCGAGGCCCTGGTCGGCCTGTTCGCCGCCGCCGACGAGCCGCTCGTGCTCGGCGCCGTGGGAGCCGCCCAGAAGCTGAGCACGCTGACCGAGTGTGCGGATGTCCCCGCGCTGCTCTCGCCCGATCCGCTGCCGAAGGATCCTGCCGCGCGTGCGCAGGTGACCGCGCTGCAGGGCAAGCTGGCCGCGGCGCGCGCGATGTACAAGGCGTCGCGGATCGAGGACACGCTCGCGCGCACCACGGCGATCGCGGCGGACGTGACACGCCTCGGGCACCTTCCGACCGAGGCGGGGCTTCATCTGATGACGGGCCAGGCGTTGTGGGTGCTGAAAGGCCCCGAGGCGGGCGAGCCCGAGCTGCGCAAGGCCGTGCTCGCCGCCGAGGCCGGCAAGGCCGATGGGATCAAGGTCGAGGCGCTGCTGCAGCTCACGAACCTGGCGAACGGCGCGGGTCAGTTCGACGTCGCCACGGATCGCCTGCAGCAAGCCACCGCCGGGCTCGCGCGCCTCGGGACCAACTGGGATCTCAAGGTACGCGTGCTCGCATCGGAGGCGCTGCTCGATCTACGGCAGAACCAGCACGCGAAGGCGATGGAGGTCGCGCGTCGCGCCGTCGAGGTCGCCGAGCACCACACCGAGAGCCCGAGCTTCTCGTACGCGCTGCTCGTGGAGGCAACGATCCTGAACGCGGCCAGCCACTCCAAGGAGGCGCTCGTCAACTTCAAGAAGGTCCTCGCGTACCAGGATGCGCTCGGCCATCGCCGCATCGACGTGGCCACCACGCTACAGACGATGGCCACCGCGGAGCTCTCGGTGGGGCAGGTCGAGGACGCGATCACCCACCTGCGGAGCGCGCTCGAGATCCAGGAGGCGATCTATGGACCGGAGAGCCGGGATGTCGCGAGCGCGCTGAATGCGCTCAGCGCAGCGCAGGTCATGAAGGGCGATCTCGAGCCGGCGCTCGCGTCCGCGCAGCGCGCACTCGCGATCGCCACGCACCTGCCCGGGCAGAACGAGGAGCTGTACGCCTCGGTGCTCGGTCAGATCGCCGACACGCTGACGAACCTCAAGCGCCCAAGGGAAGCGATCGTGCACCTCGATCGCGCGATCGAGATCCAGACCGCCAGGCTCGGCGCCGCGCACATCCAGACGCTCGCCACGATGCTGACCAAGTGCGATGCGCAGCGCGCCGCGCAGGTTCTCCCCGCGGCGGAGATCACGTGCCGCCGCGCGCTGGCCGCTGCCGAGACGGCGTTCGGCCACGACAACGTGCTGCTGTTCCTGTTCCTCGTCCACACGGGCCTGGTCCTGCAGGATGCCAAGCAGCCCCGCGAGGCGAGCGCGCTGTACGAGCGCGCGTTGAAGCTCGGCGCGAACGATGAATCCGACGCGTACTACGTCGAGATGCTCGATGCGCGCGCGCACTGGGAGCTCGGAGATCACGCGCGCGCCCTCGAGCTTGCGCGCAAGGCGCGCGATGGGTTCACGCAGCTCGGGGAGGTCAAGCGCGAGCAGGCCCACGAGGCCGAGCTGTGGCTCGCGGAGCATGCGCGATAGGTCACGCGCGCTGGAGTTGACCGGCGGCGGCGATGGCTGCTACCGATAGAGCATGGGGCGTGCACGTGGGGTGCTCGCATTGGGGCTCGTCGTCGCGGTCGGGGCGTCCTGTATTGGCGCCACGCCGCGGCCTCCGAGTTCTGGATATGGGGATCCGTATCGCGGCAACGGCCAGGCGCTGTTCGTCAAGGACAGCCGCGGGGACTGGGACATCAAGGAAGGCGACAAGCCGATCAGCT
>JAYVRN010000692.1:0-3787 GCA_043776275.1 Myxococcales bacterium | reverse complement strand
GGCTCGGCGGTGACGCGCAGGTAGTGCCGGCGCGCGGGCTGCGCCACCGGCGTCACCCGGCGCGGCTCGGGCCACTGCACGGAGTTGTCCTGCGCGAGATCGATGAGATCTCCAAGCACGGCCGTCGCGGTGGGGAGTGCACCTGCACCCTTGCCGAACAGGCTGAGATCTCCGGAGGCGGCGTTCTTCAGGTACACGGCGTTGTACTCCTCCTCGACCGAGGCGAGCAGGTGCCACTCGGGGAGCAGCAGCGGCTCGACCGCGGCGACGAGGCCGGTGGACATGCGCGCGGCGTGTGCGATCAGCCGGATCCGGAACCCCATGGCGAGCGCGAGATCGCAGTCCGCGGGCCACAGCTCGCCGATGCCACGCACGCTCAGCGCATCGGGTGGGACCCACGCGCCGAACGCGCGATACGCGAGGATCGAGAGCTTCGCGGCGGCATCGAGCCCGAGCAAATCGGCGGATGGATCGGCCTCCGCGAAGCCCTTGGCCTGCGCCTCGAGGATCGCCTGATCGAGCGTGAGCTCCTCCTGCTCCATGCGCGTGATGATGTAGTTGCAGGTGCCGTTGACGATCGCCATCAGGCTGTCGACCTCGTCGGCGCGGTGCGAGAGGTGCCGGATGATCGGAATCGCGGCCGCGGCCGCGGCCTCGCACAAGAGCGGTGTGCCGGTGCGCTGCGCGAGCACGCCGAGCTCGGCGAGCTTCTTCGCGAGCAGCGCCTTGTTCGCGGTGACCACGGGCTTACCCGCCGCGAGCGCCGCGGTCACGGCGGGCTCGACCGCGTGACCGCCGGCGACCTCGACGATCACGTCGACCTCCGGATCTGCGACCAGCTCGAGCGGTCGGGTGGTCACCGGGATGCCGGCCGCCAGCGCGCCGCGCGGCTTACTGGGATCGCGCACGGCGAGGCGGGTGACGCGGAACCGCACCCCGTAGCGCTCCGCACACGCGCTGGCCTGGCGATCGAGCAGCTCGAGGACGCCGCCTCCGACCACGCCACAGCCGATCATCCCGATCCGGATCTCGCGAAGCGGGCGCGCGCCCACGCCCTCGAATCGCGCCTTCGGTGTGGTCTTCGCGAACACGCCGGCATCACGGAGCAGATTCGCGAGCCGATCTTGATCGGCGAGGAACGCATCGTGACCGAACTCCGAATCGAGCTTCCACAGCGAGCACGTCGCGCCCACGGCCTGGAGCTCCCGATACAGCTCGTGCTGCAGGTGATACGGGAACAGCAGATCACCGGGCACGCCGACCACGACCACCTCCGCTGTGACCCGCGCCAGCTCGGCGCGCACGGCGATCGGATCGGTTCCGAACCGACACCGGTCGATCGCCTCGCTGAGCAGGAGAAAGGTCCGTACGGGGAACTTCGCCGCGAACCGCGCACCGTGGTGCTCGAGGTACGCGGCGACCGGCGGCAGCGCGAGACCGGGGACCAGGACGCCGAACCGCGTGTCGAGCTCGTCGCGGCCGCGATAGGTCAGCATCCCGAGCTGCCGCGCGCGCGCCATCCCCGTGGCCACGTCGCCGGAGCGCTGGCCGTCCTTCACGAGCTCGCGCTGGAGGTGCCGGGTGGCGGTGCCCCAGCCGTCGGGACGTAGGCCGGCGCTGATCGTGACGAGCCGGGCACACCGGCTCGGGTGGCGCGCGGCGAACGCGATGCCGACGAGACCGCCGAGGCTCGCACCGAGGTAGGTCGCGGGCGTGGTGCAGCCGAGGCCCTCGAGCCATGCCGCGATCAGATCTGCGAGGCCGAGCGCCGAGAGCGCGGGGATGGCGCCATCGTCGAACCCTTGCCACGTCGAGCCGTTCCCCGGCCAGCACGGGCACAGGATCGTCATCGCGGTGGGATCGATCAGATCTTCGCCATGGAGGTTGGGCCACCACGGATCGGTTCCGGTGGCCGCATCGCCGAACGGGAACGGCGACGCCGTGATTCCGCCGACGATGATCACCACCGGCGCGGTGCCCAGCGCGGGGCCGATCACGTAGCCGCCGAGGATCACATTCGCGAGTGCGTGGCCCTCGACGACCATCTGCTCGCGGCGGACCTCTTCGCGACGTGGGTGATACGGCGACCCAGTCGTGGGCAGGGCTGCTATCGCGGACATGCGTCCGGGATGCTAGATCAGTTTCGGGGCGGCGTCAGGGCCCGCGGGGCGGGGTTCGAGCTCCGCCAATGGGATTGATCTCCAGGTACATGCGGGAGAAACCGGCCGGCCCGGGCGGTGTCTGGCTGCTACGATGAGGGGAGATGGCGGAGAGCAGCCCGCTCGCGCATAGCCCGACCCTGGTGTCCTCGCCCAAGCAGGACACCCAGGCCGAGGAGCGGCTCGCGCCGGGGACGCCCGTCGGGGAGTACGTGATCGACCGGTTCCTCGGAGCCGGGGCGATGGGCGAGGTCTATGCCGGCGTGCAGCCGGTGATCGGCAAGAAGGTCGCGATCAAGATCCTGAAGCAGGAGGTCGCGGCGAGCAAGGACGGCGCCGAGCGGTTCAAGCGCGAGGCGCGCGCGGTCAACCAGATCGATCACCCGAACGTGATCGACATCTTCTCGTTCGGACGGCTCGATGACGGTCGTCTGTACCTCGTGATGGATCTCGTCGAGGGCCGGTCGTTGCGCAAGGCGCTGTCCGAGGGGCCGCTCGAGATCTCGACCGCGCTCGAGATCCTCGACCAGATCGCCGGTGCGCTCGATGCGGCCCACACCCGAGGTGTGGTGCATCGCGATCTCAAGCCCGACAACGTGATGCTCGGCAGCGGGGACAAGGTCTTCGTCCTCGATTTCGGCCTCGCCAAGCTGCTGTCGCTCGATGACACCGCGCCGCCAGCCTCGATGCTGACCGGTCAGGGCACCTGGCTCGGGACGCCCGGCTACATGGCCCCCGAGCAGTGGAGTGCGGACGGGGCAGGGCCCGCCTCGGATCGGTACTCGCTCGGCGTGATGGCGTTCGAGATGCTGAGCGGGAGCCTCCCGTTCGCGGCCCCGACCCTCCCGAAGATGATGGAGCAGCACTTCCGGGCGAAGGTCCCGGCGCTGTCCACCCGGGGCGGCATCGCGACGAGCTCGAAGTTCGATCCCGTGGTCGCGCGCGCGATGGCCAAGGATCCCGATGCGCGGTTCCCTTCGGCGCGCGAGATGGTCGCGGCGCTGCGCGCGCTCGCGGGCGGATCCGCCAAGCCCGCGGGTCAGACGCCGAACAAGCGCGCGTGGCTCCCCGCGGCGGCAGGCCTCGGAGTGCTCGGCGTGTCGGTGGCCGCGGTGCTGGTGATTCGCGCGGACAAGCAGGCCACCACCGCAGGTGCGCAACGTCCGTCGGCGTCCCCGATCGCCGGTCGGGTGCGCGTGGAGATCATGTCCGTGCCGCCGGGCGCCGACGTCTACCGCGCGACCGAGTTCATCGGGCGCACCCCCGCGACGCTCGATCTCGCGCCCGGCGCCGAGCTCGCATTCGAGGTCCGGAAGCCTGGGTACACGAGTGCGCGCCACCGCGGGCTCGCGCCCGATCTCGACACCACGCTGCCGGTGTTCCAGCTCGCGCCGATCCTCGGCTTCGAGGGTGTGTGGCTGTTGCCGAGCCGAGAGCTGCGCCAGTTCAAGCGATCGGGCGAGCGGATCGAGGTCTCCAAGCTCGAGCGCGTGGGCGGAACGCCGGAGTTCTTCCGCCACTACGAGCTGCTGCCCAGCGAGGGTGGCGTGGCGTTCGGCGCCACCGAGGAGGTGGTGGATCAACGAGCCCCGTACGATCCGGCGTGCCACATCCCGCACAAGATCGAG
>JAYVRN010000691.1:0-13366 GCA_043776275.1 Myxococcales bacterium | reverse complement strand
ACGGCGGGCCCGGTCGGTGTCACCACGGGGGTCAGCACGACGGACTCCTGCGTCTTGTGGTTCTTGTAGAGGATCCAGCCGCCGACACCACCGAGCGCGAGGCCCGCGACGATCATCACATCGCCGAGGATCGCGTAGGTCTGCGCCTTGTCCTCGAGATCCTGCAGGTGTCGCAGGTCGGTGACCGTCTTCGTGGGAGCGCGGTCGATTTCGTCCTGCTTGCTCGATTCGCTCGCCCACAGCGCGATGCCGATCGCGATGCCGAGCCCACCACCGGCCACGCATGCGATCCCGATGTTGCGACGACCGTGATCGACCCGGGGGCCCGCAGGCGCAGGCTTCGCCGCCTCGACGGGTACGATCGGATCGGCCTTCGCGGCGGTGACGCCGAACACAGGCGCGAGCGCCTGCTCGACGTTCTCGGGGGAGTCCGCGGCCGCGAGCGGTGTGGTGGTCGCGCGGGGCGGATTGCTGGTCACCGACGAGCGTCGGATCACGACGGTGGTCTGCTTGGCAGGATCCGTGGTCACGGAGCCGTAGACCAGCTCGTCGACGCCGAGTGTGGTGCGGACGGAGACCGCACACGTCGGTGACGCTGGATCACATCCGACCGCTGCGGCGGTCTCATCGAACGTGGCATCACCGACGGTGACGACCGCACCGTCTGCGGACGCACGCACGAGCTTCTGCACGGCGGCGTTCACCCGCGAGCGCGTGGTGCTATCCGCGTTGCCATCGAACGGCAGGACGAGCACCCGCTTCGGAGCCGCGTGCGCGTGCGCGCCGAGCACGATCGCGAACAGGAACGACAGAGCGATGGACCAGGGGACCAGACGACGAATCACAGGTTGCCTATTCTCTCCCGGATCTGGGCCGCATCGGAAGCCTTTGGTGCGAGCTGGAGGTACTTCTGGAACGCAGTCTTGGCCGAGCCCCACTCGCCGAGCTTCTCGTGGGCGAACCCGAGGGCGCGCCAGGCGGCGGCAAAGCCGCTGTTGGCCTGGACCGCACGCCGGAACTGGACCACGGCCGCCTTCGCGTCGCCTTTGACGTAGGCCTGCATGCCGGTCTTGAACAGCTCCTGGGCGCTCGCCTTGGGGACCTGCGGCTCGTTCCGGATCGGCGGCCGGATCGGCGTCCCGCTCGGCGTTCCGCTCGGCGTCCCGCTCGGCGTCCCGCTCGGCGAGCCCTGACCCGACCCCGCGGAGTTGCTCCCCGCCTGTGGCGTCTCCACGTTCGAGCCGGCATCGGATCCTGCGGCAGCCGCCGAACCCGCACCTGCGCCGGAGCCGCTGTCGCTGCCGCTACCCTGCGCCGTGATCGCCGCGCCGGAGCCGCTGCCGTGCGCCGAGCCCGCTTCGTCACTTCCCGATCCCGTGTTCGCGACGAGGGACGCATCGGGGGGCACGACGACGTGATTGGAGCCGGGCACCGCGAGGGTCTGCGAGCCCGCTGGATCATTCCCCAGGCTCGGCGGCTCGCCGCCCCGGGCGCGACCACCACCGCTACACATGCTGGCGACGATGACGACCAGCAGCATCGCGCCGACGGCGCCGATCGCGATCAGCTTCTTGCTCCGGCTGGCGATCGCCGGGTGCGAGCCCGTGCTCGTGCCCGTCGCGGCCGGCGTGCCATCGACGTTGAACGGTGGGTTCTGGCTGACCGAGCGCGTGCGCTGGGTCGCGAGCTGTTGGCTGATCCGCTTCGGCGCGTCGACGATCGCCGGCACCGGTCCGGTCGCGACGCCGGTCGCGACCGGCACGGGCCCGGACGCGGGGATCGCGGCCATCTCGTTGGTGTGGCGGAACTTGACCGAGAACTCTCCCGACAGCACGGGAGACCCCGACGCCATCTTCGGCTCGTTGAACGCCGCCTCGAGGACATCGGCGCTCGCTCGGCCCTTGCTGCTGACCTCTTGCAGGAGCTTCTTGCGCGCGACGATGTGCGCGTTGAACGTCGCCTGCATGTACTTCGCGATCACGTCGTTCTTGCCGCCGTACTTGTGCTGGCGCAGGACCTCCTCGAGATCGGAGGCCATCTCCTTGGCCGTCGCGTAGCGCTTGTCCGGATCGCGCTCGAGTGCCTTCATCACGATCGGATCGAAGTCCTTGTTGACCTCGCCGTTGACCGCGGAGGGCAGGGCGATCTGCGTCTCGAGGACCTGACGCATCGTCTCGCCGTCGTTGCCACCCTTGAACAGGCGCCGCAGCGTCAGCGCTTCCCACAGCACGCACCCGAGCGACCAGATATCGCTGCGCCGATCACCGGCGCCGCCGCGCAGCTTCTCCGGTGCCATGTAGCTGAACTTGCCCTGGACCTTTGCGCGCGCCCCGGTCCCGGCAGCCGACTGGGTCGCCTTGGCGACACCGAAATCGACGAGCTTCACCTGCCCGTTGTAGAGCACGACGATGTTGCCCAGCGACACATCGTGATGGACGAGCTCGATCGGCTCACCGGCCATCGTCCGGAGCTCGTGCGCGGCATCGAGCCCCTCGGCGGTGTCGGCGATCAGCCGCGCCGTCGACATCGGATCGAGACGCTTTCCCTCGCGCCCGGCACGGAGCACGGCGAGCAGCGGCTCGCCCTCGAGGTACTCCATCGCGATGAAGTACCGGCCCTCGGCCTCGCCCAGGTCATAGATGTCGACGACGTTGGGGTGCTTGACCAGCGCCGCGACCTTGGCCTCTTCGAGAAGCATCTCGACGAAGCCGGCCTGGGCCACGAGGTTCTCGTGGACGAGCTTCACCACCACGAGCTTCTCGAACCCAGCCGGACCGCGCTGGATGGCGAGTTGAACCTCCGCCATCCCGCCTTGCCCGATCTGGGTGATCAGCTCATACCGCCCGAGCCTGGACGGACGACCAGGTGCCTCCCCCAGAGTCACGAAACTATAGTAGCCCATCGAGGAGGGTCTAAGAGTGTAGGTATGGCGCTGACTGTTCTGGTCGAACCGCACCCCCTGCTCGATGTCGGGCTGTTCGTCGCGCAATTCCTGCAACCTTTGGGGGGCACCGCCACACCGCCGGCGATCACGGCCCTCGCCGAGGTGGGGGCCCAGGGGCCCGTGACATCGTCGGAGGCGGTCAAGACGGCCGCCCGGGACCTCCTCCGGGCCGGTGGGTTCAAGCCCTCCGGTAGAAGTAAACCTGCGTCGGAATACCTGGTCGGCGCCGTCGCCGAGGGTCGGTTTCCGAAGATCAACGCCGGCGTGGACACCTGCAACGTGGTCTCGCTCCACAGCGGTCTGCCGATCTCCCTGGTCGATGTCGATCAGCTGGACGGTGCCCTCGTGATCCGGATCGCTCCAGCCGAAACGACCTACGTGTTCAACCCGTCGGGCCAGACCATCGACGTCGGGGGGCTGCTCTGCCTGTTCGACGCACAGGGACCGACCGGGACACCCGTCAAGGATGCGCAGCGGACCAAGACCCACGACGGGACACGGCGCGCGCTGTCGATCGTGTGGGGCACCACGGCGCTGCCCGGCAGAACGCACGAGGTCACGCGCTGGTATCGCGAGCTCGTGCACACGATCGCGGGCGCGACCACGGAGAGCGTGGTCCTCGCGACCTAGAACGCGCCGTACTTCTGGAGCGGCGCCACGCGGATATCGCCGCGCTTGTAGACGGCGATCGCCTCGAGGGCCGCGCGCGCACCGCGCAGCGTGGTCTGGTACGCGATGTTGTTCATCAGCGCCGCGCGCCGCAGGGACTGTGAGTCCTGGATCGCCTGCGTACCCTCGGTGGTGTTGATGACGAGGGCGATCTCGTGGTTGTCCATCGCATCCACGCAGTGCGGGCGACCCTCGGCGACCTTGTTGATGCCCTTCACGAGCAGGCCATGGTTGCGCAGGTGCGCGGCGGTCCCGTGCGTGGCGACCAGTGAGAACCCGAGGGTGACTAGCCGACGCGCGATCTCGACGAGCGCGGGCTTGTCGGCCTCACGCACCGACAGGAACGCGGTGCCGCTGGTCGGCAGCTTCCCGCCCGCGGCGATCCAGCTCTTCATGAACGCGCGAGCGAAGTCCGAATCGATGCCCATGACCTCGCCGGTGGATCGCATCTCGGGGCCGAGGATGGTGTCCACGCCCTCGAACTTCACGAACGGGAACACGACCTCCTTCACGGAGACGTGGCGCGGCTCGACCTCGCCGTCGGGGAACGCGTTCAGTTCGGCGAGCGTCTTGCCGGTCATGACCTTGGCCGCGATCTTCGCCAGCGGCTTGCCGATCGCCTTCGAGACGAACGGGATGGTCCGCGAGGCCCGCGGGTTGACCTCGATCACGTAGACGTCACCGCCGAGGATCGCGAACTGCGTGTTCATGAGGCCCACCACGCCGAGCTCGGTGGCGAGCATCCGGGCCTGACGCTTGACCTCGTCGACGAGGTCGGCCGGGAGCGAGTACGGCGGCAGGGCGCAGGCGGAGTCCCCCGAGTGGATGCCTGCCTCCTCGATGTGTTCCATCACGCCGCCGACGATCACGGCGCCCGTGCGGTCCGCGACCACGTCGACGTCGAGCTCGACCGCATCGGCGAGGAACTGATCGATGAGGAGCGGGAAGCCGACGGTGGCGGACTCGTCCTGGCCTTGACCCTGGGTGGCGTTGCCGCCGAGGCCGAGCACCCGCGTGAAGTAGTCCTCGAGCCCGCGGGCGTCGTAGACCCGCTCCATCGCGCGCCCGCCGAGCACGTAGCTCGGGCGCACCATCACGGGGAACCCGATCTCGCTCGCCACCCGGCGCGCCTCCTCGAGGCTGCGCGCGATGCCCCAGTTCGGGGCGCGCAGCTGGAGCTTGTTCATCACCTCACCGAACCGCTCGCGATCCTCAGCGCGATCGATCGCGTCGGCGCTGGTCCCGAGGATCGGCACGCCGGCGTTGGCGAGCGCGACGGCGAGCTTGAGCGGGGTCTGGCCACCGAACTGCACGATCACGCCCCACGGCTTCTCGACGTCGCAGATCGCCAGCACGTCCTCGAGCGTCAGCGGCTCGAAGTACAGCCGGTCGGAGGTGTCGTAGTCGGTCGACACCGTCTCGGGGTTGCAGTTGACCATGATCGACTCGATGCCCTCTTCGCGCAGGGCCATCGCCGCGTGCACGCAGCAGTAGTCGAACTCGATGCCCTGGCCGATCCGGTTGGGCCCCCCGCCGAGGATCATGACCTTGCGCCGGTCGGTGGGCTCGGACTCGCACTCCTCCTCGTACGTCGAGTACATGTACGGCGTGTGCGACGCGAACTCGGCGCCGCAGGTGTCGACGCGCTTGTACACGGGGCGCACGCCCGCGGCGTGGCGGGCACCACGGACGGCGGCCTCGGTGGCGCCGGTGAGCGCGGCGATCCGCCGGTCACTGATCCCGAGCCGCTTCACGGCGCGCAGCCGATCGGCATCGAGCGAGGTCAGCGCCACACCGGCGAGCGAGCTCTCCTCCTGCGCGATCGACTGGACGTGGTGCAAGAACCACGGATCGATCCGCGTCAGCTCGTGCGCGCGCTCGATCGTCATGCCGAGCTGGAACGCCCGCGCCACCTGGAACAGCCGGTCGGGCGTGGCCACGCTGATCGCGCGCTCGATCGCGGCGAGATCATCGCCGTAGGTCGCCATCGGCAGGTCGAAGCCCGCGCGCCCCGTCTCGAGGGAGCGGATCGCCTTCCCGAGCGCCTCGCGGAACGTGCGGCCGATCGCCATCGCCTCGCCGACAGACTTCATCTGCGGGCCGAGCACGGGCCGCGCAGACGGAAACTTCTCGAACGCGAAGCGCGGCCACTTGACGACCACGTAGTCGATCGTCGGCTCGAACGATGCCGGCGTGACGCGCGTGATGTCGTTGTTGAGCTCGTCGAGCGTGTAGCCGATCGCGAGCTTCGCCGCGATCTTGGCGATCGGAAAGCCGGTGGCCTTCGAGGCCAGCGCGCTCGAGCGGGAGACCCGCGGGTTCATCTCGATCACGAGCATCCGGCCGGTGGCGGGATCGACGGAGAACTGGACGTTGCTGCCACCGGTGGTGACGCCGATCTCGCGCATGATCGCGATCGAGGCGTCGCGCATCCGCTGGTACTCTTTGTCGGTCAAGGTCATCGCGGGCGCGACGGTGATCGAGTCGCCGGTGTGTACGCCCATCGGATCGAGGTTCTCGATCGAGCAGACGATCACCGCGTTGTCGTTGGAGTCGCGCACCACCTCGAGCTCGAACTCCTTCCAGCCAAGGACGCTCTCCTCGATCAGGATCGAGTGCACCGGCGATTGATCGAGGCCGAACTGGACCATCCGATCGTACTCGCCGCGGTTGTAGGCGATGCCGCCGCCGGAGCCGCCCATCGTGAAGCTCGGGCGCAGGATCGCGGGGAAGCCGATCTCGTCGATGCACGCGCGGGCCTCGGCGACCGAGGTCACGAGACGCGAGCGCGGGCAGGACAGGCCGATGCGGGCCATCGCCTGTTTGAACAGCTCGCGATCCTCGGCCATCTCGATCGAGTGGACATTGGCGCCGAGCAGCTCGACGTTGTGCTTCTCGAACAGGCCGGCCTTGTGCGCGGCCATCGCGAGGTTGAGGCCGGTCTGGCCGCCGAGCGTGGGGAGGACGGCCGTGGGCTTCTCGCGCTCGAGCACCTTGTCGAGGACCTCGACGGTGAGCGGCTCGACGTACGTCGCGTCGGCCAGCTCGGGATCCGTCATGATCGTCGCCGGGTTCGAGTTGATCAGGATGACGCGGAGGCCCTCCTCGCGGAGCGCCTTGCACGCTTGCGTGCCCGAGTAATCGAACTCGCACGCTTGTCCGATCACGATAGGTCCCGATCCGATGATCAGAACCGACTCCAGATCCTTGCGGCGGGGCATCTGGGAGGACCGTTTACCCTGGTTACGGCTTCGGCGTCCAGCCCGGCGGATGGCGGTTCGGATCCAGGACGTCGAGGCGTGCGAGGACCTCGCGGTGGAGCATGTCGACCTTCTCGTGGAGGTGCTGGATCTGCAGCTCGGCCTTGAGGTTGACGTCGTACTCGATGTTCGACCGCACCTTCTCGCGCGCCCCCTCGCGGTTCGAGCTGAACAGCAGCAGCGTCGAGAGCATGATCGCCTCGAGTGAGACGGTCATGGTCAGCAGGTTGTACGGGAACGGATCGAACGCGAGCCCGGTGGAGTTGAACCCCAGCCACAGGCCGAAGAACAGCACGTGCAGCACCAGGAACGTGATCGAGCCCGAGAAGTTCGCGACCCAGTCCGCGATCCGCAGGACCGGGTTGCTCTCGGCGGCGACCTCCTCGTTGACGTTGCGGGTGGCGGTGTTGCGCAGGACCTTCGCGTTGTTGCGCAGGCGCTTGCCGGTCGCGGCGAGGAGCTGGAGGGCGGCGCTCGGCCGGAGCTTCAAGAGCTCGTCGAGATCCTCCCGATCGACGACGATCGCCTCGCCGCTCTGGGTCACCACGGCGCTCGCTGTCCGCGGACCGACATCGAGCAGGGAGATCTCTCCGAAAAAGTCTCCTGGCTCGGCGGTCTCGAGGAACACCTTGTCGCCGGTCTTGGTCTTCACCGAGATCTCCACCTGGCCGGTCTTGACGATCATCATCCAGTCGCCGGGATCGCCGTACTCGAACAGCGTCTCCCCAACGGTCATCGGGCAGAGATCGACGCGCTCCGCCAACACGGCGCGATCGTTGTCGTCGAGCCCGGCGAACAGTGGAACTTCGGCGAGGGCTTCGGCGGTGGCGGACATCCGCCGATGATCGGCGCGACCGCAGGGCAATGGAAGCGACGCCGAGCGGTGAAGTGCTCGGACGGCTCAGCGCTTCTTGAGCACGCCGCCGTCGACCTTGTAGTCGTCCGACAGCGGGCCTGCGAGCGCGCCCGCGACCGCGGACGCCTTGGCGCCGAGCGGCGCCTTGGCCTTGACCAGCACCTCGACGATCGAGCGCTTGATCCGGCCGGACTCCTCCTCGGGACGGAGCAGTGCATCGACGAGCGGTGGGCCGATCAGCTCGGGATCGCGCCCGGCCATGCCCTCGATCGCGGCGAACCGCGAGTTCTCGTCGAAGTCCGTGGCGTATGGGCTGAGGCGGCTCACGACCTCGGCATCCGTGGCGCCCTTCCACTCGGAGAACCAGCGGATCAGATCGATCCGCCGCTCCGGCATCCGCACGTAGCCCGGCGCCTCGCCGGCGAACAGCTCGTCGGCGATCGCGAGGACCTTGTCGTGATCGGCGATCCGCTCGAGCACGCGGAGCGGGAACGACAGATGCTCGGCGCCCTTCATGTAGCGCGCGAGCGGGGCGAGGGTGCCGCCGCCGTTGGCGACCAGGCTCTCGAGCACCCAGTGCTTCTCCTGCTCGTCCTCCACGGCCTTCTGCGAGGTGACCCCGAACCGCCGGCAGAGCCCGAGCAGCGCTTCCTCACTCCCGTCCTCCTTGAGCTTCTCGAGGGCGCCCCAGCGATCGGGCTGCTGCGACAGCTTGTTGGTCGCGCGCTCGATCGTCTTCTGCAGCGACTTTTCTTTGGAGAACAGGCCAAACACCATGAAACGGACTCCGGACTTCGGTGGACGCTACCACACACCATCTAGATCCTCCGGTGGGCGGGGGCAACCCCCGAAACTGCCTCGAATTGTTCCCCGAGGCGCGCGCACGCGTACAATCGGCCCCTCATGAAGCTCCGGACCCCCTTGATCGGGCTGGCGGCATTCTCCGCCGCGCTTGCCTGCTCCGCATCGGTACAGAAGTCACCCGGCGGTGGTGGTGGGGGAGGCTCGGCGACCACGGCCGTGACCCCGCCTCTCGGCACCACGAAGGCGCTTGCCAAGGGCCCGCTCGGCCCCGCGGGCGAGAAGGCAGAGCTGTTCCGGCAGGCCGCCGATCAGCTCGACAAGGCCGGCGATGCGCTGACGCGCGGCAACAAGAACCTCGCCGAGCAGCTGTTCTCGACGGCGGAGATCCTCGTCGGCCCCGAGGCCGTCTCCTCGATCGCGGGCCAGTTCCGCGAGGGCGCGCCGCCCCGCGTGACCACCCCCACTCAGAAGATCGACACCACCGCAGCTCCGCAGCCCAAGGTGTCCGGAAACTCCGAGGAGGAGGACGAGGCCGCGAAGGTGCCACCCCCGCCGGCGGTCGGCACGCTGTCGGGCTCGATGCAGCTCGATGGGAAGTCGAGCGCAGGCTCGTTCGGCCTCGTCACGCTCGAGCCGGTGAGCGGCAAGTGGAAGCCGCGCACGCCCAAGCGCCACGTGATCGAGCAGCGCGGCCGCGAGTTCCTGCCACACCTCGCCGCGATCTCCGTGGGCTCCGCGGTGTCGTTCCCCAACTTCGACACCGTGTTCCACAACGTGTTCTCGACCTCGCCGATCGGGTCGTTCGATCTCGGCATCTACAAGGCGGGCGAGGCGCGCGAGTTCACGTTCCAGAAAGAGGGGATCATTCGCCTCGGCTGTAACCTTCACTCGAACATGAGCGCATACATCGCGGTGGTGTCCGCTCCGTCCTATGTCGTGACCGATGACTCCGGTGCGTTCTCGTTCAAGCGGCTCGCCCCCGGCAAGTACAAGCTCAAGGCCTGGAACGAGAAGAGCAAGACGCCGATCACGCAGGAGATCACGATCAAGACCGGCAAGAACGAGGTGACCGTCGGCGTCACCGCCGATGCGCCCGCCGGCCCGCAGCCAGACAAGTTCGGAGGCAAGCGTGGCTAGAGGCGTCCTCGTTGCTGGCGCCGCTCTGATCGTGCTCGGAGGTGGTGCCCTCGGCTACGCGCTGACGCGCAAGGCGGTCGGCGGGATCACGCCGGAGCACACGTCCGCGATGGGCGCGGCCGTCTCGAACCTCGACGGTGACATCAAGGCCGCCCGTGCCTCCGTGGATCAGCGCGCGGCGACCCTCGCCGAGGTCGGGCCGATCCGTGCGGCGGTCAGCGCAGACGCGGCCACCGCGGCCGATATGGCGGGGCGGGAGATCGCATTCAAGCCCGCTGTCGGCGAGGTGATCGAGCTCGGCCAGCTGCCCAAGCCCACGGGCGCGGCGGTCTCGCTGCTCGTGCTCCCGGTCGGGGGCATGCGCTCGTCGAAGAGCGGCGTGGTCGGCAGCTCCGCCGAGCTCCAGGGCGATCAGCTCCTGGTCACCCAGACCGTCGAAGTCATTCCGGCGGATCCGGAGGCGGTGAAGCAGCTCACGGGCTTTGTCACGGTGACCCACCTCCTCGATCTCAAGCCGGCGATCGATCAGCTGGCTGCGGCCGGGATCAGCGGATCGATCGAGGTCGCTGGCAAGAGCCGCGCGTTCGGTGCACCGCTCGCGGGCGCGACCACGCAGGCGATGCCCATCCCGTCCCAGCCCGGTGCGCAGCTGGTGGTCTCGGTGCCGCCGATGCACGGGGGCATGCCGATTCCACTCGCGGCAGGCGGCGGTGGCGCGGCGGGCCTCGGGTTGATCCTGCTGCTGATCGGCATGATGGGGGGCAAGGACAAGACCGGCCTCACCCAGGCTGGGATGGCGGCCTCCGGCGGGACACAGCAACCGTACTCGACGCAGGTCTCGGGATCTCCGAGCGTGGCCATGGGGACACCATCGCCGGTCGACATCATCTCGGGACCGGCGCCGGTGGCCGGCACGATCGGTCCCGGGGCGGTGCTCGGGCGCTGGGAGATCATCAAGCGGCTCGGCTCGGGCGGCATGGCCGATGTCTATCTCGCGCAGGCCCGCGGCGAGGCCGGCTTCCAGAAGCTCGTCGCGATCAAGATCATGCACAGCCACCTCGCGCGAAACACGCGCGCTGTCGAGCACTTCCTCGACGAGGCGCGGCTGGCGGCGCGAGTGGTCCATCCCAACGTGGTGGCGATCCAGGACCTCGGCAAGATCGGCAACGACTACGTGATCGTCATGGACTACGTCGACGGCGTGGATCTCGAGCGGCTGCTCGCGAACGCGCGCACCGGCGGACGGATGGTGCCGATCAACGTCGCGCTCGGGATCCTGTGCCGGATCTGCGATGGCCTCCACGCGGCGCACAAGGCGACGCAGCCCGATGGCACGCCGATCGGGATCATCCATCGCGATGTGAAGAGCGCCAATGTCCTGGTCTCCAAGCAGGGTGGCGTGAAGGTCGTTGATTTCGGGATCGCGAAGGCCGCCACGCAGTCGCACTTGACCGTGGCAGGCGAGACCAAGGGGACGCCGTCGATGATGGCTCCCGAGCAGCGTGTGGGTGAGCTGGTCGATGTGCGCGCGGACGTGTACTCGACCGGCGCCGTGGCGTTCGAGGTGCTCACCGGGCACGCGGTCAACCTCGATCTCGCGACGCTCGCGCATCTCGGTGTGGAGAACTGGCCGCACCTGCCGTTGCCGTCGAGCCTGCGCCCGGATCTGCCGCCCGAGCTCGACGCGATCGTGCTGGTGTCGATGTCGTTCGAGCGCGATCGGCGCCCGGCGGACTGCGCCGCGTTCGAGGCCACGCTCGAGGCCGTGATGAAGAACAACGGCCTGACGGCGAGCGACAAGGACATCGCGCGCTGGGTCGAGACCGAGCTGCAGATCCTCGCTGCGAGCTCGGGCGCCGAAGGCACCGCGGCGACCGCCCTGACCTGAGCGACCCGCGTCTCCGCATCGCCTCCGCATTGACCCGAGCGATTCGTGCGGGTTGCGAGCACGCGCGAATTTCTTCGGGTGGGTTGTCGATCTGGGCCGGGCCCGTTCGACCCAGTGCACAACCCCCAAGGAGAGACGCAGATGAGCTTCCCGAGCGGCCGATTTGTTTGGTTCGAGTACGTGTCCAAGGACCTGCCCAAAGCGCAGGGGTTCTTCGGCGAGCTGTTCAACTGGAAGACGCAGCCGATGCCGGCGCCCGGGCTCCCCGGCGGCCAGTACACGATGATCGCCGCGAGCGAGCACACGATCGGAGGCTACGTGCCAGCGCCCGACGGCGCGCCCGCGCGAGGGCACTGGCTCGCCCACCTTCAGGTGGAGAGCGCGACCGCGACGATCGCTCTGGTCAAGGTGGCCGGCGGCAAGGTCCTGATGGACGCCATGAAGATGGGCGACAAGGGCACCTACGCCGTGGTCGCCGATCCGCTCGGTGGCGCGTTCGCGCTGTGGCAGCCGGCCAAGGCGGAGGCCGGGGAGTACCGCGGCGCCGCCGGGACGTTCTGCTGGAACGAGCTGTACACCGACGAGGTCGCGCAATCGGTCTCGTTCTACGAGACGGTCGGCGGCTTCAAGGACGCGCCGATGAAGATGGGACCGATGGGCACCTATCACGTCCTCAACAGCTTCGAGAAGGCACGCGCAGGCATCATGAAGTCGCCGATGCCGGGCATCCCGCAGCACTGGATGCCGTACGTCCAGGTCGCCAGCGCCGATCAGACGCTGGAGAAGGCCAAGCGGCTCGGCGCGGAGATCGTGGTGCCCGCGAACAGCGTGCCCGGCGTCGGGCGCCTCGGCGTGCTGCTCGATCCGCAGGGTGGGTCGATCGGCGTCCTGCAGCCCGAATGATCACAGCGCGGCACGTCGAGGCTGCAAACCTCGACGAGCCCGTGCTCAGAACCGCAGGCTCGCGCTGACGCCGCCACCCGTGGGGGAGGCTGTCGGCGTGACCTGCACGCCGTGCTCCCCGGTGTGCCGGTAGAACAGGATCGCCGCGCCGATCGCGGTGGCACCGGCGAGGCCGAACGAGACCCACGACAGTTTCTCGTATCGATTCCCTTCGTCGACGAGATCCTGATAGCTCTGCTGGGTCTTGGGCGTGAAGGTCGGCGGCTGACCGCCGAGGCCCGCGTACAGATCGTTGACGTCGCTCTCCGACGAGCTCGCCGCATACGCGAGCACGCCGCCGACCGTGACGAACGCGATCGAGCTGGCGACGAGGACCCAGGCGCCCTTGTTGCTCGAGGCGAGGTGGGGTGTGGCTGCGCTGCTGCCGGCGCCGCTCCCGAGGGCGGTGACGGTGGCACTGCCCGCGCTGGAGCCCGAGCCCGCGCCGGTCGGCTCGGCGCTGCCGGTGCCGGTGCCCTGGTGGGCCGCGTCGGGATCGCCGTGGCAGGCGACGATCCGCTCGCGGGTCATCGTCGCGTACGACTCGGGTGGGTGTGCCTCGCGGAGGTACCGGCCGTAGTAGATCAGCGCGAGCTCGCACTTGCCGGCGCGCTCGTTGGCGCTGCCGATCTTGTAGAACAGGACCGGATCCCGCGTGATCTCGTACGCGCCGCCGTAGTCCCGTGCCGCGTCGAGGAACCGCCCGTCCTTGATCGCGGCCTCCGCGGACTTGTAGAGGTCCTTGGCGCGCACGAGGTCCGGGGCCGGCTGGGCGCGCCCGGTCATGGGGAGGATCGCGCCTCCGAGCAGAGCTCCGATCACGACACCCGCAGCGATCGCACGCATGTCATGAGCGTACCGCAAGG
>JAYVRN010000690.1:0-3789 GCA_043776275.1 Myxococcales bacterium | reverse complement strand
CCGATCTCGCCGCGGTGCTCGAACATTCCTTCGAGGCGTACTTCGAGCGCAAGGCGCGCGGCAACACCCGCGCCGAGACCATCCTCGTGGTCACCGATGGTGCGCCCGATGACGAGAAGGGCGTGATGCGCGCGATCATGAAGGCGGCCAAGCGCGTCCAGCGTCAGGACGAGCTCGCCGTTTCGCTGATCCAGGTCGGTACGGATCCCGGGGCGCGCCGGTTCCTCAAGATCCTCGATGACGAGCTGGTCAAGGCCGGGGCCCCGCACGACATCTGCAGCACCGTCACGCTCGACGAGGCGGAGGGCATGGGCCTCACGGAAGTGCTGATGTCGACGTTTGCCGCCTGAGCCCCATGTGTTCACGCGATCCTCACGCGTTCCGCGCGTGACAACGCGGAACGAGGACGCATCGTGGAGTCGACGATGCGTGCTACCAATGGCGGCCCCCGATGCGCCTCGCTCACTGTTCTGACCTGCACCTGCTGTCCCACGATGGCGCGCGCTGGATCGAGCTTGCCAACAAGCGCTGGATCGGCGCGATGAACCTGATCTCGAGCCGGAGCCGCCACTATCACGTGGCCGCGTTCGAGACGATGGTCGAGGACATGAACGCGCTCGGCATCGAGCACGTGCTGTGTACGGGCGACGTCACGAACCTCGCCTTGCGTCGCGAGTTCGAGTTCGCGCGCGGCAAGTTCGATCGCCTCTCCAACGGGCCGCTGGGCGTCACCGTGATCCCCGGCAATCACGATGCCTACGTCGCGGAGGGCGTGCCGCTGTTCGCCGAGATGTTCGGCGAGTACGCCGCCCCCGATGCCGGCTGGGAGTGGGCGGAGGATCACCGCCACGACGCCGACGATGTCCTGCACTGGCCGATCGTCCGGATCCGCGGCGAGGTCGCGCTGATCGGGCTGTCGACGAGCCGCGCCACGCCGTGGTTCACCGCGTACGGCAAGGTCGGCCCCGGCCAGCTGGCGCGCCTTGCGCTCGTGCTCGCCGATCCCCGCCTGGCCGGCAAGGTCCGCGTCGTCGGCATCCACCACCCGCCCGCCGGTCGGCACGCGACCAGCCGGATCCGCGGCCTGCGGGATCACCAGGAGTTCGCGGCGGTGATCGCCGCGCACGGTGCGGATCTGATCGTCCACGGGCACGAGCATCAGGATCTCGTCGAGGCCCTCCCCGGGCCCGCCGACACGAGCGTGCCGGTGCGCGGCGTCGCGTCGGGCACGTACCTTCACAACAAGCCCGAGCGCACCGCGCGCTATCGCATCTACGACATCGAGGGGGGCCAGATCCGTGGCGACCACGTGCGGATCTGGAACAGGGAGGCGGGTGTGTTCGAGGAACCTAACCCCGGAACTTGACTTGCGTTTGTCCCCTGCGATACCCCCGCCACGGAGACCCCATGGGTGAACCAGCTCCCGACGCCGACGCCATTGAAGCCGCCGATCTGAAGTACGTGATGCGGCCGTGGACTCACCCCAAGGGTGAGCCCGTGATCATCGCGAAGGCCAAGGGCTGCGTCGTCACCGACGTCCATGGCAAGGACTACCTCGACCTCACGGCCGGGTACTTCGTGAACAACGCCGGCCACTGCCATCCCAAGATCGCAGAGGCCGCGGCCCGTCAGGTCCACGAGGTCCTGCAGGTCTCCGGAAAGCACGGCTCCGTGCCGATGGTCCGGCTCGCCGAGAAGCTGATCACGCTCGCACCCAGGACGGTGCACAAGGCGTTCTTTTCGACCGGCGGCTCCGAGGCGAACGAGTTCGCGCTCAAGATGGCGCGCCAGTTCAAGAAGAAGGCAGACATCGCGTACCTCGAGAACGGCTATCACGGCCTCACGCTCGGATCGCTCGAGGTCACGGCGAGCGAGAAGTATCGCGAGTCCGCCGGCAAGCCGCTCGGCACCGAGAACTACCCGATCCCCACCGCGTACTGCTACCGCTGCAAGTGGGGGCCGAACACCACCTGCAAGACCGAGTGCCTCGACTCGCTGCCGGCCAAGCTCGACGCGCGGCCGAACACCGCGGCGATCATCGCGGAGATCGTGCAGGCCGTCGGTGGTCTCGCGCCGCCGCAGAAGTGGTGGGATCGCGTGGACCGCGAGCGCAAGCAGCGCGGCATCCTCCTGATCGCCGACGAGATCCAGACCGGCCTCGGCCGCACCGGCAAGATGTTCGCCGTCGAGCACTACGGGCTCGAGCCGGACATCATGACCGGCGGCAAGGGCCTGTGCGGCGGCGTCGGTTCGCTCGGCCTGTCGGCGGCGTCCGACGAGATCTCGAAGGCGTTCTTCGGTGGCACCACCCCGACCAACGGCGGCAACGCCGTGTCGTGCGCGGGCGGCCTCGCGATGCTCGAGGTCATCCTCGAAGAGAAGCTGATCGAGAACTGCGCCAAGATGGGTCGGTACTTCACCGAGGCCGCCTGGGCGCTCAAGGATCCGTGGATCGGCGATGTCCGGTTCACCGGCTTGCTGGGCGGGATCGAGCTCGTGCGGCAGCGGGAGTCCAAGGAGGTCCTGGGCAAGGCGGAGATGTCCGCGGTCAAGGACGCCCTCCACGACGCCGGCATGCTGATCACGATCTCGGGCCTCCACGGCAACGTGCTCCGGCTCCAGCCCCCGCTGTCGATCAGCAGCGTGCAGATCGACCAGTTCCTCGCCGCCCTGCGCAAGGTGCTGAATTCCGTCAGAGGCGCGGGTTAGATCACCTCTGCGACATCCACTGGCCCAGGTGGTTCGTACTTGGTCTGGGTCGTTTTTTCGATAGAGTCCCCCCGAATGGCAAACCTGTTCGCCTTCCGCAAGACCGCTGACCGGGTGCTCCACCCGATCGTGTCGTCGCTGGCGCGCCTTCCTCTCCACGCCAATGCGTGGACGATGATCGGCGCGGCGATCGGCCTCGTGGGCGGTGTCGTCCTGTTCTATGGCTACTGGTGGGCGGGCTTCGGCCTGCTCCTCGGCCGAGGCCTGATCGACCACATCGATGGGTACAAGGCCCGAACGTTCAATCAGCGCTCCACGTTCGGCGCGGTGATGGACGATGTCTGTGATCGCTGGGTGCTCGGCGTGATGTACGCCGGTGGCTGCCTGAACCTCAGCTACGACTATCCGCACATCCTGATCGTGCTCGGCTTCGGCATCACGGGTGCGCTGACCAACGTGATCATCAAGCTCTCGATCTATGCCGAGTCCCAGCAGGACATCTGGCGCAAGCAGGGCAAGATCGGCCACCCAGTGGATGTCGTCGGCCTGTTCGGCTCGGCGGAGTTCATCATCTACTTCGGCCTGGGCATCTTCTTCACCGCCCTGATGCACGATCCGCGGCCGCTGCTCGCGGGCTGCTGGGCCGTCGCGATCATGAGCCACGTGTCGCTCCTCCAGAGGGTGCGGTTCGCGTGGAAGCGCTACCGGTTCGTCGATCCGGGCCTCGCGCCCGACGAGACGCCTGACGCCGAGGCGAGCTAGTCCCGTGGTGAGCACCACTGCGCCGGCCGCGACTGCGGCTCCCTCCGCGCCGCGCGTGGTGTCGAAGCTCAACCCGGCGAACCTGGTCACCGCTTCGCGGTTCTTCACGCTGCCGCCGTTCGTGTGGGCCGTCCACAACGGCTACCACCAGTGGGCCACGTTCTTTGTCGTGATCTGTGGGCTGCTCGACAAGGCCGATGGCCTCGCCGCCAAGATCTTCGATTGCCGCAGCACGTTCGGCGAGCTGTTCGACGCGATCACCGACGGCATCTGCTACGGGTTCTGCCTGATCGTGCTCGCCGCGTACGGCTGGGCACC
>JAYVRN010000689.1:0-3793 GCA_043776275.1 Myxococcales bacterium | reverse complement strand
CGTTCCTGGTCGGCGCCGGTGGCGATGTCACCGTGACCGCGAAGTACTTCTCCGGCGGGCCGCTGCCGGGCGCGCCCGCGAACTGGTTCGTCACCGCGAGCCAGACCAACTTCACGCCGCCGAACCGCGATGACTACAGCTTCGGCGCGTGGGAGCCGTGGTGGGGCTACCGCGGCTTCGACGACGATGACGGCAACGGCGGCTACAAGCCGCAGAAGACCTGGAGCCTCGAGGGCAAGACCGACGCCACGGGCGCGCACACGATGCACCTCGACTTCCTGTCCCTGAACCCGGCGTTGCCGATGTCTGTCACCGCGAACGCGACGGTGACCGACGTCAACCGGCAGGCCTGGACGTCGTCCGCTGCGCTGATCGTGCATCCGTCGTCGCTCTACGTCGGGCTCAAGACCAAGAAGTCGTTCGTCGACAAGGGCACGCCATTCGACGTCGACGTGATCGGCGTCGATCTCGACGGCAAGGCCGCGATCGGCGCGAACATCGAGCTCAAGGCGGTCCGGCAGGACTGGGAGTACAAGAAGGGCAAGTACCAGGTCATCGAGAAGGATCCGCAGACCTGCTCGGTGGTCGCCGCCGCGGGGCCACAGCCGTGCCGGTTCCAGACCAAAGAGGGCGGCAGCTACCAGATCACCGCGCTGATCGCGGATGCGAAGGGCCGCCCGAACACGACGAAGCTGACGTTCTGGGTCAGCGGCGGGGATCAGCCGCCCGCGCGCGACGTCAAGCAGGAGCGGGTCAACCTGATCCCCGACAAGAAAGAATACGCGGCGGGCGACACCGCCGAGCTGCTGGTCCAGGCGCCGTTCTCTCCGGCGGAGGCGCTCGTCACGTGGCGGCGCTCCGGCATCGTCAAGGTCGAGCGCATCACCCTGACCGGGCCCACCACGACGATCAAGGTCCCGATCGTGGACGCGATGGTGCCGAACCTCTACGTCCAGGTCGATCTCGTCGGCGCCGCCGTGCGCACCAATGACAAGGGCGATCCGGATCCGAAGCTGCCGAAGCGCCCGGCCTACGCGGTGGGCGCGATCAACCTCCCGATCCCGCCGACGCAACGCACGCTCCAGGTCACGGTCGCCCCGAACGCACCGAAGGTCGCGCCGGGTGAGGCTGCGAGGCTGTCGATCCTCGTCAAGGACGCGCAGGGGCGCCCGGTCGCGAACAGCGAGACCGCGGTGATCGTCGTCGACGAGGCGATCCTCGCGCTCACCGGATACACGTTCCCGAACCCCGTGGACGTGTTCTACGGCCAGCGCGGCGCGGACACCCGCGATCACTACCTGCGCGCCAACGTGAAGCTCGCGCGCCCCGACGCCGGCAACCTCGCGCAGGGCCAGACGGTCACGCGCGGTCAGCCCACGACCCCCGAATCGCCCGCCCCGATGGAGGTCGCAGGGGCGATGGCGCCGCCACCGCCGCCGGCGCCACCGGGGATGAACAAGAAGAAGGGGGAGCGAGAGGAAGACAACGATCACGATGGCGTCATGGACTCGCCCGATGCGAACCCGGCGATCGCGATCCGCTCGAACTTCAACCCGCTCGCGGCGTTCTCGCCGGTGGTCAAGACCGATGCCGCCGGCCGCGCGACGGTGGACATCAAGATCCCCGACAACCTCACCCGTTACCGGATCGTCGCGATCTCCACGGCGGGCGACAAACAATTCGGCAAGGGCGAGAGCGCGCTCACGGCGCGACTGCCGCTGATGGTGAGGCCGAGCCCGCCGCGGTTCTTGAACTTCGGCGACACCTTCAAGCTGCCCGTCGTGGTGCAGAACCAGACCGATGCGCCGATGACGGTGAAGCTCGCGGTGCGTGCGAGCAACGCGGCGATCACAGATGGCGCGGGCCGCGAGGTCACCGTGCCGCCGAACGATCGCGTGGAGGTTCAGTTCCCGGCCGCGGCGCAGCTCGCGGGCACGGCGCGGTTCCAGATCGTGGGGACTTCGGGCAGCGTCTCGGACGCCTCCGAGCTGGCGCTGCCGGTGTGGACGCCGGCGACCACCGAGGCGTTCGCGACCTACGGCGTGATCGACGATGGGGCGCCGGGAGCGGCGATCAAACAACCGGTGGCGCTGCCGGGGAAGGTCGTCACGCAGTTCGGTGGCCTCGAGGTCACCGCCGCGTCGACCAACCTCCAGGCACTGACCGATGCACTGCTCTATCTGGTGAAGTACCCGTACGAGTGCGCCGAGCAGCGCGCCTCGCGGATCCTCGGGATCGCGGCGCTGCGCGACGTGCTGGTCTCGTTCAAGACCAAGGACATGCCCTCATCCGCGGCGCTCGCGGCGAGCATCGCCACGGATCTCGAGCGGTTGTCGCAGATGCAGAACTACGACGGTGGCTTCGCGTACTGGGAGCGCGGCCGTCCCAGCGAGCCGTACCTCTCGGTGTACGTCTCGAACGCGCTCGTCCACGCGAAGGACAAGGGCTACGTGGTGCCCAAGGAGATCCTCGATCGCGCGAAGATCTATCTGAAGGACATCGAGAAGCACTACCCCTGGTACTACTCGCAGGAGGTGCGCTGGGCGATCTCGGCGTACGCGCTGTACACCCGCAAGCAGCTGGGCGACCTCGATCTCGCGAAGGGCAGCAAGCTGTACGCGGAGTACGGCGGCACCGCGAACGCGAAGGTCGGGATGGAGACCCATGGCTGGATGCTCGGGCTGTTCGCCGCGAACAAGACCGTGGAGAAGGAGCGCAAGGAGCTCGTGCGCCACGCGATGAACAAGGTCAGCGAGACGGCGGGCGCGGCGAACTTCGTGACCTCGTATGGCGATGGCAACTACCTGCTGCTGTCGAGCGATCGTCGCGTCGATGGCGTGATGCTCGAGTCGCTGATCGAGGAGCAGCCGGGGCTGGATCTGATCCCGAAGGTCGTCACGGGGTTGCTCGCGCACCGCAAGGCGGGGCGGTGGTTGAACACGCAGGAGAACACGTTCGCGCTGCTCGCCCTCGACAAGTACTTCCAGACCTACGAGAAGACCACGCCGGACTTCGTGGCCCGCGTGTGGCTGGGCAACGACTACGCCGGCGACCTCGCGTTCAAGGGGCGCACCACGGATTACTTCCAGATCAACATCCCGATGAAGGATGTGGCGAGCCACGATCAGCAGCCGCTGACGATCCAGAAGGACGGCAAGGGCCGGCTGTACTACCGGATCGGCATGACCTACGCGCCGGCCTCTCTCCAGCTCGCGGCGGCCGACTACGGCTTCGTCGTCGAGAGGAAGTACGAGGGCGCCGATGATCCCAAGGACGTCACGCGCGATGCGCAGGGTGTGTGGCACATCAAGGCGGGCTCGCGCGTGCGGGTCAAGCTGACGATGGTCAACGAGAACCGCCGCTACCACGTGGCGCTGGTGGATCCGCTACCGGCGGGGCTCGAGGCGATGAACCCGGCGCTCGCGGTGACCGGCCCGATCCCGCAGGATCCCAACGAGCAGAAGTCCCGAGGTGCGTACTGGTGGTGGTACGGCCCCTGGTACGAGCACCAGAACCTGCGCGACGAGCGCGCCGAGGCGTTCACGCAGGAGCTCTACGAAGGCGTGCACAAGTACGACTACGTGACGCGCGCGACCACGCCGGGGACGTTCGTGGTGCCGCCGCCGAAGGCCGAGGAGATGTACATGCCCGAGACGTTCGGGCGCGGCGCCTCCGACAAGGTCATCGTCGAGTAGCTCAGGGGCAGAAGTGACCACCGGCGGCGAAGAACCGCGCCGGTGACTCGCCGATCATCGCGCGGAAGTCGCGGATCAGATGCGACTGATCGAAGTAG
>JAYVRN010000688.1:0-13428 GCA_043776275.1 Myxococcales bacterium | reverse complement strand
TGATCGAGCTGCTGGGGATCGAGCTGACCACCACGGGCGCCGAGCGCGTTCCCTCGGGCCGGGCCTACGTCTACATGTCGAATCACCAGAGCCACCTCGACATCCCGATGCTGTACGCGACCTTGCCGTCGCCGACGATCCGGATGCTCGGCAAGAAGGAGCTGTTCGACATCCCGCTGTGGGGCCGTGGACTGCGAGCCGCGGAGTTCGTGGAGGTCGATCGCACCAACCACGCGAGCGCGATGAAATCGATCGAATACGCCGCGCGCCTGGTGGAGGATGGCGTCAGCATCTACCTCGCGCCCGAGGGCACCCGGTCGCGGGATGGATCGATCGGGAAGCTCAAGAAGGGTGGGTTTCACCTCGCCCTGGGCACCCGGGCACCGATCGTGCCGGTGGCGATCCGGGGAACGATCGACGTCCTCCCGCGGGGCGCCCGCCGGATGAAGACCGGGAAGGCCGTCGACGTGACCATCGGGTCCCCGATCGAGGTCGAGGGCCGTGATCTCGACGGACTGATGCGAGAAGTCAGGGAATTCCTGGTCACCCACGTCGAGGGCTAACCATTCGGCACAGCGCGGTAAATCAGGTAAACTGATCCCGTGACCTGGGTCGTGCCGCTGGCGCTCGGGGGCCTCGCTGTCCTCGTGATGGCGGTGTTCACGATGCTGTCCGCCCGCAAACACCATCAGACGATGGTGGCGCCGGCGACGACCGTAGGCCCACGGATCCTGGTTCACGACATCAACGACGATCGCTGCACCGGCTGCGATGCGTGCGTGGCTGTGTGTCCTACCAACGTCCTGGATCTGGTGGCGAACAAGAGCCGCGTGCTGCGGTTCCAGGACTGTATCCAGTGCGAGGCATGCATGTTCGCGTGCCCGACCGAGGCGCTGGTCATGTTCCCCGAGGGCTCGACGCCGCCTCCGCTGAAGATCCCCGAGATCGACGAGAACTTCCAGACCGCGGTTCCTGGCCAGTACCTGATCGGCGAGGTCGCCGGGAAGCCGCTGGTCAAGAACGCGGCGAACCTCGGCCGCTCCTCGATCGAGCACATGCTCGCCACGGGCCTGCGCCCGGGCGCGATGGGGCGCGGCGAGAACCAGTTCGATGTGGCGATCGTCGGCTCGGGCCCGGGCGGCCTGTCGGCGGCGCTGTCGTGTATCCAGCGCGGGCTATCGTATGTGGTGCTCGAGAAGGAGCAGGAGATCGCCTCCACCATCTCGCGGTACCCCAAGGGCAAGCTCGTGATGGCCGAGCCCTACGACACCGAGAACCTGTCGCTCTTGCCGGTGTTCGATGCCGCCAAGGAACAGCTGATCCCGATCTGGCGCGAGCTGCTCGATCGGGTCGGCGTGAAGGTCAAGCAGGGTGAGTCTGTCGAGAGCGTGCAGCGCGGCGGCGACGGTGCATTCGATATTCGCACCACCGTCGGCGCGTACCGCGCGCAGCGCGTGGTGATGTCGATCGGCACGCGCGGCAAGCCGAGGACCCTCCAGGTCCAGGGCGAGAACCTCCCGAAGGTGTTCAGCCTGCTCGAGGATCCAGACGAGTGGCGCGGGCGGACCGTGATGGTTGTCGGCGGTGGTGACTCGGCCTGCGAGGCCGCACTCGCGCTCGCCGACGCCGGCGCCAAGGTCATGATCAGCTACCGCGGCAAGGGCTTCAACCGCGCCGCACCGAAGAACAAGCAGACGATCGAGGCGTACGCCGCCGAGGGGCGGATCAAGGCCAAGCTCGGGTCGCAGGTGCTCGGCTTCGAGCCGGACTCGGTGACGCTGGCGCTCGGTGACGGTTCGCAGAAGCGCTACGCGAACGATGCCGCGTTCGTGCTGATCGGCGCCGATCCGCCGGTGCAGTGGCTCGAGAAGATGGGCATCCGGTTCGTCGAGCGGCCGCACCAGTACCAGATGGGCAAGAGCGATGACATCGTGCGCCGCTTCGTGCAGCGCGCGGCGCTGTGCCCCGAAGATGCGGCGCGCGCGGCGGCGCAGGTGCTCGGTGGCAGCACGGGGATCGCGCCGGCGATGCCGTCCGCAGCGGCGGCGGTCTCGCTCCCGATGCCGATGGGCGGCGAGCAGGTCAGCGGTCCGCGCAAGTGGCTGCGCTCGGCGACCAGCATCTTCTCCAGCCGCTCGCACACCAACCCGGGTGTGCAGCAGCCGGTGGCGACCAGCGCGAACACCGGCGCCAACACCGGTGCGAGCGCGAAGGCCCCTCCGCCGCCCAGCGGTGGTGCGCGCAAGAAGTTCGATGCGCCCGTGCCGCTCTCCGAGTTCGCGAAGCGCGGTCGTTCGCAGCAGGAGGGCACGAGCCCGAGCGCGAACGCTCACACGCACACCGGGCACGGCCGCCGCGATCAGCTCTCGGCCGGCGAGCGTACCCGTATCCTCCGCATGCTCCGCGATGAAGGTGGCCGGCTCGCCGACGAGGACTCGCAGGTCTACATCGGCGCAGCACCGGGCAAGGGCAAGGACTACGACTTCGACTTCGAGGATGACTCGCCGGCGAACCCGCCACCGCCGCTGCGTCCCGATGTGCCCGCCAAGCCGGCGGTCGTCGTCGGCATCGCTGCCGCGCAGGCGAGCAAGTCGCGCAACAAGCGTGCGACCGCCGCACCTCCGCCGCCCGGCGTGTCAGCGCGTCCGCCCGTGCCGCCCGTGCCGCCCACCCAGCCACCCCGTTCGCGCAACGAGTCACGGCCGCCGCCGCGGCGTCAGGTCCCCGCGCCGTTCGGAGACGAGGCCACGCGTCAGGTCGATGACGAACTGCTGACCGCGCTCCGCAAGGATCAGAATCAGATGCCGGAGGGGCCGCGCCAGAAAGCGCCGACCTTCCTCCCGAGCAAGGCCGTTCCCCCGCCGCCCAAGGCCCAGTTCGACGAGCCGACGCGGATGGCGAACATCGATCCCCGTGCCTTCGACGAGCCGTTCAGCCATCAGGAGCCCGGGACCGAGCTCGATGGTCACCACAAGTTCCTGAACCAGGCGCCCACCACCGATCCGGACTACGGCGGAGAGGAGGCGACGCGGATGGCGAACATCGACGGCATCGCCGCCATGGAACGCGCTCGCAAGGGCGGCCACGGTCACCCGCCGGTGCAGCAGCCGCAGCAGCCAGCGCCCGAGGAGCGCACGCGCGCAGTCAACATCCGGGGCGACAAGAGCATCTCTGACATCGACTGGGACCTGGACTGACGGATGGCCAGAGGGTCGGGCGAGCGGGATGGGCTCGATGACACGGTCCCCGCGAGCGAGCCACCGACGGACGTCGATGGCAATCCGATGCGCTCCTCGCGGGCATCGATCCCCCCGAGCCCATTGGTGCAGCGCTACCGGCTCGGAGCGGAGCTCGGGCGCGGTGGGATGGGGCGCGTGGTGGAAGCCTTCGACACGCAGCTCGGCCGCACCGTCGCGCTGAAGGAGGTCCTACCGAAGGGGCCGGGTGTAGCGCGCCGGTTCGTGCGCGAGATCCAGATCACCGCACGCCTCGAGCATCCGGCGATCGTCCCGCTCTACGATTCAGGGACCACGGCGGATGGGCGCGCGTTCTATGTGATGCGCCGCGTGACCGGGCGTCCGCTCGAGGAGCTGATCAAGCGCGCACCGAACCTCGCCGAACGGTTGATCCTGTTGCCGGCGGTACTCGCGGCGATCGATGCCGTGGCGCACGCGCATCGACGCGGCGTGATCCATCGCGATCTGAAGCCCGCGAACATCCTGGTCGGCGAGCTCGGCGAGACCGTGGTGATCGATTGGGGGCTCGCCAAGGTGCTTGGCGAGGAGGAGGACGAGGGGAACGCGGGGGCCAATCCGACCACGGTGCCCACCGCGGCGGACAGCCTGCAGACCCAGGTGGGCTCGGTGTTCGGCACGCCGGGCTTCATGCCGCCCGAGCAGGCGCGCGGCGAAGAGCTCGGCACCCGCGGCGATGTGTACGCCCTCGGTGCGACGCTCTATCAGCTGCTCGCCGGAGCGCCGCCGCATACCGGCACGAGCGCGACCGAGGTGCTCGGGCGTACGCTCAAGCACGACGTCGAGCCGCTCGCCCGGACCGCGCCCGGGGCACCGCCGGAGCTGGTGGCGATCGTCGACAAGGCGCTCGGGTTCGAGGCGGAGACGCGCTACGCGGATGCCGGCGCGCTCGGTGAAGACGTTCGCCGGTTCCTCGCGGGTCAGCTGGTCGCGGCGCATCGCTACACGTCGCGGCAACGGCTGGGCCGGTTTGCGAAGCGGCACCGCGGATCGCTCATCATCGGAGCGGCAGCTGCGGTGGCGCTGGCGGTGCTCGCCTCGGTCAGCGTGAGCCGCGTGATGAGCGAACGCGACACCGCGAATCGCGCGCAGCTCGCGGCGGAGCAGGACAAGCAAGCGGCGGAGCGCGCGCGCGATCGGCTCGCGGAGCGCAACGACGCGATGATCGTGACGCAGGCGCGGGCGCTGGTCGAGGTCAACCCCACCGAGGCGCTCGCCACGCTGAAGCAGCTCGATCCGAGATCGTCGCGGCTCGCCGACGCGAAGGCGGTGGGGCAGGCGGCGGTGATGCGAGGTGCGTGGATGGCGATCCGCTCGACCGAGGAGTTCACGTTCATCACCGAGCTCTCCCCGGATGGCCGGATGCTGCTCCAGTTCTCGCGCGATGGCGGCGCGCTGCTGCTGCGGGTGTGGGACCTCGATCTGCGCAAGCTCGTGCTCGCGCGCCCCTACGGGCTGGACTACCGCGCGCTGTGGATCGCGGGCGGCAAGCTCCTCGTCCACGGGGAGAACACGGTGCCGGAGATCCTCGATGTCGCGACGAACCAGGTCACGCCGACGACGCTCCCCGCGATCAGCTATTCGATCCCCGATGCCGCGGGGACGCACGTGCTGATGGTCGACGCCAAGAAGGCAGCGTCGCTGTTCGACGTGGCCAGCGGGGAGGTGCGGCCGCTGTGGCTCGGGCATCAGGTGAGGGACGAGGCGATCGCCCCGGATGGCTCGTGGGTCGTGCTGGTCGACAACCAAGGGCTCGTGGTGCTCGATGCCGCGGGCAAGGAGATCGGAGCACGGCTGGGCTCGGTCTCCCGGATCGGGCTCTCTGCGCACCGCCAGCTCGCGGTGATCGACAACCTGCGCGTCTTGCTCTCCCAGGTCGGCTCGGTCGCCGGGCCACTGGTGTGGACCGAGGTGGCCGCGGCGCGCACCCCGAACGAGCGTCCCCACGATCTCGCGTTCCGGGGCCCCGAGCTCAACGTCTACCTGGCGAACGGCGATCTCCTCGGCTACCTCACGTTCCCGTTCACGAACCGCACGGGCGTGCGGCAGTTCACGTACCGGCTCACCGAAGCCGGCGACCACGTGATGATCGTCCCGAGCACGGACGGCAAGCTGTACCTCACGGGTGATCAGCTGAATCTGGCGCTCTCGCTTCCGGTGCCCGTCCCGAACCTGAGGATCGCCGCACGCGTCGGCATCTCGCGGATCGCGGTCACCGGAACGGGTGTGATCCTGATCTTCGACCTCGACACCGTGGCGCCGCGACGCTTCCCGGTCCCGGTCGGCACTCAGGCGGTGTTCGTGGATGACGATACGCTGCTCACCTGGCGCAACGCCGGAGAGGATTGGGAGTGGATCGATCTGCGGACCGGCAAGCGGACGCCCTTCCGCTTTGCGCTCGATGGCATCCCATCGCTCATCGACATCGAGCCGTCCACCGGGCGCGTGCTGCTCAGCGAGGACCTGGGCCAGGAGGTCCGGCTCAGCCTCCTGCACAAGGGCGCGCCAGGGCGGGTCAACCTCGCGAAGGGCAACGGCAACACCTGGGGGCGCCTGATCGCCGGGAACGCGGTCGTGTTCGGCGGCGGGGATGGCCGGGTGATCGCCAAGGTCGGTGACGAGGCGCCGCGCGAGGTGGTGAAGCTCGAGGGCCGTGCGTTCGCTGCGGTGTCGCTCGGCAACCTGACATTCGCCGCGATCGGCGACCAGGGCGAGGTGGTCCGCGGCAACCTCGCGAACGGAGCGATCGAGCGCACCAACGTGACCCCAGGGCGAGAGGTGTTCATCGCGGGTGATCTGCTCGGCCGCGTGCTGATCGTCGAGGACAACCGGCTGTTGCTGTGGGACACGGATCGCGTCATCGATCTCCATACGTTCGATCGCAAGATCGCGCGTGTCGATCCGGCCGAGGCCGGCGTGATGGTCACGCTCGCGGATCACGAGCTCCAGCTCCTCGATCCTGCCGGCACCACCGCGATGCGTCGCCTGCTCGGGATCTCGACCCGCGCACCTCGCGCGCAGCGTGGCGGGAGGTTGGTGATCGGCACCGGCATCGGCGAGAAGCTGGTGGTGCTCGAGGTGCCCTCGCTCGCGCGCTGGGAGGTGCCCCTCCTGTTCTCGGCGAACGACGTCATCAACGTGGCGCCGAGTGCGCGCCGTGTGGTCCAGGGCGCGTCGAACTACCTGATGGTGTGGGATCTACCGCTCGCTGGTGCGGACTTCCCGGTGTGGCTCGACGAGCAGACCAACGGCATCGTCCGGGACGACCTGCTCGCGTGGCCGTGGCAGGCCACAGCGCCCAAGCCGTAGCAGCTCGCGCCCGAGCAGGTGCCCGCGGCATCGAGGTGACAGGTGCGATCGGTTGGCAAGACCACCCACCACGCGCGCACGGGGCTCACGGGAGGCGCATACTCCGCGCGTGGAGCGGGTGTACTTCACGTGGCCGGATCGCCGGTTCCGGTACGAGTGTCGAGGGTGTGGCGCCTGCTGCAAGGGGCACGGCATCGGCCTCGATGTCGCTGCGGGCCAGCTCGTCCAGCTGACCTCGCGCCGCCCGGCGCTGACGGCGTTCCTGCGCCGCCGCGGCGATGCGATCACCGCCTTCAACCCACGCGACCGCTGCTGGTTCCTCGAAGACAGCGGGCTGTGCCGGGTCGAGGTCGAGGATGGGCGCGCGGCGAAGCCCGCCTCGTGCCGGTTGTTCCCGTTCAATCGCGTGTTCCGGATCGGGAGCTATACGGTGGTGGACTTCAACAGCGTGATCTGTCCGCTCACCGTGGGCGACGAGGGCATCACGCACGCCGAGGTCCACGCCGAGATCGAGGGCATCGAGGATCTCACCGTGGTGGGCACCAGGCTTGCGGCGCAGCACCCGGAGCTGGAGGGCCAGGCATTCGTCGAGACCGAGCGTGCGATCGCCGCGGCGATGTTCACGGCGCCAGGCGATCTCACGATCGCCTGGGGGGTTCAAGCCGATGCCGCGGCGCTGGTCTTGGAGTGCGCAGCGGCGAGCGCGGCGTTCGAGGCGATGTTCGGTGCTCCGTGGAGTGCTCCGAGCGCAGCCACGCTGACCTCGGCGATCTGGCTGACGCCTTCGCTGCGGTTCAACGAGCTCTACGGACCGCGGCAGTACGCTCCGCGCAGCGCGATGTCGCCGGTGCTCGCGCGGATGTGGCTCGCGTGGCTCGGGTTCGCGGCGCTCGGTGAGCAGCTCGCACGCCGGCCGCTCGGGTTGCAGGATCTGACCACGTTGTGGTCAGAGCAAGCGCCGCTGCTACACGTGGTGGCGCGCTGGTCGGAGGCGCCAACACTCAAGGCCGGCCCGGTGGAGCTGCCGGGCGTGGATCCGGGCGACGTGGTGAAGGCGTTCGCGCAGGCGATGATCGACAACCGCAAGCCGAAGCGCCCGCTCGCCGAGCTGGTGGCGAAGCTACCCGCCGACCACACGATCCGCGTGACGGCGCTCAAGAGTGCCGAGGCGATCCTCCGCGCGGGCTTCGCGCGCTGATCAGCAGGGCTCGACGCCGACCCACAGCGGAAACCCGGCGGCACGTGCGCGGAGCCGCGCAGACTCCACGCGCGAGGCTGCGAGCTCCGGCGGGAATCGCCCGATGATCGCGCGCCCCTGATGATGGGTCTCCATCGTCAACGCCTCGGCGGTCCGCGGATCGAGCTCGAACACCTCGCGCAGCAAGGCGAGCACGAACTCGACGGTGGTGACGTCGTCATTGCGGAGCACCACGTGGACGGCACCCGGCATCGGCGCGGGGAGCATCAGCGCGGGTGGCTCGGTGCCGTGGACCAGCGCAAACAGCAGCCGATGGGCGGGCAGGCCGCTCGCCTCGAACACGCGCACCACGGCGGCGTTGCGGGCGAGGCGCGCCCACAGGTCACCGCACGTCGCCCGGCGATCGAGGTGGCGCGCCACGGCGCTGACGTAAGCGAGGGCTTCGATCGCGTCGCGGTTGGTGTCGTCGGTCGCGCCGTCGAGGCCGGCGATCACCGCATCCTCGATCGCAGCGGCATCGCCACCGACCTTCGCGATCAGCTGCTGGATGCTCTCGTCCTGGAGCAGCCCGTACGCGAGGTGCAGCGGGTGCAGCACCTGGTTCCGGCCGCGCGCCTCGTGGTTGGCGACATGCAGCACGACCTGGACATCATCATCGAGCGAAGCGAGGAATGCGGCGTGGGCGCGGGCCACTTGCCTGCGACGGAGGCGCTCCATCGCCCAGACACTGACGGGGACACCGCCGAGGAGCAGGAACTCGAGCACGCACTCAGAGGCTACACCGCTCCGGCGCGCGCGAGGCGGGCGCTCAGCGGGCGCCGGTCGGAAGCTGGTTCGCGTCGGGCCGCGCACCCTGCTCGGCGGCGGCGAGATCCCGCGCGTCAGTCGGCGCCGCCTGGATGGTCGTGCCGTGTCCGCTGGCACGTCCGATACAACCCGAGGCACAAGCGAGAGCGAGGACGAGGCCGACGAAGGTACGCATGATGGACCGAGCCGTGTTCAGAGATCGAGCCAACTCTGGCCCATGCAGTTTCAACCACCTACGAGGGCCCGCAACCCCGGTGGCCGGTAACCTGCGAGGCCTGGGTCTCAGCACCCCGAGGCGCTTACCTCGCAACGCAAACCGCTGGTTGCAGGTTTGCTACGGAAAGCAGTGGAACGACCAGACCTTCGTCGGATCGGTCCAGCTCGGCGGCCGGACCTCGATCGTGCCCGAAGCGTTCTTGAGATCGAGGGCGCCGCCGAGCGCGGTCGGTGCGGCGAGCGTCGAGTAAGGCGGCGCGGTGAGCTCGGTCGCCGTGGGGCAGGTGCCGGTGTTCTCGACCTCGAGGTGAATCCGTAGCTCGGCGAGCCGCGCGACGACGAGCGCCAGCTTGATCGGGTACCTCGCCAGGTTCGGCTGCATGAGGGACTTCAGGATCGTTATCACCGCAGTACGGATCCGCAGGCGGACCGCTTCGAGATCGACATTCCCGCTGGCCGCCGCCTTCGCGAACTCGCCGTACATCGCCTTGAGGTCCGCCTCCGCGCTGGGCTTGGCTGCCACGGCGCTCGCTTCCATCGCCTTCAGACACACGGCATAGCTCGCGCCCGCGGGACAGACCTTCGCCAGCTCGGCGGCATTGTCCGCGGTCATGGCGAGGAGCATGGCGGCCTCGTCTCGCGGGTGGCCGAAGTGCTTGGTCGGGAACCGAACGGTCTCATCGCTGCCATCGCTGCCATTGCTGCCTCCATTGCTGCCTTCCGGCTTTGGACGGAGGTCCTCGTTCCAGCCGCCCGGAGGGACCCAGTCCTTCGGCATCAGCTGCGCCGCGCCCAAATAGAGGTCCATGTTGTCGCGCTCGCCCGCCATCAGGTCGGCCCACAGCGGCATCGCGGCGAGCAGTGCGTCGAGCTCGGCGGCGAGCTCCGCGCGCTGCTCCGGGTTGATCTTCACGGTGTCGAGGATCTGATCGAGGTTCGCGCCGATGATCTCGGATCCGGCGACCGAGACCATGCCGAGGAGCAGGGTGACGTGACCGCGTGCGAGGTCCTGGAACACGCGAAGGCCGCCGAGCGAGAGCTGCACGGCCTCGACTGGCTTGCCGCCCGCGGCCACCTGCCGCGCGTGAAACGCGACCACGTGCGCGAGGTGGATCGCTCGCACCACGTCTTTCGGCTCGACGCGAACGCCGGTCTGGTACGGGGAGCAACCCTCGGCGTGGGCCGCGGCCTCCGTCACCTTGTCGGCGATCGTGGCACCGCAAGCGGCGTCGAACTCGGCGATCTTGGGATCGACGCGTGCGATGTCGGCCTTGAGCGAGCCGCCCTTCGCCAGCTCCGAGAGCCGGGTCATGCAGCCGGCGATCTCCCCCTTGCCCTCGACGAGCTGCACGACAGCATCGGCGGCCGGGCCCGGGGTCGTGGTCGCGGTGACCTTGGGACCCGGGCACATGCGCTTGGCGTTCGCTTCGAGGCGCTTCATCAGCCCGTCGAGCCAGCCAGCGATCTCGACCTCGGAGAACAGCCTCGAGGTCCCGACCTTGGCCGCGGATCCGGATCCGCCGGCCGCGCTGCCCTCGCCGCCCGTGGCCGGCTGTTCCTTCTTGCCGCCGCACGCGATGCACGCGACGACGATCAGCACCCACCCAGTGCGAACGATCATCCCCCTACCGTATCACCAGACCACGCACATCTTCGCGGGTGCCATCTTCGCGTTCGCCTTGCAACGGAACGCCTTGCTGAACTCGGGGGTCGCCTGCAGCGCGCCATTGACGCGCCAGCGCCCGGGCGAGTGCACGTCCACGGTGGCGAGGAGCTTCTCGAAGTCGGGCCGCATCTTCGTGCACCACGCCTGACCAAACCCGAGGAAGAACTGCTGGTCCTCGGTGAAGCCATCCGCGACCACGGTGTCGGGCGCCGGTGCGCGCAGGGCGCGATAGCCCGTGAGTGCGAGCTTGACCCCACCGATGTCGGCGATGTTCTCCCCGAGCGTGTTCGCGCCGTTGACCGTGCCGCCGCCGATCACCTCGTACTTGTTGTACTGGTCCACCACGCACTGGGTGCGCGCCTTGAACTGCTTTTCGGTCTCCGGCTCCCACCAGCTGGCGAGGTTGCCGATCGCATCGTACTGCGCGCCCTGATCGTCAAACCCGTGCGTGAGCTCGTGACCCACGACCATGCCCATCGCGCCGAGGTTCACCGGGATCGAGGCCTCGACGGAGTAGAACGGCGGCTGCAGGATCCCTGCGGGGAACACCATGCCGTTGAGCTGCGGGTCGTAGTACGCGTTGACCTGCGGCACCGTCATCTGCCAGTCGTCCTTGTCGACGGGCTTGCCGATCTTCGCGACCAGCCGCGCGGTCTCGAACGCGCGAGCCGCGAGAGCGTTGGCACCCCACGCCTTGGGATCGAGCTTGAACGTGTACTGCTTCCACTTGCTGGGATAGCCGATCTGGTAGGTCATCGCCGCGAGCTTGAGCTTGGCCTTGGCCTTGGTCGCGGGATCCATCCACGGCAGCGAATCGAGGTTTGCCTCCATGGCCGCCACGATCGCGTGGACCTGTTGCTCCGCCGCGGTCTTGCTCTGGCCACCGAACCGATCGCGCACGAACAGCTGTCCGAGCAGATCTCCGAGCGCGCCATCGGTGCGGGTCACGCAGCGCTTCCAGTGCGCCTGCATCTCGGCCTGGCCGGTGAGCGCAGCGTAGAACTTGAACTGGGTCTCCTCGAGCTTCTTGGTCAGCAAGCTCGCGGCGCGCGACACGAGCTGCATCGTGAGGTAGTTGCGCCACACCTCGGGCCTGGTGGCCTTGAGCTGGAGCTCGATGCCGGCGAAGAACTCCGGCGCACCCACCGTCACGCCGTCGAGCTTCGCGAGCCCGGTCGTTTTCCAGTATCCGGTCCAGTCAAAGCTCGGCGCGGCCTTGGCGACGCCGGCCTTCTCGAGCCGGTTGTACATGGACTTCGGATCGCGGCGGGACACCTTGTCCTTCGAGACCTTCGCGAGCTCCGTCTCGAGGGTGACGACCTCGGCGGCCTCGCGCTTCGCCGTCTCTGGCTTGTGACCGAGCTCGGTCAGCATCGACGCGACATAGCCCTCGTATGCGGTCTTGAGCCCCTTCGACTGCGGGTCGTCCTTCAGGTAGTAGTCGCGATCGGGCAGACCGAGGCCGCCCTGATCGAGGCCGATGATGACCTTGCTCGCATCGGCCGCGTCCTGCGTGGGGCCCATCCCGAACAGTGCGCCGAACCCGGCGGCGTGTAGCTGCGCCACGGCGGCGGCGAGCGACTTCGCGTCCTTCACCTTGCCGATCGTGGCGAGCAGCGGCTGGATCGGTCGGGTGCCGGCCTTCTCGATCGCGGCTTCGTCCATGCACGAGCCATAGAAGGCGGCGAGCTGCTTCTCCACGGGATCGGTGCTCCCCTTGGTGCGGAGCTGCTCGAGGATGCCGCGCTCGTACTCGAGGTTGCGATCCTCGATCTCGACGAAGGAGCGCTGGGCGAGCGGCTTGTCGGCATCGATGTCCTTGGACTTCATCCAGCCGCCGCAGGAGAACTGATAAAAGTCGTCACAGGGATCGGCGGAGCGATCCAGGACGTCTGGATCCAGGCCGACCGATGCGAGGGACTTGTTGGTGATCGGCTTGCCAGGCGCTGCCGGCGGATCGTTCGCCGGCACCTGATCGTCCTCGACGACCACGTGATCGTCGCCCGGCAGCACCGGGGTGATCGAGGGTGGAGACTTGGAGCCGCAGGCGGCGGTGAATACGAGCACGGCGATCGAGGAGCGCATCGTCGGTGGGTAGCACGTTGTGCGGCGGGGCGGTCCGGGCGAAGACACTGACATGGACAATCCGCGCGGCCGCCGCCCGTTGACCAGTCACTGGGACAACGTCACCGACCTCGAGGCTGTCCGCGTGTTCGCGGCGGTAGCCGAGCTCCGGAGCTTTCGCGGTGCTGCCACCGCCCTCCGCCTGCCTCGCTCCACGGTGAGTCGCCGGCTCGCCACGCTCGAGACCGCGCTCGAGACCCGCCTCCTCCAGCGCACGACGCGCCACGTCAGTCTCACGGATGCAGGCGAAGCGTTCCTCGGCCAGGTGGTGCCCGCGCTGGCGGCGATCGCGGATGCCGGGCGCACGGTGCTCGACGCGCACGCCGAGCCGCGGGGCCTCCTTCGCGTGACGGCGACGGTTTCGATGGGGGACTACGTCGGCAGCATCCTCCTCGAGCTCGTAGATCGCTACCCGCAGATCCGCCTCGAGCTCGAGTTCACAGATCGCCAGGTCGATCTGGTCGCCGAGGGCTACGACATCGCGATCCGCGGCGGTGCCCTCGCGGACTCGACCCTGATCGCGCGCCATCTCGGCCAGGGCCCGAGCGGCTACTTCGCGAGCCCGGCCTACCTGAAGCGGCATGGTCGCCCGAAGCTGCCCCGCGATCTCGCGCAGCACGACTGCATCGTGTTCTCCGGATCGTCGCGTGGGGAGCGATGGCGGTTCCAGCACAAGAAGCGCTCGGAGGAGATCACGGTGCGCAAGCGCATGGTCGCGAATGCGCTCTCGATCGTCCGGCTCGCGGCGATCGCGGGTCACGGCATCGCGTGGCTGCCGGGCTCGTATGCCAGCGCCGAGGTCGCGCGCGGCAAGCTGGTGCCGGTGCTGGTCGATCACTGGCCGCCGCCGCTCG
>JAYVRN010000687.1:0-50196 GCA_043776275.1 Myxococcales bacterium | reverse complement strand
GACGCCAGCGTGTTAGACTTTTCCCGCGTTCATGGCCGACGAGTCTGCGGCACGGCCGCGTACCAATACGCGCCTGAAAGGGGAGGCGCCACCGGGTCTTGACCACGGGGCGGGCGAATCCCAGCGGCAACGCATTGGCCGCTACGAGGTCGTGAAGACCATCGGCAAGGGCGCGATGGGCGTGGTCTACAAGGCGCGCGACCCGCTCCTCGATCGCGTGGTCGCGGTGAAGACCATCATGTCGCCTCAGGGGCAGGGCCGGCGGGTGCGCTCGGCCTTCCTCGAGAGGTTCCAGCGCGAGGCCAAGGCCGCCGCGAAGATGCAGCACCCCGCGATCGTCACGATCTTCGACGTCGGCGTCGACGAGGACTCCGGGGCGCCGTTCATGGTGCTCGAGTACCTGCCGGGGGAGTCTCTCGCAGATCGTCTCGATCGCGTGCGCATCCCGCTCGCGCGGTGCGTGCAGATCGCGCTCGATCTGGCGTCGGCGCTGTCGTTCGCGCACCGCCAGCGAATCGTCCACCGTGACGTCAAGCCCGCCAACGTGCTCCACGCCGGCGACAATCGCTGGAAGCTGGCTGATTTCGGCATCGCGCGGATGCCCGACTCCGATCTCACGCAGGTCGGCATCTTCATGGGCACGCCCGGCTACTCGCCGCCCGAGGCGATCCGCGAGGGCCGCTACACGCCGCAGGCCGACGTGTTCGCGTGGGGCGCCTGCTTCTACGAGCTCCTGTGCGGTCGGATCCCCTACGAGGGGCCCGACACCAAGACCACCAACGGCTACGTCGTCCAGGGCAATGCGCCCTCGCCGATACGTCACGATCCTTCGATTCCGGAGCCGCTCGCGACTGTGACGATGACGGCGCTGATGCCCTCCGATCTGAAGCGGTTCAAGGATGCCTCCGAGGCGGAGCAGGCCCTGCGCGAGGCGTGGGATCGCTGTCTGACCCAGGGCCTGGTGCATCCCGCGGTGCTCGCGATGGAGGAGATGCCCCACGAGAAGGTCGGTGCGCGGATGCACGACGCTCGAGGTGTTGTGCCGCGCTCGGGCGCGCACAAGGTGCCGGTCGGCACGGACTCCGACGAGATGACCGCGATCGATGACGACATGGTGGCGAAGGCGCAGGCCAAGCTCGATGCCAAGCCGCTGGTCGTCGAGAGCGTCAAGAAGAAGCGGGTCGGCGACGACGATCCCACGATGCTCCACGTCCGCGACGACAAGATTCCGAAGGGCCCGTCCACGTCCCCCGGCATCGGGATTCCGCAGGTCAAGAAGTCCGAATCGAGCCCGCGCAAGGTGCCGAGCGAGGCCGAGATCGTGACAGACGTCGTCGAGGCGCAGAAGCCGGCGATCGGCAGCTCGATCGCGAACCGCAAGCGCTCGCGCGCCCCGCTGTTCATCCTGATCTTCTTGCTCCTCGCGGCCGCGGCAGGCTTCGGCCTGTACTACGCGGGCGCCATCAAGATCTGACCAGCGCCACGACGTCCTCGGCGCAGCCGTGGCACAGCGTGAACCCGGCGCCGCCGTGGCCGTAGTTGTGGATCACGCGACCCTCGCGCTCGAGGCGAACCTCGAGCCGGTAGGGGCGGAGCCCGGTGCGCTCGCGGAGGACGCCGCCGACCGGGATCCCGAGCGCGGCGGCCTGCGCGAGGATCCGCCGCGAGACCTCGGGATCCCGATCGGGAGGCGTGCCTGGTGGCCAGGCGCGCGAGACGCCGCCGAGGACGAGCTCGTCGCGGCGGGGGATCACGTAGAAGATCTCATCGGCATCGCGGTGATCGGTCACCGTGATCGCGAGGTCCACACCGCCGGGGGCGGTCAGCACGATCTGACCGAGGAGCGGGGACACCTGGTCGTCGGGCACCAGCTCGCGCGCACCCAGGCCGCTGCAGTTGATCACGAGATCGCCGGGCTCCGCGGCGAGGTCGGTCACGGTGCGGAGCTCGATGGTGGCGCGCAGCTGCGCGGCCAACCACGGCAGGAATCGCGCGGGCTCGACGCGCGGCGCAGCGAACTTCCAGGCGATCGGTTGGCCGGTGACCGGCGCCGGCGCGCGGGTGACGTCGATCGCGGCGGCCCACCACGGGCGCGGTGGATCGAGACCCTCGTCATTCGTGATCTCGTAGCCGGTGAGGACGTCGATGCCAGCGCTCGGATCGGCCGACAGGCGCTCGAGCCAGCTCCGCGTCAGGCCCGCCCACACGGCGACCTTGTCGGGCGGCCCGGCGCGATAGGGGAACCAGACGGCGCCCGCGACGTCCGACGTCGTCTGTGCGCCAGTCGCGCTGGCGACGATGCGGACGGTGTGGCCGCGCTGTTCGAGCGCGAGCGCAGTGGTCAGGCCGATCACGCCGGCGCCGACGACGGTGATGTTCACCGCCAGAGCATAGCGCCACCGCGGCTCGAGGGCTGGCCACGACATCGATGGTAGCTTCGCGACGTGGATCCCGTGGTCATCGCGCTGTTGACGGTGACCGCGCTGCTCGCGGGGACGGTCGACGCGATCGCTGGAGGTGGCGGGCTCATCACCCTCCCGGCGCTCCTGACCGCCGGGCTCCCACCCCACCTCGCGCTCGGCACCAACAAGGGCCAGAGCGTGTGGGGATCGTTCGCTGCGCTGATCACGTTCTGGCGCGCCGGTCGCGTGGACCGCCGCCAGGCGCTCTACGCGTTCCCGCTCGGGCTCGTGGGCTCGCTGGTCGGTGCCGAGCTAGTGCTGCTGATCTCCAAGGATGCGCTGCGACCGCTCGTGATCGCGATGCTGATCGGTGCCGCGGTGCTGCTGCTGATCAAGAAGCCGAGCAGGGACGAGGACTCGCCGACACGCAAGGGTGCCGTGATCGCGGGTGTGCTCGCGCTCGTGATCGGCTGCTACGACGGCTTCTTCGGGCCAGGCACGGGGACGTTCCTGATCGTCGGGTTCGTGGCGCTGTGCGGCAAGAGCCTCGTGCGCGCGACCGCAGATGCGAAGGTCGTGAACTTCGCGTCGAACCTCGCGGCGGTCGCCGCGTTCGCGCGCGAGGGCAACGTGCTGTGGCAGGTCGCACTTCCGATGGCCGCAGGGCAGCTGTGCGGGGGCGTGATCGGCGCGCGCCTCGCCATCAAGGGTGGGGCGAAGCTGATCCGCGCGATGGTGCTCATGATCTCGGGGGCGCTCGTGGTGAAGCTGGTCTCCGATCTCGTGTAGTAGGCTCGCACCGTGGTGATGCGTGGGCCCGCGCCGTCGAGTGTGTGCCCGCGCTGTGGCGCCGAGGCACCTCCGGCCGCCGAGCCCCTCGCGCACTGCGCGATCTGCAAGCTCGCCTGGAATCCGAGCGCGCTGGTCGTGGTGCGCCCCGCACGATCACCCGAGCTCGATCTGGTGCCGGCGCCGTCGGGGCTCGTGATCACGCGTGAGCCCGGCGAGGTCACGGTCAGGTGGTCGTACCAGCGCCTCGGGGCGATCGGGTTTCTGATCCTCGGCCTGATCTGCGTGGCGATGCTCCTCGGCAACCTGGACACACCCGGGGAACGTCTCCGCGACCTGCTGCTCCTCGGGGCGGCAGCCGTCGCCACGCTGTACATCGGCGTGGCCCGGTTGATCAGCGAGAGCACGCTGCAGATCGACGAGCGCCAGCTGCTGCTCCGACACGCGCCACTGCCGCTGTGGCGGAGCGTCTGGGTGGGACGTAGCGAGGTCCAGGACATCGCGGTGAGGCCGGTCGGCCTCGAGCTCACGGCGTGGTCGGTCCTCGCGGTCACGCCCCGCGGGGAGGTCGAGATCGCGCGGTTCGGATCCAGCAACAGCGTCGCCGAGGCGGCCGCGAACTGCGTGGCCGACGTCGTGCGTGAGGCGATCGAGAAGGTCCCGCCGCGCTAGGTGACGGGCGCGAGGCCCTTGGCCGCGCGGAGGTCGCGGACGAGCTGGGCCTGACCGTCGGCGTGATAGCTCGAGCGGACGAGCGGCCCGGCGACCACGTGCGTGATCCCGAGGTCGCGCGCGAAGTCTTCTAGCTCGGCGAACTCGGTGGGGTGCACGTAGCGCTCGATCGCGAGGTGCTGTTTGCTGGGGGCGAGGTACTGGCCGAGCGTGACGATGTCGACGCCGAGCTTGGCGACATCGCGCAGCACGCCCTCGACCTCGTCGCGGGTCTCGCCGAGGCCGAGCATCAGGCCCGTCTTCGTGATCGCACCGCGCTGGCGGGCGTGCTCGAGGATCTTGTAGCTGCGCGGATAGCTCGCCTGGACGCGGACCTGGCGCGACAGGCGCGGCACGGTCTCGAGGTTGTGGGCGAACACGTCGGGATCTGCATCGAGCACGATATCCACGAGGTCCGTGTTGCCCTTGAAGTCTCCGGCGAGGATCTCGAGGGTCATCCCAGGGCAGCTGGCCTTCACCGCGCGGATGGTCTCGGCCCAGTGCGCCGCGCCGAAATCGGCGAGGTCATCGCGATCGACGCACGTGATCACGGTGTGCTCGAGCTGCAGCCGGCCCAGCATCTCGGCGACGCGGCGTGGCTCGTCCGGATCCGCGGGGAGGGGACGCCCGGTGGTGACGTCGCAGAACCGGCACGAGCGCGTGCAGATGTCGCCGAGGATCATGATCGTGAGCGCGCGCCGGGTCCAGCACTCCCCGATGTTCGGGCAGCTCGCGCTCTCGCACACGGTGTGGAGCTGGAGCTCCTTGACCATCGCGCGCAGCTCGAAGAAGGCTGGCTTGGTCGGCAGGGTGGCGCGGATCCACTCGGGGTGGCGGCGACGAGGCGCGTCCTGAGGTGCGTCCTGACCCACCACCGGAAGGTGCACGTGCACGCGGTCTTCCGACATCAGGGGATGGATACCCCACGAGGGGCCGGAACGCGAGCCGCTCGGGTAGGGTGGAGGGGCCATGCGCTACACCCTCCTCGTGTTGACCGCGGCGTGGGGCTGCAAGGGCCGGTCGCAGAGCGATCCGCCGCCGCCGCCGCCGCGGGTCGTCCCGAACGCCGTGGCGCCGGCGGACCTCGTGCGAGCGAAGGCCACCCTCGGCTGCCTGTTCGATCGGGCGCGAGATGCGCGCGAGGTGCTGACCGCGCTCGCCGAAGAGGCTCCGCTGCCCGTCGTGCGGCTCGCCGCCTTGACGGCGATCGACCGCGCACGGCAGGACGGCGAGAGCCCGGCCGCCGTCGTGATCGCTGATGTGATCAGCGTGTTCACCGAGATCGATGACTTCGATGGGCTTCGCACGGCGTTCGCGATGGTCGATGCGTTGCCCGGACCCAAGGGAAACCGGTTCGAGCGCGATGCGCCTGCGCGCGCCCGGGTCGGCGCGGCCTCGAGCCGGGAGGACGTCGCACTCGAGCTGGCTGCCGTGATCCGCGAGACTGCCCTCGCGGGCGATCTGCCCGCCGCCACGCGCCTGTTCGCGCAGCTCACGCCCGCGGACCACGACGACAGCTACGAGCGGGAGCCGTACCTCGGGGCGCTCGCGGTGCTGGGCAAGCTCGACCTGGTCCGTGCGTTGATCGCGGCGGCCAAGCCCGAGGATCGTCTCCGGCTCGCGGGCGTGTGGCTCGAGGTCGGGCTCCGGCAGGGCGCGCCGATCAAGGCCGCGCTCGATGCGACGCTCGCCGAGCTGGCGGTCGCGCCGGATCAGGGTGTGTCCCAGTTCCCGGAGCGGCGGCTGTTCCGGAGGGCCGCGCGCTTGAAGCGGGCAGGGGAGCTCGCGCCGCTCTATCCGGCGCTCCTGCCGCGGCTCGCGACCATCATCAAGAGCCCGCTCGCGCGCGCCGAAATCGACGCCGATCTCGCCACGGCACTCGACGACGCCGCCGCGCTGAAACGGCTCGCCTCCGATCCCGCACTCGCAACGCGGTTCAGCGTGCGCACCGCGCCGATCGCCACGGCGCTGGCCGCCGCGACCGCCCAGAAGTACCCGCTGAACGACCTGCTCCGCTTGTGGGTCCGATCGATCGCGCCAGGCGCCGACCCGGCGTTCGGGGCCCAGCTCGCGGCCGGCGTGTGCCCACCTGTGCCCCTCGCCGCGGCGCCCACCCCCGCGAGCCCGGGCCTCCACCTCGAGGTCAAGGACAAGCCGCGTGGCAAGCGGCAGGAGTGCCGACTACACGATCTGATCGTCCGGCTCGTCGATGGCAAGAAGGCGATCGGGGAGGAGGTGCTCGAGGGTGAGTGCCATGGCGCTTGTACGGCCGCGGACAAGCGCGCCGGCGAGGCGCAGTTCGCCGAGATCCAGAAGGCGATCGAGAGCGGCGAGGCCAGCGAATCGCAGACCGACTACAACTTCACCGACTGCATCTTCGTGGGGCCGAACCCGGGTCGCATCGATCGCGTCGGGGATCGCGACGTGGCGTTGCTCGTCGACCACTACATCGGCGCGCACGACATCGACAAGGACCAGTACCGGCTCGCCCTCGAGATCTGCGGCGCGCTCTATTTCTCCGAGACCTTCGGCGCGACCTATGTCAGCTCGTGGTCGCTCGCCGAGCTCAGCGTCCACGAGACCGCGGAGCGCCGGCAGATCATCGTCGACGGCAAGAACGACCGCTGGCGCGGCGTGGTGTTCCGGCTGACGCTGCCGACCTGCCCTGGGCAACCGAAGGGCGAGGTCCTTGAGACCGAGTGATCAGCGCCGCTTCGCGATCCGCGCCGCGAACGGCTGACGTTTCGCCGGATCTGGATCGAGCAGCTGGCCGCAGATCCACGTCTTGTCGACCCGCTCGACGACGAGGTCGAGACCCCTGGTGAACGTGACGGAGCCGGTCTGGTCGTGCACCACGAGGCTCGCGCGGCGCGGGCCGCTGCCCTGGTAGCGCCCGCGATCGAGTGCTCCCTGCCTTGCGAGGCGCAGCTCGAACGCGTGCTGGCCCGCGCGGGCGGGCCGGGTGCCGGAGCGATAGCCGGCGGGCTCGAGCCGGAAGTCCGCGAACCACAGCTCCGCGCCGGTGCCGCTCGGATAGGCGTACGCGGAGACCACCGTGGCGAGCTCGTGCCCTTCGGGGCCGGCGAGCCTCGCCGGTCGTTTGCAGCCGTCGGGCAGATCGGTCCAGCTCATCTCGTCGCTCGCCTGTTGAACGCTGCGCAGGCCGTCGCTTGGTGGCGGCGGATCGTGCGAAGTGACGCCGGCGAGCACGACGGGGCGGGGGCGATCGAGCAGCGTGCCGTCACCGAGCTGGCCGCCGTCGTTGCCGCCCCAGCAAGCGACCTCGCCGGTGTCGAGCACTGCGCACACCGAGCGATCTCCGGCCGCGACGGCGTTCGGTTTGCCAGGGAGCTCGACGAGGCGCGGCGTGGTGCGATCGGCTTCGGACCCGGTTCCGAGCTGGCCGACCTCGTTCCAGCCGGTGCACGCCACACCCGAGCTCGTGAGATCGCAGCTGAAGTGATCGCCGGCGACCCGCTCGATGATGTTCGCGGGGCCACGCCACGGTGACACCTTGCCTCGCGCGTCCCAGCAGACCAGCTCGCCTCCGCGGCGCCGGCCACAGCCAAAGCCGATCAAGGTCTCGAGATCGGTGAGGCCGGGGAGCACCGCCGCCTTGTCCGCGGTGAAGGCCGTGACGTGGCCGTCCCGATGGAGCGCGAGCCCGCGGCCTCCGAGCGTGTGGAGCGCGATGATGTCGCGGAGCCGGGGATTGGACTTCTGCGGACCGAAGGCATCCCCGGCGCGCGTCAGCACGTACGGCACATCATCGAGGGCGCGGACATCGATCGCCTCACCCTCGAGCTCGAGGTCCTCGAGAGGAGCGAGCTTGGTGAGCTCGGCGAACGAACGCCTCACGTGGCCATCGCTCGTCACCACGTAGAGGACGCCTTTCGGCGTGATGTCGAGCCCGACGGCGTTCGTGATCCCCGGCAGCTCCACCGGTGCCGCTGCGACAGGTGCCGCCGTGCCGTCCCACTGGCGGCCCCAGCACCGCACACGACCATCGGTGCGTCGCGCGCATGCCACGCGACCCCGCACTGCGACCTGGAGGACCTTCGAGGTGACGTCGGGCGAGGCGCTCGTGGGGGCCACATCCGCCGGTGCGCGGGCAGCGTCTCCGAGCGCGGCGTCGGCCATCACGATGGTCACCGCGGCGTCGTCGGGGCGTCCACTCGTATCGCCCGCGGGCCGATCCTTCTTGCCGCCACACGCTCCGAGGAGCGCCACGACGGCGAGCCAGCGACGGTCCGTCACCACGCTCAGAGATCGATCGCGTGGCCGAACGCCGCCTCGGTCGCGCCCTTGATGCTCTCGGCGAACGTGGGGTGCGCATGGATCGTGGCGAGCAAGCTCTGCGCGTTGACCTCGGTGGTCTTCGCGAGCGTGAGCTCCGCGATCAGATCGGTGACCGCGGGGCCGATCAGGTGCGCGCCGACCAGGGCCCCGGTCTCGGCGTGCCACATCACCTTCACGAACCCGGTGACATCGTTGGCCGCGCGCGCCTTGGCGAGGGCGGTGAACGGGAACTTCCCGACCTTGATCGGGATGTTCTGCGCCTTCGCCTTGTCCTCGGTGAGGCCCACCGAGGCGATCTCCGGAGAGCAATACGTGCACGCGGGGATGGCGTCGTAGCGCACCGGCTCCGCGTGGACGTTGGCGATCTTCTCCGCGACGAACACGCCCTCCGCCGACGCGACGTGGGCGAGGCCGCGCCCGGTGACATCCCCGATCGCCCACAGTCCGTCGCCGCAGCGGTTCTCGGCGTCGACCTTGATGTATCCACGCTCGAGGATGATGCCGTGCGCCTCGAGGCCGAGGTTCTCGATGTTGGCCTGGACGCCGACGGCGACGAGCAGGATGTCGATCTCGATCGTGACCTTGTCGCCGCCGTCCTTGGGCTCGGCGACGATCGTCACCTTGCCGCCGTTGTTGGTCGCGCTGGTCAGCTTGTGGCCGACGAGGCTCTTGATGCCGCGCTTGTCGAACGCGCGGGTCAGCTCCTTCGAGATGTCGAGGTCCTCGTTGGGGACGAGGCGCGGCATGAACTCGACGATCGTGACCTCGGTCCCGAGCGACCGATAGAACGACGCGAACTCGACGCCGATCGCTCCCGCACCGAGCACGACCATCGAGGTCGGTCGATCGGGGAGAGTCATCGCCTTGCGGTACTCGATGATCCGCGTGCCATCGAGCTCGATGCCTGGCAACGAGCGCGCACGGCAGCCGGTCGCGAGGATCACGTGCTTGGCGGAGACCACCTGCTTGCCGTCGGCCGCGGTGACCTCGATCTGGTGGGGCTTCCACGCGCCGGTGCGCGGCAGGAGCTTTGCGGTTCCAGCGATCGAGGTGATCTTGTTCTTCTTGAACAGGAAGCCGATGCCCTTGCTGACCTTGTCGGCGATGCCGCGGCTGCGCGCGATGATCGCCGGGAAGTCGGCCTCGACGGCGCCGACCTTGATCCCGAACTCGCTCGCGTGCTGGAAGTGCTCGAGCACCTCGGCCGAGCGGAGCAGGGCCTTGGTTGGGATGCATCCCCAGTTGAGACAGATGCCGCCAAGGCTCTCGCGCTCGATGCACGCCGTGGACAGCCCGAGCTGTGCGGCGCGGATCGCGGCGACGTAGCCGCCGGGTCCCGAGCCGATGACGACGACGTCGTAGACCACTGGATCACTCATAGTGCGAGGGATTCCGGCTTCTCGAACAGTTCGCCGAACGCCTGGAGCCAGCGGGCGCCGAGGGCGCCATCGATCACGCGATGATCGCACGACATCGTGACCGTCATCCGCTTGCCGGCGACGATCTGCCCGTCCTTGCCGATCACGGGCTCGTCGACCGTGGTGCCGACCGCGAGGATGCCGGCCTCGGGCGGGTTGATGATCGCCGTGAAGCGCTCGATGTTGTACATGCCGAGGTTCGACACCGTGAACGTGGAGCCGCTGATCTCGTGGCCCTTCAAGGCGCGCTTCTTGGCGCGATCCGCGAGGTCCCTGACCTCGGCCGCGATCGCCCCGATACCCTTCTGATCGGCGTTGCGCACGACGGGCGTGACCAGGCCGTCCTCGATCGCCACGGCGACCCCGACGTGGACCTGGTGATAGTGGCGGATCGCTTCGCCCTCCCAGCTGGCGTTGCACTCGGGCACGCGGCGCAGCGCGAGCGCCACCGCCTTGATCACGAGATCGTTGACGCTGACCTTCCGGACGCCCCCGCTCGCGGGCGTCCGCCCACTCGCTTCATCCTGGGCGCCGAGCAGCTCGTTGAGCCGGGCGCGGAACGCCATCAGCGGCGCCGCATCGAGCTTCCGCATCAAGTAGAAGTGCGGCACATCGCGCTTGGCCTCGGTGAGCCGCGCCGCGATCCGCTTGCGCATGTTGCTGGCGGGGACGTCCTCGTACTCGCCGGCGCCTGCATCGGGCGCCATCTGGCGCGGGGTCCGCACGGCGATCGCCTGGGTCGGCTGCTCCTCGAACGCCGGTGCCTCGTCGGGGGCATGGCCGTTGGCCTTGGCGGTTCCGCCCTCGGCCGCAAGCTTCACGTCGCGCTCGACGATCCGGCCGCCGGGACCTGTACCGGAGAGCGTCCGCAGATCGATCCCCAGCTCGATCGCGAGGGTCTTCGCGAGCGGCGACGCGAGGAGCTTGCCCGGGGCGGACGTGCCGGTGGCAACGGCGGCGACCTTCGCGACCGCGGGTGCCGCCGCCGCGACGACAGGCTTCGCGACCGCGGGTGTGGCGGGTGTCGCGGGTGTCGCGGTGGCGACCGGCTTCGCGGGCGCAGCGGCCTGTGCGAGCAGGGCGGTGATGTCCTCACCGGCGTTCCCGATGATCGCGACGGGGGCGCCGAGCTTGACGGTGTCGCCCTCCTTGACGAGGAACTTGAGCAGTACGCCCGAGTCCTCGACGTTGAAGTCCATGTTCGCCTTGTCCGTCTCGACCTCGGCGATCAGATCGCCGGGAGCGACCTTGTCTCCCTCCTTCTTGGTCCAGCGGACGAGGACGCCTTCCTCCATCGTCGGAGACAGCTTCGGCAAACCGAGGATCTGAGCCATGTCAGTTACTCCAGATACAGAGCGCGCTTGACCGCGGCGACGACATCGGGGACCTGGGGTTGGACCTGGTCCTCGAGGTTCTTCGCGTACGGCATCGGAACATCATCACTACAGACCCGCTCGATCGGGGCGTCCAGCGCATCCATGCACAGCCGCTGCATCTGATACGCGACCTCGGCGCCGAACCCGGCGACCGGCCAGCCCTGCTCCACGATCACGCACCGCCCGGTCTTCTTGACCGAGGCCGCGAGCGTGTGGACGTCGAGCGGGCGCAGCGTGCGCGGATCGACGACCTCGCACTCGATGCCGTCCTTCGCGAGCGCGGTGGCGGCCTCCATGCAGGTCCACACCATCTTCGACCACGCGATCAACGTGATGTCCTTGCCCGCACGCTTGATGTCCGCGACGCCGATCGGGATCAGGTGATCGTCGGGGCCACCCTCGGGGACCTCCCAGGTCGTGTTGTAGAGGGTCTCGCCCTCCATGAACACCACCGGGTTGTTGTCGCGGATCGCCGTCTTCAGCAGGCCCTTCGCGTCCTTGGCCGTCGACGGCATCACGACCTTCAGGCCGGGCACGTGGGCGTAGTAGCTCTCGAGCGCTTGCGAGTGCTGCGAGCCGACCTGCACCGCGGGCCCGCTCGGGCCACGGAACACGATCGGGATGTTGTACTGCCCACCGCTCATCTGGAAGATCTTCGCCGCGTTGTTCACGATCTGATCGATCGCGACGAGCGAGAAGTTGAACGTCATGAACTCGATGATCGGACGGAGGCCGACCATCGCGGCGCCCACGCCGATGCCGGCGAAGCCCATCTCGGCGATCGGCGCGTCGACGATGCGTCGCTCGCTGAACCGCTGGAGCAGGCCCTGCGTGACCTTGTACGCGCCGTTGTAGTGCCCGACCTCCTCGCCCATCACGAACACGTTGGCGTCGCGCTCCATCTCCTCGCGCATCGCCTGGTTGAGCGCTTCTCTGTAGCTGATGACGGCCACCGGCTTACTCCTTGATCACGTACGGGAAGTACTCGTCCGCGGGCGGCGAGTCGTCTGCGAACTTCACGGCGTCCTCGATCTCGACGCGGACGTCCTCTTCGAGCGCATTCATCTCCTCCTCGGGGAAGCCGAGGTCGAGCAGGCGCTGGCGGCAGCGGTTGAGCGGGTCGCGCCGCTTCCACTCCTCGACCTCATCCTTGGTGCGGTACAGGCCCGGATCGCTCATCGAGTGACCGCGGAACCGGTACGTCACCACCTCGACCAACGTCGGCTCGCCGGTGGTGCGCGCGCGCTCGACCGCCTCGGCGATCCGGCGCTTGACCTTGACGACGTCGTCTCCGTCGAACCGGTCGCGCGCCATCCCGTGACCGACCGCGCGGAGCGAGACATCCTCGACGGCGAGCGAGCGATAGACTGGCGTGCCCATCGAGTACTGGTTGTTCTCGCAGATCAGCACCACCGGGAGCTTCCACAGCGCCGCGAGCGCCAGGCCCTCGGCGAAGCCGCCGATCGTGGACGCGCCCTCGCCGAAGAAGCACAGCGTGACGCGGCCATCGCCGCGGTACTTCGATGCGAACGCTGCACCGGCCGCGATCGGGACGTGACCGCCGACGATGCCGTAGCCGCCGAGGAAGTTCGTGGCCTTGTCGAAGATGTGCATCGAGCCGCCGAGGCCCTTCACGACGCCGGTCTTCTTGCCGTACAGCTCCGCCATGATCGGCCGAGCGGCGACGCCCTTGGCGTACGCATGGCCGTGCTCGCGGTACGTCGCGACGACGTAGTCCTTGGCCTCGAGCGCGGCGATCGCGCCGACGCAGACCGCCTCCTGCCCGATGATGAGGTGGAGGAAGCCACCGATCTTGCCCTGCGAGTACGCCTTGGCGGAGGCCTCTTCCATGCGCCGGATCGCGAGCATCTGGCGGTACAGCGGAGCGAGCTCGGCGGGGGTGGTCTCGACGAGCTCTTGCTGCTCGTCGGTCTCGACCCGCTTGGTGTCGGGAGTCGTCGTCATCGGTGCGGTCACCACGGGCCGGACCATACCCGATCCGAGGCGCCGTGCTGACTTACAGACGCAGATCCAACACGGCCGTGCCGGAGGCATCGATCGTGCGCGTGTCGGAGACCCCGGCTTCGACACCGAGCTCGACCTGGCGGAATCGGGTCGGCAGCTTGTCGACCGTGAACTGACCGTTCTTGCAGGGCACGGGGGCGTAGCCGAGCGTGTCGCCGGAGTCGTTGCCGATGAACGAGATGTACAGATCGGGGTGGGTCCCGCAGCTCGCGACGCCCGCGGCGGCGCCCCGGATCGTCCAGGTCGCGGTGACGCTCCGAACCTGCGAGGTGGCGGCGCACATCTCGTCGCGCGCGCAGACCTCGCCGCCGCTGCAGTCGTTGTCGAGCTGACACTCGCCGCCGGTCGAGGAGCTCAGCGGGCACCCGGCGAGCATGACGAGCAGGGCGGCGGCCAGGAGGGGCGGGCGGAGGGAGGACGGACTATTCGACATAGAACGGCGACGCGTAGATCCAGGGTAGCTCGACCTCGGCCATGGCGGTGCCGAGATCGTGCAGGTACGGCCCGAGGTGCGACGGTGTGATCGTGATCTCCACGCGATAGGCCCCGGGCGCGCCGAGGTGCGCCATGAAGGTGGCATCGCCGTGGGCGATCTCCATGGGACCGCTCGAGCCGATCCAGATCACCTTGCCGGTGATCGTCGGAGCGGGCAGGGACGGATCGAGGTTGAGGACCTTGGGCACGTCGACAGTGAGCATGGCGCCCTCGGCGAGCGCGATCGTGCCGCCGAGCTCGACGATCGATCCCGACGGGGTCTGTGCATAGGCATCGAAGCCCTCGGGCGTGCCGAGCAGCTCGAACGCGGCGAACATCCGTCCCGCCTTCAGCGCGGCCTCGATCTGATCGACGTCGTGGGGATCCTGAACCAGCGCCATGTTCCCGAACCAGCGCAGCACGCGGCGATACGAATCACCTCGCTCGCCATCGGCCATCACGATCGGGATCGCGTTCTGATGGGCATCACTGCCGGCGGTGACGGCGATGTGCTTGCCCTCACCGAGCAACGTCTGCCACTTGTCGATCGCCGGCTGGTTCGCGGAGAAGAACGAGAGCATCGCCAGATCGGGCTCGGGGTGACCGGGCTGCGTGTCGGCGAACTCGACGGCCGCCGTGATCGCGCCGGCCGACGGGAGGCCCAGGTAGTCCTTGCGGATGTTCGGATCGATGTTGGCGTGGAGGTTGTAGACCTCGATGCCGTCCGGGGTGACCTCGCGGAGGATCTCGAGGGTCTTGCTCTCGGTGTGCGCAACCCAGACCAGGCCCCCGGCGGCGCGATAGACCGCGGAGGTCTGTGCATCGTTGCCGTTGTAGAGCGCGTGTCGCTCGGGGAGCGTGCCGGGAAGATGATGGTCGAGCATGATCGGCATGAGATCGTTCTCACCGCCGATCGTCACCAGGACCTGATGGCCGTCCTCGCAGAGGATGCGTGAGGCGACCTGCTCCCCGCCGCGCATCACCGGCTGATCGGTGCCGCGCATACTGAACAACTTCGTGAAGTCCTCGTCGGCCATCGTGTCGTCATGGTCCGTGAGGTTGGCGAAGTCGATGTGGTCGGTGCACAGCGCGGCGCGCAGGTCGGCGAGGCATTGCTCGTCAGGTTGGCCGCCGGGGCGCGGCATGCCATCGCAGGCGTCGTGGGAATAGGGTGAGTGAAGGTGGACGATCCCGCGCGCCGGGGTCAGCCCGCGGTGCCCCCCCAGGGCGCTGGCTTCGGGCAGGCTGCGATCCCATGCGGGTAGGGTGGGCTCGGCCGGATCGCCGCACCCCCCCGACCCAGCCAGCAGGGCGAGCCCGATCCACGGAACGGTCCAGGTCGACGGCCTCATCGCGTGGCGACTCTATACCCGCCCTCCGAGGCACGCCACGACCGTCAGCTGGGCGTGAGTTGGGGTAGCCGCGTCGCGCGCGGCCCCAGGACGATGCTACATTCTCGGTCTTACCGTGCCAGTCCAGTGGGGGACGTTCGGTCGACTGCTGCTCGTCATCCTGATGGGCTGCACTCCCGCGCCCGCTCCGGCCAAGCCCGTGTACGTCGCGGGGAGCAAGGTCTGGGCGGTGCTCCCCGCCGAGAGCGATGCGTTTCCGATCGCGGCGCGCGCGGCGAGCGAGCGGCTTCGGCGCGCACGGGTCAAGGGGATGGATGAACCCCAGGTCTCCAAGGTCTCGCTCGAGGTCGTCCAGCTCTCGATCGAGTGCGTGGAGCGCACCCCGGCCTGTTACGAGGCCGTCGGCCGATCGCTCGGTTCGAACGAGCTGCTGTTCGCCGAGATCGACGAAGGCCCCAAGAAGCAGTCGATCAAGGTCACGGTAACCTTGTTCGACGTCGACGCCAAGAAGCGGAAGAAGGCCGCGATCAAGGTGTTCGCGAGCGAGGAGGATGTGGTGTGGGGCGTGGCCGATGTGGTGGCCGAGGCCACCAAGCCATGAGCAACCCGACCAAGCCCGCGGCCGAGGACGAAGCCCTCGAGATGGATGCGATGGATCTCGAGGAGTGGGAGCGAGATCAGCTCACGCCTCAGGCGCCCGACGGCAAGCTCACCGAGCTGTTGAAGCAGGCGGCGGCGATTCCTGCGGAGCCACGCCGCACCACGCAGTCACTCGCGCATGTGCTCTCGCGACAGCAACAGAGCGCGCCTCCTCCGCCACCGCCGGCGCTCGATGCCGCCACGGTGCGCGCTCCCCCGCCGACGTCGACGATCATCGCGCGCGAGAAGGTCCGCACGCCTCCAGCCGGCGTCGCGACCGTGCGCCGCGATCAGACGCCGCCACCGTCACCGCCGTCGGGCAACCAGTTCGACGCCGCGACGGTGCGGACTCCACCGCCGACCTCCACGATCCAGCGGCAGCGCGACGATGCGAAGACACCGGGCGCCGGAACATTGGCGATCGCACGGACGCAGACGCCGCCGGCCGGAACACCTGCGATCGCGCGGACGCAGACGCCGCCGGCGGGAACACCTGCGATCGCGCGCACCCAGAGTGCTCCCGTGCGGCCGCCTCGCACGCCCGCGGCTGGAATGCCGACGCCGCCCGTGCCCCCCCGGGCCGCCACGCCGCCTGCCGGGACTCCCAAGGTCGAGGAGTCCGAAGGGTGGGCGCTGCCCGACGACGTCGAGGATTCGGACTGGAGCTCGATCAGCGCGGCGGTCACCGCGACGCCTCCGACGCCACAAGCCAAACCTGCACCCAAACCTGCGCCCCGGCCCGCACCCGCTCCGCCTGCGCCTCCGCCCTCGAAGGTCGCGGCCATCGCGCCAGCTTCGCCTGCCAAGGTCGCGGCCATCGCGCCTTCCGTGGCGCCGCCGGCGAAACCGGCCATCGTCGCACCGCCCACTGTCGAGACTCCGGTGCCGGTGCCCGTGCCCGTTGCCGTTGCACCCGCACCTGCTGCCGATCTCGAGCCAGCGTTCATGGCGGTCGCGTCGCCGATGTCGGTCGCGTCCTGGCCGATCCCCGAGCTGTCGCCGCCAGCGGCGAGCGCTCCACTCGCGCCGGCGCCGATCGTCGCCGCGGTAGACGTCCCTGCTTCCGCACCGGTGGTCGTATCGGCGCCGCCAGCAACCGTCGAGCCCGCGATCGAGCCGCCGTCGATGTTTCCGCCCGAGCCGTCGGTCGTGATCGCGCAGGAGCTCGAGCCGATCGCGCCGACGCCGCCGCAGCGGCCGCGTACGCAGCCGTCGCCGGTGGTCGCCGCACCGCAAGCAACGCCGCCCATGGCACCGGTGCTTCCGGCCGCAAAGCCCGTGAGCGTTGCACCCGCGGCGCCACGGCCGGCGCCGGTGTCGCCGCCGATCGCACCGGTTGCGCCAGCGCCGGTGGTTGCTCCGACACCCTTCGCGGCTCCCCGCGACGAGCGCTGGAACCAGACCGACTCCTTACCGATCGTTCGCCCGGCGACCTCGCGGCGCGCGATCGCGATCATCGGCGGTGCGGTCGCGCTGCTGACGATCGTGATCATCGTGATCGCCACCCGCGGCCCCAAGACCGAGACCGCCGCGAAGCCCGACCAGCCGGTGGTGGCGAAGCAGGATCCGATCGCGACGCCCGGCTCGGCCGAGACGCCACCGGGCGATGACACCTCTACAGGCTCCGGCGCAGAGCCGCCGCCCGAGGCCCGTGGATCGGGATCGGCGACCGAGCCCACCGGCAAGACGCCACCTGAGCCCACGGGCACCACGCCGACCGGCAAGACCCCGACCGGCAAGACTCCGACGGGGACGCCACCGACGACGGGCCGTACTCCCACGGGGACCGAGACGGGCACGAAGCTTGGGACCCAGACGGGCACGAAGACGGGGACCGAGATGGGCACGAAGACGGGCACGAAGACAGGGACCCAGACGGGAACCAAGACCGGCACCAAGACTGGCACCAAGACGATCGGCACCAAGACCGGCAACGAGACCGGGACCACCATCGGTAAGACCCCTGCGCCAACCGCGGAGAGCCAGGCCAAGGCGAGGGCGGCCTACGATGCGGGGAACGCGAAGCTGTTCGCCGGCAACTACGAGGCGGCGATCACCGCATACAAGCAGGTCATCAGCTTCGGTTCGTCGGTCGGCTATCGCGGCCTCGGACTCGCGTATGCGCAGCAGGGAAATCGGGCGAAGGCCGTGCAGGCGTTCCGGTCGTACCTGAGTGCATCGCCGGGCGCCAAGGATGCCGACGCGATCCGCCGACGCATCGCGGCGCTGTCGGCGCCGTAGGCTCAGCGCACGCCGCGCCGCCGCACGAAGGCGAAGAAGCACAGCGTCTGCGCACCGCCGATCGTCGCGATCGTCGCCCACATCGCGGCGTGGTGCGCGCCGATCGTATCGAGGAGGATGCCGCCGACGAGCGGGGCGAGCGCGATGCCGAACATCTGGCAGAACCCGACCACGCCGTACGTCCGTCCGCGCCGCGCGGGATCCGCGACCTCGGCGATCGCGGTCTGGTGCGCGGGATCGAAGATCACCTCCGCGCCGGTCAGCGTGATCATCGCGAACGCGCCGCCCGCGAACCCGGTGCCTGCGCCGATCAGCCCGAACCCGATCGCATCCAGCAGCGAGGCCCACGGCAACGTGGTGCGGACCCCGAGGCGGCGGATCAGCTGCAACGCGGGGAACTGGAGCAGCAGCACGCCGAAGCCATTGATCGAGTAGAGCAGGCCGACGTCGGACTTCGCGAGGCCGAGCTCGTCGGTCATGTAGATCGAGAACGTCGAGAACATCTGGGTCTCGAGCAGCGCGCACAGGAACGTCCCCGCGAGCAGCAGGCGGAGCACCGGATCGCGCAGGCCCTCGCGGAGCGCGGCACCGACGGGCTCGGAGGCGCTCGCCGTGGCCGTGGATCGTTTGACCGGATCCTCGATCCGCATCGTGACCAGCGCAGCAAGGATCATCCCGCCCGCGGCGATGTAGAACACCACGCCGTACGGCACCACCAGCGTGAGCAGGCCGCCGAGCGAAGGGCCCACCGCCCATCCGAGGTTGGTGCCCATGCGCTGCAGCCCGAACGCCGAGATCCGCTGGTCCTCGGTGCAGACGTCGGCGACCAGCGCGTACGCCACCGGTTCGAAGCAGCCACGGAGCGCGGAGGTCACCACCATGTTGGCGGCGAGGCTCCACAGCGGCGCATCGAGCGCGATCTGGGTGCCGAGGAGCGCGATGAACCCGCTGCGCACGAACAACGCCGTGGTGATCAGTGGGCGGCGCCCGATGCGATCCGAGAGGTTCCCGGCCCAGGCGCTCGTCGCTGACTGGCACAGGTTGGCGGTCAGGGCGATCACGCCGTACGACCACGCCGGATAGCCTCGGGTCTCGACGACGTAGATGCCGAGGAACGTCATCACCAGGGACAGGCCCATCGTGTTGACGGCGCGCGCGAACGCCATCTGCCAGACCCGCTTGTCGAGGCCTGCCCAGCTACGGCGCACGGGGCTTTCCTAGCATGCACAGGTGGGCTACAACGCCGCGGCGATGCGTACCCGGCTTGAGCGGATCTACCGGTTCGAGGCGGCACACTTCCTTCCGAAGGTGCCCGCAGGCCACAAGTGCGCGCGCATGCACGGGCACAGCTACTCGGTCGAGGTCGTGATCGATGGCGAGATCGATCCCGAGCGCGGCTGGGTGATGGACTTCGCCGAGATCGACGAACACGCGGGACCGCTGGTCAAGCAGCTCGATCATCAGGTGCTGAACGAGATCGACGGGCTCGCCAATCCCACGAGCGAGCTCCTCGCCGTGTGGTGGTGGCACAAGCTCGTGGCGAGCCTCCCCGGGCTCGCCGAGGTGGTGGTCTCCGAGACTCCGACCTCGCGCTGCATCTACCGGGGCGGGTGACGCTTGGACTACCTCGTCGCGATCGCCGCGACCGGGCTCCTCGTGCTGGTCCGCGAGCTGGTTCGCCTGGGCGTGTGGAAGGCGACCAAGCAGGTGCTGTTCGCGCTGCTCGCTGCCAACGCGGCGAGCTACGCCGCGGCCGCCGCCGTTGCGTTCGGGTTCTACGCCTGGCATGGCCACACGGTCGGGTCCCGCACCGTGGTCACCGAAGCGCTGCCCGGGTTCGATGCGACAGGCAAGCTCGCTCCGGGGGACGTCATCCTCGCCGTGAACACGCAAGGGATCGACGGCGACCTCGTCGAGCGTGTGAACCTCGGGCGGGGTGCGCCCGTGATGCTGACGATCGAGCGCGGCGGCCAGACCCGCGAGGTGATGGTCGAGCCCAGGCAGGGGCCCGACGGCAAGGGCTGGCTGCTCGGGATCCGCAAGTCGATCGTGCCGGTCGTCGAGCGAGACCTCGGCGAGGCGTTCCAGCGTGCCAGCACGTTTCCGATCGACGACGTGTCCGCGATGATCAGCCGGGCGCGGGGCTCGTTCGGTAGCTCCGATGACGCGGAGGTCGGAGGGCCCACGCGGATCGTCGAAGAGTTCGCCGTGGCTCCGCGGAGCTTTCTCGAGCGCATGTGGCCCCTTTGGATGCGGTTCGGGGTGTTCGCGATGCTCGCGATGTTGATCGTCGACGTGTTCCGCTTCGTCCGGCTGACGCGGCTCGCGCGCACGCCGCCACCCCGGTGATACGCTGGCGGCGTGGGTGCGAACCTCCGCGTCGTCACGCTGAACTTCTGGGGCACCGAAGCGCCACTCGAACAGCGCCTCGCGCTCGCGCTTCGCCAGCTCCAGGCGCTCGCCCCCGACGTGGTCTGCCTCCAGGAGGCGCGCCCGCTCGACGGCGTGGCAGGCGTCACCACCGCGGAGCGGATCGCCAGCGGACTCGGGATGACCGCGCACTACGCGACGGCGGTGAGCTGGGCCGACGGCGCGCACGGCAAGCTGCCGGCCGGGCAGGAGGGGCTCGCCGTGATCGCGCGCTCGATCCTCGACACCCGCACGCTGGCGCTCCCCGAGCCGCGACCGGCGGATGCGCGGATCTTGCTGTCGGCCCAGATCTCCACCGACGGCGGCCCGATCTGGGTGCACACGACGCACCTCCACTACCGGCTCGATGACGGGCTCGCGCGGGAGCACCAGGTCCTCGCGATCGACGACGCGATCCGCGGGCTCCGGACGGACACCAGCCCCCCGCAGATCCTGTGCGGGGACTTCAACGCCACTCCGGACTCCGACGAGATCCGCTACCTCCGCGGCCTGACCACCTTGGCCGGTCGACGCACGCACTTCCAGGACGCCTGGTTGCGCCTCCATCCCGAGCCCGGTCCCGGCGATGGTCCGACCGAGGGCATCACGTGGTCGAGCGAGAATCGGCTGACCCGCCCACTGCGCTCCCTCGATCTCGATCGGCGGATCGACTACGTGTTCGTGACGAGCCGCAAGAAGGATGGTCGCGGCACGATCGACAGCTGCCAGGTCGTGTTGACCGAGCGCGAAGGCGAGGGCGACACCGCGATCTGCGCGAGCGATCACTACGGGGTGATGGCCGACATCCAGGTCGTCCCGAACCCGTAGCTCAGCCGTAGTTGTCGACGAGCTTGGCGATATCGCCCGGAGCCTCGACCCACTCTTCGGAGAATCCGCAGCCCTTGCACAGAAACCGCGTGACCTTGATCGCGCTCCCAGCCCAACGCGATGACGTTCCCCGCGCCGTAGGCCCCGGCCAGGTCTCGGTGTTCTTCATCGCGGCAGCGCCTGCTCGATCGCCGCGATCACGGCCGGATCGTTCGGCGTGACCTCGGGATCGAACCGCGTGATCTTCGTGCCATCGGCCGAGACCACGAACTTCTCGAAGTTCCACCGGATGTCCCCGGTGTGGCCGCCGGCATCGGCGAGCGGCGTGAGGGTCTTGTAGATCTCGTGGCGGCCGGGGCCGTTGACCTCGACCTTCTCCATCATCGGGAACGTCACGCCGTACGTGGTCGAGCAGAACGTCTCGATCTCGTGGGCCGAGCCGGGCTCCTGCTTGCCGAACTGGTTGCAGGGGAACCCGATCACGGTGAAGCCCTTGGTCGCGTACTTCTTCTGCAGCGCTTCGAGCGTCGAGTACTGCGGGGTGAGGCCGCACTTGCTCGCCACGTTGACGAGCAGCAGGGCCTTGCCCTTGTACGCGGCGAGGTTGGTGTCCTGGCCCTGGAGTGTCTTGATGGCGGCGTTCCACATGGGGAGATCCTTGGCGACGGTGATGGGGGCGGGCGCGGTGCCCGGCGGGGGCAGGTTCAAGGGGTCCTCGGCGGCGGCCGTGGGACCCTGAATCGGAGCGATCGGAGCCGGGTCGTGCCCGGGCTCCTTCTTCGAGCAGGCACCGAGACCACCAACGAGGGTGCCGAGAATCAGGGTACCGGCAACGGCAACGGACCTGCGCATGGGTGGGACCGTACAATAATGAGCCGCACGAGCAAGGGGTTTGCTATACAGCGCGGTCCCGATGCGCCACCTCTACGCGGATTTCATCGATCGCGTCGCGAAGCCGATGCGCTACCTCGGCGGCGAGTACGGCAGCGTCGTCAAGGACGGGCCTGATGTCCAGGCGCGCGTCTGCCTCGGCTTCCCCGACGTCTACGACATCGGGATGTCCCACCTCGGGACCAAGATCATCTATTCGCTGCTCAACAAGGATCCGCGGATCGCGTGCGAGCGCGCGTTCGCACCGTGGACCGACATGGAGGCCGAGCTCCGCGAACGCGGGCTGCCGCTGGTCTCTCTCGAGAGCCAGCGCCCGCTCCACGAGTTCGACGTCCTCGGGATCTCGCTCCAGTACGAGCTGACGTTCACCAACGTGTTGACGCTGCTCGATCTCGGCGGCATCCCGCTGCGCGCGGCCGATCGCGCGCCCGATGCCACGCTCGTCCTGGTCGGCGGGCCCACGGCCTCGCACCCCGAGCCGATGGCACCGTTCATCGACGCCGCGTTCATCGGTGAGGCCGAGGAGCTGCTGCCGCCGGTGGTGCTCGCCTGGGCCGCGATGCGGCGCGAGATCACCGCCGGGACGCGGACGCGCGCCGATGCGCTGGCCGAGCTCGCGAGCCGGTTCCCGCTGTACATCCCCTCGCTGTACGCGACCGAAACCGATGAGGCAACGGGCATGACGGTGGTCGGCGCACCGCTCGATCCGCGCGTGCCCGCACGGGTCGGCCGCGCAATGGTCGAGGATCTCGACAAGTATCCATTCCCGAGCGACACGCCCGTGCCGTACGCCGAGGACGTGTTCGAGCGCGCCTCCGTCGAGATCGCGCGCGGCTGCACGGAGGGCTGCCGGTTCTGCCAGGCCGGCATGATCTACCGCCCGGTGCGCGAACGCTCCCCGCAATCGATCGCGGACTCGTTGATCGGTGGCGTGGAGAAGGCGGGCTACGAGGAGACCGGCCTGACCTGCCTCTCGACCGCGGACTTCTCGAGCATCACGCCGCTCGTCAAGTCGCTCGCCGCCGAGCTGCGCAAGCGTGGCGTGTCGATGTCGGTGGCGTCGCTACGCGCCTATGGCCTCAACGAGGATCTGCTCGACGAGCTCGCGTTGACGCGGATCAGTGGCCTGACGTTCGCGCCCGAGGCCGGCACCCAGAAGATGCGCGACGTGGTGAACAAGAACGTCACCGAGGCGCACATCGAGGAGAGCTCGCGACGCGTGTTCGCGCGCGGCTGGCACCGCCTGAAGCTGTACTTCATGATCGGCCTGCCCACCGAGGACGACGATGACGTGCGCGGGATCGTGCACACCGGCATCCGCATGCTCAAGGTCGGTCGCGAGGTCGGCGGCGGGCGCGCCGAGGTCACCGTGTCGGTCAGCTCGCATGTGCCCAAGCCGCACACGCCGCTGCAATGGGCAGGGCAGGACACCGAGGCGGAGATCCAGCGCAAGCAATCGATCCTGCGCTACACGGCGCGGCCCGAGAAGAACCTCCGCCTCAAGCACCACCACAGCGGCATCTCGTTCATCGAGGGCATTCTCGCGCGCGGCGATCGCCGGCTCGCCGGGGTGATCGAGGCGGTGTGGCGCGCGGGCGCACGGTTCGATGGCTGGGATGAGGTGTTCGATCTCGAGCGCTGGACGACGCAGCTCGCGGCCCACGGCGTCGATGTCGCGAGCTATCTCGGCACGCGGCCGGTGAGCGCGCGGTTGCCGTGGGATCACATCGATGTCGGCCTCGAGGAGGGCTTCCTGCTCGGCGAGTACCGCAAGGCGCTCAAGGGCAGGGCGAGCCCACCGTGCGGCAAGGTCGCCGGCATGCTGATCCACCACACGAACCTCGCCGAGGCCGAGCCGGATCGGCGCAAGCTCGTCTGCTACGACTGCGGCGTCGCCTGCGATCTGACGAAGATGCGCGACGACCGCCTGGTGGCCCTGCGCACGCTGAACGCGACCACGCCTCCGGCCAGCCGCGCGCTGCCGGTGATCTCCGACGCCGCCGACATGGTCGACGTCTCGGAGCGCGGCGGCGGGAGCCCGGCGGAGGTCGCCGAGGTCGGACCTGCGGTCAAGAACCGTGAGACCGATCGCGCGGAGCGGGTGCGGCTCGCGGGCCACGTGGGCTCGGGGCTCGCGTACTCGACGTACCGGATCCGGTTCGCGAAGGTCGGCCGCGCCGCCTTCCTCGGTCACCTCGATCTCGTGCGCCTGTTGTCGCGGAGCTTCCGCCGCGCGGATCTCCCGCTCGCGATGACCCGTGGGTTCTCCCCGAAGCCGCGGATCAGCTTCGGGCCGGCGCTCGGCCTCGGCGTGCCTTCGCTCGGCGAGCTGATGGACATCGATCTCGAGCATGGCGTGCCGGGCGTCAAGACGTGGGACGTCACCGATGACACCACGCGTGTCGAGCTCTCGCCTGACGAGGTCCGCGATCGACTGGCGGCGGTGTGCCCGCCGGGGATCGAGGTCGAGAGCTGCACGATCGTGCGCCTCGCCGGTCATCCGAGCTTCGTGAAGATCCAGCCCACCACGATCGAGCGGCCGACGCCGGGCCTCGGCAAGCTGATCGACGCGGTGGATCTCGTGATCCGTCCAGCCGCCGATGGCATGCCGCACGACGCGGCGCGCCTGACCCGTATCGGTGCCGCTCTGATGGCGAAGACCGAGGCCAAGGTCGCTCGCGGAGACAAGCAGATCGACGTTCGCCACATGGTGCTCGATGCCTCGGTCGTCGACGGCGACGCAGCCGAGCGGCTGTGCACGATCCTCGACTGGCCGAACGGCGCGCTCCTGCGGGTGCGGGTGCGGGCCACCGCGGATGGATCTGCGAAGCCGGCGGAGGTCGCCCGGGCGCTCGGCGTGTGGGGCGGCGATGATCCGCGCGCGGAGCATGCACTGGTGGCGCGGCTCGGCGTCGTCGAGGCCGGCACGCCGATCACGATGCAACAGCTGCCTGCGCGCACCGAGCACGCAGCTCCGGCGTCGTAGTCAACTGCCAGCGTTCCGCTGGGGTTGCACGACGCACAGGGATCCGCCAGGTTTGCGCGATCGTTGCCACTGATTTCTGGTCTAATCAGGTGACGGGAGGCGGCGATCCGCCGTCTGCTGGTGGGGTGGAAGCTTGGCGTCGGTTGATCTCGTGTGTGGCGCTGACCGCGGTTGCGGGCTGCTCGTTCGCACTGTCCGGTCCAGATCCGAACCGTCCCAAGGCCAACGCGCCCGAGTGCGATACCGGCAAGGGCCTGGTGGGACTCGATGGCCTGATCGGCGGTTCGCTCGCGGTCGCGGGGCTCGCGCTGCTCGGCAACGACGAGGCGTCGGGTGCGGCGATCACCGGTCTGCTCGGCGTGGCGTTCATCGCCTCCGCGGTGCGAGGCAATACGGCGGTCAACGAGTGCCGTACCGCGATCGCCGCGTACCACACGCGGCCCTACGATCCGGGCCCCGAGAAGCCGCAGCTCGCCGATGAGCGGCCGCGGATCCGGCCGCGCACGCAGCCCGTGGTCCAGCCCTCGCCACAACCCCCGACGATCATGCAGCCGCCGATCGATCCCTATGCGGACGCCGAGCCTGACGTGTTCGCGAAGCCTTCGTCGACGAGGCCCGCGCCGACCAGGCCCGCACCGACCAGGCCCGCGCCGACCAGGCCCGCGTCGATCAATCCCGCGCCGACCAGGCCCGCGCCGGCCGCCGAGGCCGAGGACTGGAAGGACTTCTGGACGGAGGTGCCCTAGTGCGGACTCCGATCGCACGGTTGCTCCCCTCCTTGCTCGCTGTGCTGGTCGCCGTGGCCGTGCCCGTGCGCGCGCTGGCCGACGACGAGATCGTGCGGGGCAGCGTGGTGAAGGTCGAGCAGCAGGAGATCTACGTCAGCCTGGGGAGCAAGCAGGGCGTGGGCGACGGCGCCGCGCTCCGGCTCAAGCGCCCGGTGCGGCTCAAGCACCCCGTGACGCGCGCCACCGTCGAGGACTGGGTGCCGATCGGGTCTGCGACGGTCACCCAGGCCGGAGGAACCCTGTCTCGCGCGCTCGTCGGGGACCTCGTGGCCTCGATCAAGATCGGCGACCTCGTCGAGGTCCTGATCGATCGGCCCGACCGCTCGAACCCGACGCCCACGCCCACGCCCACGCCCAATCCCAACCCGGTGGGACCACCGACGGATCCGGCGACCGTCGAAGTGCTCGGTGTGTTCGCGTCCCAGACCGGCCAACCGCTCGAGGCACGGATCGCGGGCTGGGAGCGCTATCTGTCCACGCGCGGTGGCTCGCCGTACGCCGAGGCGATCCGTCATGACGTCGACACGCTCCGCGACCTGCGCGATCAGCTGCGGCCGGTGACGTCGAGCACGAGCACCGAGCTCGTGACGACGGTGCAACATCAGCCGCGGAGCACGGCGAATCCAGGGGCGGAGCTGCCGCTGGTGTTCGTCCTCGAGCAGCCCGAGCGCGTGGCGAGCGCGTTCCTGCACTACCGGATCCGCGGCGCACGCACATATCACAGCCTGCTCCTGGTCCGCGAGCACGACCTCTACCTGCGCGGTGTCATCCCGGGGCAGTTCGTCGCGGCGCCGGGCCTCGACTACTTCGTCGAGGTCTCGACCCCGTCGGGCCGCTCGGGCCTCGCCCTCGGTTCGCCCGCCCAGCCGATCGCACTGTCCGTGGCGCGCCCGCCTCTGACCGATCAGTTCGGGGCCGCGCCCGGGCTTTCGAGCGTGAAGATCGCGGCCGACTACCTCGACTTCTCGACCCTCGACAAGCGCACAGGTGATCGCACCGACAAGATGATCACCGCGAACGTCGACTTCATCTATCGCCTGCGCAGCTTCGTGCAGACCATCGGGGTCGGCTACGGCGTGTACTCGGGCACCGGCGGCTACGCCGACCGTGAGTGGTCGGCGGCCGATCCCGCGCCGCGCTCCGGCTTCCAGTACGGGTACGCCGACATCGAGCTCGGCGGGGTGACCGAGCACATCCCGCTCTCGGTCGGCAGCAAGCTGATCGCGGGCGTCGGCCGTGACGGCTTCGGCCTCGGCATCGAGGGCCGGTTCCGGATCGGCAGCCGCGAGGAGACCAACCTCATGTTTGTGGCTCGCTCGGTCGAGCAGGTCGGCTTCCTCACGGACATCCGGTTCGGCGCTCGCCCGGCGCGCAAGTTGCTCGTCGGGATCTCCGTCGGCGCGACCGATCAACCCAATCGCGGCGATGTCGGCGTCAAGCTCGGCACCGAGCTCGAGTGGATCGGCTTTTCGAACGTCTCCGTGATCCTCCGGGGCTCGTGGCAAGGCCGCGACATCGACCATGGCGGCCTCGGTGGCGGCGGTGGCCTGGGGGTCTACTGGTGAGGGCGATCATGAGCACTCGGTCGTTGGTCCTGGCGGCGGTCACGGTCCTTGGCCTGCGCACGGCAGGTGCCGCGCCGGTGCGTCACGTTCCGCCGGCGGACGTGATCGCAGGCTCCAACCTCGAGCTCGTCGCGGAGGCGCCGCCCGCCACGCCGAAGCTCGTCGCCCACTTCCGCAACATCGGCATGGGCCCGTTCGCCACCCTCGAGCTGGTGCGCCGCGACGACGCACACTGGGTGGCCGTGGTCCCCGGTGCGCAGGTGATCGCGCCGGGTATCGAGTACTACATCGATGCGGGGGACACGCCGGTGTTCGCCACTCCGCAGTGGCCGCACACCATCCCCGTCAACGCGAGTGACAGCGCCGAGCGCCGCATGCGCGACCTCGGCCGGATCGCGAACCATCGCTCGCGGGTCCACACCTCGGGCGAGTGGGTGGACTACGGCACGCGCACGGTCTCGGGCCAGAAGCTCATTGATCGCTATTACCGGCTCGACGCGGACTTCTCGTACCGGTTGCTCGCGTATCCGCTCGAGGAGCTTCGCGTGGGGTTCACGCGGCTGCTCGGCGACACCGAATCGACCGATCCGATGGTCTGTACCCAGCCGTGCACCGCCCAGGCCGGCTATCGCGTCGGTGGCTGGTTCGAGCTCGGTCTCGCGCCGATCGAGGGCGTACGGCTCGATGGTCGGATCCTGGTGATGGCCACGCAGACGGGCTTCAAGGTCGGTGGGAGGCTCGAAGCGCGGCTCGGCGTGCTCGATGCCAGCCACGTCGCGATCGGCTTCGAATCGATGGCCGACGTCGGCGTCAACGGCTACTTCCGGCTCGGCTGGGGCACGGTGCCCGGGCTGCCGATGGCGGCCACCGTCGAGATCACGAACATGCCGGACGCAGATCGGCCGACCGGGGTTCGCCTCTACTACGACATCGCACGCGCCATCGGCCACGACGTTCGGATCGGACTCCGGGTCGGGTACGCGGCGCGCAACCAGGCCGTCGCCGGCTTCACGGGCGGCGCCAACGCCACGGTGGACTTCTGATGCGCACCCACCTCGTGACCCACCTCGTCACCTGCCTCGTGCTCCTGACCGCACGCGTCGCGGCGGCCGAGCCAATCGTGCTCGCGATCGATGGCACGGACATCTACGTCGACCTCGGCGCCCGGGATGGCGTGGGCGCCGGCACCGAGCTCGAGCTGTTGCACGAGGTGATCGCCAAGGACCCGCGCACCGGCGCGACCCTGAAGGATCAGTTCGCGCTCGGGACACTCGCCGTCGCTCGCAGCGGCGACAAGCTCAGCGTGGCCCACGCCGATCCCGAGCTCGCGAAGCGCGTGCTCGCCGGGGATCACGTGCGGCTCGTCGGGGCGCCGCGCAAGTTCGTCGATCCGTGGGCCGCACAGGTCGAGGCGAGCCGCGTGCTCTCGGGCGTGCCCGTGGTGGGCTCGCCGCCCACGCCGGGTGCACCGCTGACCGATCACGTCGGCCTCGCGCAGAAGGCGTGGCTCGACACGCTCGGCAAGGATCCCGAGGCGCGGATCCAGCGCTGGACCGAGCTCCTCGCGGCGGATCCGAAGACGCCGTACCGCAAGGTGATCGACAACGAGATCCTGTCGCTCCGTGACCAGATCACGCAGCGCGATGACGCGCTGACCCGGGCCAAGAGCCAGCGCACCGACGATCGCAATCCGCGGATCGCCCGGCTCGCCGAGGAGCTCGCGGTGAGCGGTGGGATGAACCCGCGCGCGATCCTGGCGATGGCGCCGCTGTCTCGCGCGGTCCCCGGGCAGCCGATCCAGCTCGCGTTCCTGGTGCGGATGCCGTCTGCGATCGGGCAGGCGTGGTTGTTCGTGCGGCCTCCCGGCGAGCCCGGGTTCCGCCGCCTCGATCTGATCCCGGATGGTGACTCGTATCTCCGCGCGACGATCGATGCGGCGATGGTCCGCACCCCGCGGCTCGAGTGGTACGTCGAAGCCTCGTCCCGCGGCGGCACGCGTGAGGTCTCGCCCGTGCTCGGCTCGCAGGAGGAGCCGATGGTCACCACGATCGATGCGGTGGTCACCGAGGCGCCGATCGCGCCGAATCGCTCGCACATCGATGCGCACGTCGACTACGTCGACTTCGACGGCAAGCTCGGCAAGGGCTTCGACCAGTACTACCAGGCCGAGATCGACTTCATGTACCGGTTCCTCGATCCCATCTACTCGGTGCGGCTCGGGTTCGGCACGATGTCGGGGACCGGAGGCCCCAAGGACATCATCGATGCGGACCTCACCGACAGCTGCCTCGACGTGACGGGGAGCTATCGCTGCCGCAAGGTCACGTTCTCGTACGTGTACACGGAGTTCGAGTATCGGCTCCGCCCCAACGTCGCGCTGATGGTGCGGCCACAGGCCGGCCTGCTCACCACCGATTCGATGCCGGGCATGGAGAACAACCGGTGCGCCAATGCGATGGACGTCGAGGGCTGCGGGTTTCACACGCGGTTCGGTGGGCGCGGGCGGATCCGGTTCGGCAACGAGGCGGGTACGAACCTCATCATCGGCGCGGGCTTCACCAAGGGCGTCGGGACGCTGCTCGAGGCCGCGTACAACTGGCTGCCGAGCCCCGTGGTCCCGATCCAGCTCACCGTGCAGGTCACCGACATGCCGGTCCCCGAGAATTTCGGCGTTCGCCTGATCGGCGACGTCGGCTGGCGCAAGCTGTCCTGGTTCTACCCGTCGCTGCGGCTGTCCTATCAGGCGCGCGACATCGATCACGCGGGGTTCTCGGGCGGCCTCGCGATGAACTTCGACTGGTGAGGATGACCATGAAGCTCACCACCACGATCCTCAGCTGTCTCGGCGTCGCGCTCCTCGCGAGCGCGGCCAACGCCCAGGCTCCCACGCCGAGTCCATCGGCTCCGCCCGCTGCGCCGCGGCCATCGACTCCGCCCGCTGCGCCAGGAATGGATGCAACGACGGGGGCACCCGTCGCGCCGCACTCACTCGTCATCCACGTGGCGCCGCTGTCGAGCCATGCGGGCGCGCCCGTCGAGCTCGAGGCGATGCTCGATGCCCCGTTCGCAGAGAAGCTCACCGCGCGCTGGCGGGCGGTCGGCGAGGGCGACTGGCATGACGTCGCGTTCGAACGCTCGAGCGCTGGTGGCTGGTACGCGAGCCTGCCCCCAGCCGTGTCGCCCGGGCTCGAGTACTACATCCGAGGCGTCGATGCGAACGGTGCCGAGGTCGCGCACTTCGCGTCCGCGACCGCGCCGCACATGGTCCGCGTCGATCCGGCCCTCTATGACCGGCTCGAGGATCTCGATCGACGGCGTGAGCTCGATCAACGTGATCAGATCGCGATCGAGGTCTCCGGGCACAACTTCGGCAACCGCTACGACCTGCCGGATCGGTTCGTCCGGGGCGAGGCCACGTACACGCATCGGCTGTGGCGGCAGCTCCACCACATCGCGTTCGGATTCGGGACGATCTGGGGCAAGACCCCGGTGTCGTCCACCCCCAGCGATCACATGTCGGGCTACCTCAACACCGGCATGCGCTACGGGTTCGGCGAGGTGCGCGTGCGCGTGCATCCCTCGGTGTTCGTCGATGGTCGCGTGGCGCTGGGGGTCACCCAGGATGGGTTCGATGGCGGGGTCCGCGGGCAGATCATCTTCGGCAAGCCGTGGCGCTCGTCGCTGTTCATCGGCGGTGAGGCCCTCGGTGATCTCAAGGCCACCGCGTGGGTCCGGCTGCAGTGGGACACCGCGGCGCCGTTCCTCATGGGGGCCTCGATCGTCCGCACCAACCTCCCCGGTGTGGTGATCAGCTCGGCAGGGCTCTACATCGCGTACGACGTGGCGTATCGGGTCGCCAACCGGTTCACGCTCAAGGCGCAGGTGTCCTATGGCGCGCGCGATGGGGCCTCGCACGTCGGTGGCGGGCTGGCGACCGCCGTAGACTTCTGATCGGGCCTCGCGCGCGTGGTATGACGCCGGCGTGGCGATCAGCCTCTCGGTCAACCTGAACAAGGTCGCGCTGCTCCGCAACTCGCGCGGCGGCTCGAACCCATCGCCGAAGCTCGCGGGGCAGACCTGCCTCGATGCGGGCGCCTATGGGCTGACCTTGCACTGGCGGCACGACAACCGGCACACGCGCGCCGAGGACGTCCGCGTGCTGCGCGCGCTGTGCGCCGAGCGGGGCGCCGAGTTCAACCTCGAGGGCGACGATCGCGAGGAGCTGATCGCGCTCGCCATCGAGCTGAAGGTCTCGCAGTTCACGCTCGTGCCGGTCAAGCCCGGCGAGGTCACGAGCGATCACGGGTGGGACGTGCCGGCGCAGCACGGCTTGATCGCGCCGATCATCGCGCGGCTGAAGGCCGCCGGCGTCCGCACCGCGATGTTCATGGACTGCGAGCCCCAGGCGATGGCCGCGGCCGCGGCGACCGGCGTCGATCGCGTGGAGCTGTACACCGAGCCGTATGCAGCCTCGTTCGGGAAGCCGCAGTTCAAAGCGGAGCTGGATCGCGTGCAGCGCACGGCCAAGGCGGCGGCCAACGCTGGGCTCGCCGTCAACGCGGGCCACGATCTCAACCTGCGCAACACGCCGCTCCTCGCGCGGATGGTGCCGGAGATCGTCGAGGCCTCGATCGGCCACGCGTTGCTCGCGGATGCGCTCTACATCGGGCTCGCGGAGGCAGTGCGCCGGTACGTGCGCGCGTGCAAGGGCGACGCCGTCGATGCACCTGTCACGCAGTAGCCTGGTGACGGTGCTCGCGCTCGCGGGGTGTCCCGGGACGCGCACTGCGGGGACGCCGGCGTGCCCGATGGATCGCACCGTCGTGATCTCCTCGCAGGAGGATGTCGGCCGGTTCGCTGCGTGCACCACGGCGAGCAGCCTGACGATCCGGACCGGTGCGACGATCGACCTGGCTCCGCTGCGCGGCCTCGAATCGATCACCGGCGATCTCGCGATCGGTCCGACGGTGGGCATGGAGGAGGTGGCGTTCGCCGAGCTCCGCGAGATCAGTGGCACGGTCAAGATCGCCAGCAATGGCTCGCTGCGCGGCATCTTCCTGCCACGGCTCGAGCGCGCCGGCCGGATCGAGATCGAGGCCAACGCTTCGCTGACCACGATCGCCTTGCCGCGCCTCGAGACCGCGAGTGGTTCGATCCTGATCCTCGAGAACGGCGTGCTCGAGCTGGTGGATCTGTCGGCGCTGGCCACGGTCGGGAAGGACCTCGCGATCGTCGATAACCCGGTGCTCACGTTGATCGAGGCGGGCAAGCTCGTGCAGGTCGGCGAGCTCCGCGTCGAGAGGAATCGGAAGCTGCCACCTGACCAGGTGGATGGGATCCGCGCGAAGACACCGCCGCCCTAGCGAGGTATCCTGCCCGCCATGTCGCGCGATGTACTCGAGCTCGCCACCTCCCTCGGCTTCCTCGACGAGCTCTACGAGAAGTTCCAGGACAGCCCGGGCGAGATCGATCCGAGCTGGCACGCGCTGCTCTCCGAGGCCCGCCCGGCCCAGGGCCAAAACGGCCACGGCAGCCACGGCACCAACGGCCACGGCACCAACGGTCACGCGCTCACGACCACGAGTACGCAGCTGCCCGTCGCGACCACCGCGACCCCGGTGACGCGCGCCAGCCTCCCGAGCCTCGGACGCCCCGGAGCGATCACGATGTCCCCGCTGGTGACGCACGGCAGCCCTAGCGTGTGGCCACTGGTCAACGCATATCGCAGCCGCGGCCACTTCGCGGCGCACCTCGATCCCCTCGGGCTCCTCGAGACCGCGCGGATCAGCGAGCTCGATCCGGTGACCTGGGGCTACGCCGAGGGGGATCGCGATCAGGTGATCGATCCCACCGGCGTGCACGGCCTGCCACGCGCGACGATGGGTGAGCTGCTCGCGCACCTGCAGAAGATCTACGCCAGCTCGGTGGGCCTCGAGTTCATGCACATCTCCTCGCCCGGTCGCCGGTCGTGGATCGCCGAGCGGATGGAGACCCAGCTCGCCAAGCCACTCGAGCCGGAGGTCCGCAAAGGCGTGCTGCAGCGGCTGATCAACGCCGAGCAGTTCGAGCGGTTCTGCCACACCAAGTATCCCGGCACGAAGCGGTTCAGCCTCGAGGGCTCCGAGAGCTTGATCCCCGCGCTCGATCTGCTGCTCACGCACGGGGCGCGCCTCGGCGCGATCGAGGCCGTGCTCGGCATGGCCCACCGCGGCCGGCTCACCACGATCGAGCAGATCCTCGGCCGCCCGGGCCGCGACCTGTTCGGCCACTTCGAGGACGCGGAGCCCGAGAAGGCGATGGGCGGCGGCGACGTCAAGTACCACCTCGGCTTCTCGACGGATCGGACCGACGCCAACGGCAACCTCATGCACGTCTCGCTCGCGTTCAACCCGAGCCACCTCGAGGCCGTCGATCCGGTTGTCGTCGGTCGCGTGCGCGCGAAGCAGACCCGCCACCACGATGTGGAGCACCGCCGCGTGATGGGCATCCTGGTCCACGGCGATGCGGCGTTCGCGGGGCAGGGGCTGGTCACCGAGACCCTCCAGCTCTCGAGCCTGCCGGGCTACCGCACCGGTGGCACCGTGCACCTGATCGTGAACAACCAGGTCGGGTTCACGGCCTCGCCCGCGGAGCAGCGCTCCACGCCGTACTGCACCGACATCGCCAAGATGCTCGAGTGCCCGATCTGGCACGTCAATGGCGAGGATCTCGATGCGCTCGCACGCGTGATCGAGATCGCGTGTGAGTTCCGCACCCAGTTCGCCTCCGATGTCGTGATCGACATGTACTGCTACCGCAAGTACGGTCACAACGAGAACGACGAGCCCAGCTTCACGCAGCCCCTGATGTACGAGGCGATCAGGCAGAAGGCCTCGCCGGTGGAGATCTACAGCCGTCGGCTGGTCGACGAGGGGCTGCTCACCGCAGCCGATGTCACGGCGATGACGCAGCGCCGCGTCGCGGAGCTCGAGGTCGAGCTCGAGGCCGCGAAGGCGGCGAACAAGCGCCCGGAGGGGCCTTCGATGACTGCGATGTGGCGCGGCTACCGTGGCGGCATCACCGATGCGCCGGTCGATGCCGACACCAAGGTGCCGCGCGAGGTGCTGTCGCTGATCTCCGACGCGATGACCGAGGTTCCGGACGGCTTCACGCCCCACCCGAAGATCGAGCGGCTCCTCGAGCAGCGCTCGCAGATGGGCAAGGGCGAGCGCGCCCTGGATTGGGGGATGGCCGAGCTGCTCGCGTATGGCTCGCTCCTCTATCAGGGCATCAACGTTCGGCTCAGCGGGCAGGATTGTTCGCGCGGCACGTTCAGCCACCGCCACGCGATCATCACGGACATCAAGACCGGGCGCGAGCACCTGGTGCTCGGTGGGATCCATCCAGATCAAGGCCAGTGTCGGATCTATGACTCGCTGCTGTCCGAGGCCGGCGTGATGGGCTTCGAGTTCGGGTACTCGCTCGACTATCCCGACGCACTCGTGATGTGGGAGGCGCAGTTCGGCGACTTCGCCAACGGCGCGCAGGTGATGATCGATCAGTTCATCACCTCGTCGGAGGACAAGTGGAAGCGGCTCTCGGGCCTCGTGTTGCTGCTGCCGCACGGCTACGAAGGGCAGGGGCCGGAGCACTCCAGCGCGCGGCTCGAGCGGTACCTCGAGGCCTGCGCGGAGCACAACATCCAGGTCGCGCAGCCCACCACGCCGGCGCAGATGTTCCACCTGCTCCGCGAACAGCAGCTCCGCTCGATGCGCAAGCCACTGATCATCATGACGCCGAAGAGCCTGCTCCGGCTCCCGGCCGCGACGTCGCACGTCGACGAGCTGGCGAACGGCAAGTTCCACCGCGTGTTGCACGACGAGATTGCCGATCCGGCGAAGGTCCGGCGTGTGCTCCTGTGTACCGGCAAGATCTACTACGAGCTTGCGGACGAGCGCACCCGGCGCAAGGACGAGACCGTCGCGATCGTTCGCATCGAGAAGCTGTACCCGTGGTGGCCGCACCTGGTGGCCGCCGCGACGCTCGACAAGTACCCGAATCTCGCGGAGCTGATGTGGGTGCAGGACGAGCCCCACAACATGGGCGCCGGGAACTTCGTGACCCCGCGGATCGGCAAGATCCTCGACGGCAAGAGCATCTCGTACGATTTCGTCGGCCGCGCCGAGAGTGCGAGCCCGGCCACCGGATCCCACAAGGCGCACGTGCTCGAGCAGCAGCAGATCCTCCGGCAAGCGTTCGACCCGCGCTGATCGGCGGGGTAGCATGCCCCCCATGGCGGATCTGGTCGTACCTCAGCTCGGTGAATCGATCTCGGAAGCAGTCGTCGCACGCTGGCTCAAGCAGGTCGGTGACGCGGTGGGTGTGGACGAGCCGATCGCGGAGCTCGAGACCGACAAGATCACCGTCCAGTTGCCGTCGCCCGTCGCGGGTGCGCTCGCCGAGCAACGCGCGAAGGTCGGCGCCACGGTGAAGGTCGGTGAGGTGATCGGCGCGGTCACCGCGGGTGCCGCCGGCAAGGCGGTGCTCGTCACGCCCGCCGCCGCTCCGGCTCCGCACGTGGGCAAGCCGATCGAGCCGCCGAACCAGCCCACCGGGCGTCAGCCCGTCGTCGGTGTGCACCTCGCGGCCGCGCCCGCACCCGTGGTCGCGCCGGCGCCGCCGGTGATCGCGGGCCTCGACCAGGGCCTGAGCAAGGCGCTCAACAAGGATGCGCTGCTGAAGCTCACCCCGTCGCAGCGCGCGAGCGCCCGCGAGTCGGGGGCGTTGCCGGTGGCTCCGACCAGCGCCGTGCCGCCGAGTGGACCGAGCGAAGCCGCTCGGCTCGCCGCGGTGGATCCGCGCGATGAGATCGTGCCGATGTCGCCGCTGCGCAAGCGCGTGGCCGAGCGGCTGGTCCAGGCGCAGCACGAGAGTGCCTCGCTGACCACGTTCAACGAGGTCGACATGACCGCCGTCATGGAGCTGCGCGCGAAGTACAAGGAGACGTTCGAGAAGAGCCATGGCGTGAAGCTCGGCTTCATGTCGTTCTTCGCGAAGGCGTGCGTCGCCGCGGCCAAGCTGTACCCCGGGATCAACGCCGAGGTGGTGGGCGGCAACATCGTCTACAAGAAGCACTACGACTTCGGGATCGCGGTCTCCACGCCGAAGGGCCTCGTGGTCCCCGTTCTCCGCGATGTCGATACGCTGTCGTTCGCCGGGATCGAGAAGGGCATCCTCGTCCTGGCTGACAAGGCGAAGACCGGCAAGCTCGCGCTCGCGGATCTCTCGGGCGGCACGTTCAGCATCACCAACGGCGGCATCTACGGCTCGATGATGTCGACCCCGCTGCTCAACTACCCGCAGACCGGCATCCTCGGCATGCACAACATCGTCAAGCGCGCGCTCGTGATCGACGACGAGATCAAGGTCCGCCCGGTGATGTACCTCGCGCTGTCGTACGACCACCGCGTGGTCGACGGCAAGGAGGCGGTCTCGTTCCTCGTGGCCGTCAAGGATCGGCTCGAGGCTCCCGAGCGGATGCTCGTCGAGGTCTAGGAGCTAACGAACCGGGCGGACGACGATCGCCGCGCCGCCCATCGGATCCTTGGGCGCTGCGAGCTCGGTGCCCGCGATGGTCGCTGCCGCGGTGTGCGCGACCCCGGCGATCCAGCCGCCGGGCACTGTGCCGAGCGCCGTGATCTCCTCGCGCCCCGGGCCGCCCACCTGCCAGCTGCCGACCACGCTGCCGTGCGCATCGAGCGCGGCCACGAACGCATCGTCACCGCCGCCGGCCGTGAGGGTGCGATCACCGAGGGGGAGTGTTCCGGAGAAGAAGCCGGCGACGACGACGCGGTCGCCGACGGCGGTGATCGCGCGGAGGCCATCGAAGTCCGGTCCGCCGATCAGCTGCGCATGGCTCGCGGCACCGTCCTTGGTCCACCATGCGACCAGGCCATCGGCATCACCCTGCGCGACCAGATCGAGGCCGCCGACGTGCACGGTGTCCCGCGCGTTCGCCGCGACGACGAACCGCCCACCCGAGTCGATCGCCACGCCGGCCACGGAGTCGTCGAGCTTGCCGCCGAACGACGCCGCCCACTTGCGCGCGCCGCTGCGCTCGTCGAGCTCGGCCACGAAGCCATCCGCGTAGGGTGCGCGCTCGTCGAAGGCGGGCAAGGGCACGCCGTGCAGCTCGCCGCCTGGCGCGAACGTGCCGGCGATCGCCACGCGCCCGTCGCGGTCATCCACGCCCTGGACACTGTCGGCGCCCGGCCCCCCGATCCGGACCACCCAGACCGGCTGCCCGCCGGCGCCGAGCCGCGCCACGAAGCCATCGGACTTGCCGGCGCTCGAGACCACGGAGGCTCCGATGCGCAGCGTGCCGCTGAACGCGCCGCCGACGATCACGCCATCGGCGGTCCCCACGAGCGTACCGACCGTGGCCCACTCGCTCGATTCGACGGCGATCTGCCATCGCGGGGTGCCGCTCGCCGCATCGAGTGCGAGGACGACGGTGCCGGGCTCGCCGCGGATCGGCCGATCTGCGACGGTGCCGCTGCCGCTCAAGGTGGCGAACACCAGCGGGCCGTGGTGCGCGAGGGGGCCGGCCGTTCCGGCGATCTGCGCCTGCCATTGCGGGCGCGTGCCGAGGCGCGCCTCGATCGCCGAGAGGCCCGCCGCGGAGAGCGCGACCACGGTCAGCGCGCCATCGCCCGCGATCCCGCGCAGCGACATCGCATCGCGCCCGATCTCGAGCGTCGAAGGGTCGGCCGCCCGATCACGCGGCGCGCGCGGACCTGGGCAGCCACCGAGCGTGACTACAGCGCCGAACGCGAGGACCGCGACGGCGCTGGGTTGGAGCATCGAAGAACGAACTCTCGGACTAGAACTTCTCGCCACGAGCACGCAGCTCGGCGAGCACCGTGGGCAGACCGAGCTTGTCGATCCGACGCATCCCACGCGCGGACACCTTGAGGGTGATCCAGCGCTTCTCATCCTCGAGCCAGAACCTCTTGTTCATGAGGTTGACCTCGAACCGCCGCTTGGTGTGGCGGTTCGAGTGACTGACGTTGGAGCCGACGAGCGGCCGCTTCCCGGTGACCTGACAAACACGCGACATCGCACGTCTCCTTAGATCTTCGACTCTTTGAATTCGACGTGCTTGCGAACGACGGGGTCGTACTTCTTGAGTACGAGCTTGTCCGGCGTACGCTTTCGGTTCTTCGACGTCGTGTAGAAGAAGCCGGTGTCGGCGGTCGACACGAGCCGAATCAGCTCGCGTCCAGATTTACCCTTTTTGGCCATTGCGAAACTCCGGGAGGGCCGGACTTATGCCATGCGGACCGCGAACATGGCAAGGGTCGCGTACGTCCTAGACGAATCTAGACGTCATTGCCCTCGTCCTCGGGCGTTCCGCCCTCGGTCGCCAGCCGAGCTGAACCACCCTCCGTCAGCGCAACCCCTGGCAATGTCGTGGTCTTTCGCTTGGCACGCCGGCCCTCGATCGCCATCGCCACGATCGTCATATCGTCGCCCTGGGCCTGCTCCGACGTGTGGCTGTCGAGATCGGTCAGGATCGCCTTGATGATGTCCTCGGCCGAACCCCGCGCGGTCCGGATGCGGCGCGACAGCCGGGACAGGCCGTACTCGTTGCCCCGGGCGTCGCGGGCTTCGAGGATCCCGTCCGACACCATGATCAACATGTCTCCGGCCATCAGCTGGACGCGGGCCTCGCCGGCCTCGAGCTCCGGCGTCACGCCCAGCGGCGGTGTATGCGCGCGCTCGGCCTGCAGCGGGAACACCCGGTCACCACGGCGCAGCAGCGGCACGCAGTGGCCGGCGTTGGTGAACACGAGGCTCCGGTTCTCGAGATCGTAGATGCAGTAGACGAGGGTCGCGAACATCCCATCGTCGCCGAGGTTTGCGATCTCCTGGTTGACGCGGCGGAGCAGCCGCGCGGGAGTGCGCGCGATCGCGGCTCGTGAACGGAGCTCCGAGGTCAGGCGCGCCATGTAGAGCGCGGCACTGATCGCCTTGCCGGCCACATCACCGACGGCCAGGCCGAGGTGCGATGGATCGTGCCAGATGAAGTCGTAGAAGTCCCCGCCGATCTGGTACGCGGGTTCGTAGTGCACGGCGAAGTCGAGGCCGACGACGTCGGGCACGCTCGCGGGCAGGAGGCTGCGCTGGATCTGCCTGGCGACTCGGAGGTCGCGCTCGAGGTTCTGCCGTCGCACGAGCTGGGCGGCGACGCGCGTGGCGTGGATCGCGAGGCCGGCCTGCGTGGCCACCGCCTGCAGCAGATCGACGTCCTCCTGGCGGAACCCGATGTGCTTGCTCTCGACGTAGACCACGCCGTAGTGGGCACCGTGATAGATCAGCGGCGCGCCCATCCGCATGCCGATGCCGTCGTGCTCCTCGCCGCCGGGGGCGCCCTCGGCGTGTGAATCCCCGAGGAGGACGCCGCGGCGATCGCTGATCACGTGCTGGATGATCGTGCCGGGCACCCGGAGGTTGCCGCCGAAGCTCTTGCGCGGAGCTGCGTCCGGGGTGGTGTCGCTGGCCTTCGGAGCGCTGGGCGGCGGCTCGCGGTGGCGCTGGCACTGGACGCGGAGCTCGCCGGTGCGCTCGTCCTCGACCAGGACGCCCACGTCCACGGCCTGGGGGAACAACTCGAGGAGGGCCTCGACGATCTTCTGGAGCAGCGTCTCGGCGTTGTCCGACGAGGCCGTGGCGTGGAGCACCTGTGTGAGGGCCTCGAGCTTGCGCTCGATCAGGCGGATCGCGCGCTGATCCGCGATGCTGATCATGCCCGAGCTGATGAGGGGCAGCCGGCTGGCGCCGGAGTCCTCGCGGCTCTTGATCAGCGTGCCTGCGCCACCGACCTCGATCAGCGTGACGGCGTTCCCGGCTGGGAACCGCGGATCGGCGACCGCGTCGTTGGCCTCGACGCGGATCCGGTTGTTCGCGATCGTGATCTCGTCGTCGTGCTTGAGCTGGGTGCTGGGTTCGACCCGGACGCCGTTGACGTAGGTGCCGTTGTTGGACCCGAGATCTTCGAGCGTCCAGACTTCGCCATCGCTCCACAGCCGCGCGTGCTGCCTGGACACGCGCATGTCCGGAACGAAGATCTGACAGTCCGACCGCCGCCCGATCACGTACTCCCCTTCGCCGAGCTTGTAGCGCCGACCGGCGATGGGACCGGCGAGGAACACGAGCGAGGGCATCAGGCCCGCTTAGTAGCACAGCTGTGGCCGTCCAACACGCCGGGATCGCAAAGGTTTCCGTGAGGATCGGCGATGACTTGACCCTTTGATCCGTGGGGGGTGTACTTCGCCTGTGCAGGCCCTCGGTAACTTCATTGGAGGCGCGTTCGTCGCTCCCTCCGGTAAGGCGCTCGTCTCCCGGAACCCTGCGGCGGATGGCGCCGTGGTGTTCGAGACCGGATACACGGTAAGTGCGGTCGCGGACGCGGCGGCGGCGGCGGGTGCTGCCCAGCCCGCGTGGGGCAGGCTCACGCAAGCCGCGCGTGCAGCGCACCTCGAGAGCTTCAAGCAGCAGCTGGCCGCGCGCGCCGATCAGCTCGCCGATGCGATCGTGATCGAGACCGGCAAGCTCCGCACCGAGGCGAAGCTCGAGGTCCAGACGCTGCTCAATCGCTTCGACCTCGTGAAGACCGCGATGGCCGCAGATCTCAAGCCGGGGCAGGTGGCGCCAGGCGAACACCTCCGGTACGCGGCGCTCGGCGTCGTCGGCGTGATCGGCCCGTTCAACTATCCGATCCATCTGTGCCACGCGCACGTGGTCCCGGCGCTGCTCGCGGGCAACACGGTGGTCATCAAGCCGAGCGACATCACGCCGCTGTGCGGGCAGCGCTATGCCGAGGCGGCGCTCGCGGCGAAGCTGCCGGCGGGCGTGCTCAATGTCGTGGTCGGTGCGGGCGATGTGGGGGCAGCGATGGTCGAGGCGCGCGAGCTGCGCGGCCTGGCGTTCACGGGGAGCTGGATCGTGGGCCGGAGGATCCTCGAGGCGGCGCTCGATCGTCCAGAGCTCCTCGTCGCTCTCGAGATGGGCGGCAAGAACGTCTGTGTGGTGCTCGACGACTGCGCGCTCCGCCAGGCGGTCCACGAGGTCGCCGTCGGTGCATGGCTGTCGTCGGGGCAGAGGTGTACGGGGACCGAGCGCGTGCTCGTCCACCGCAAGATCGCTGATCGCTTCGTGCCGGCGCTGGCCCAGGTGGCGCGCGGCCTGCGATTCGGCAACCCCGAGGACGCGAGCATGTTCGCGGGGCCGCTCGCGACGCATGGTGCGTTGACCAAGCTCGAGCAGGCGATCGAGACCGCGCGGAAGGCCGGCGCAGAGCCGATCGTGCCCGGGCAGAAGCTCGCCGGCGGGTTCTATCGGACCGCCTCGATCCACCAGCTCCCCGACGGTGTGCACCACGTCCCCGGCTACACCGATCACGAGGTGTTCGGGCCGGATCTGTGCGTCGAGATCGTGGACTCCGATGAGGAGGCGATCAGCGTGATCGAGGCGAGCCGTTATGGCTTCGCGAACGCGGTGTTCACGGCATCGCAGGCACGGTTCGAGGAGTTCGCCGCGCGCACCCGCTCGGGCATCCTCAACCGGAATCGTTCCACCAACCTCGCGAGCCCGAAGCTGCCGTTCGGCGGCGTTGGTCGCAGCGGCAACTATCGCCCGGCCGGCGCGTGGGCGCACCGGAACCTCACGGTGCCGGTGGCGATCCTCGAGAACCCGCTCGGCGCGGTCACGCCGCACCCGCAGCTCGCCGCGTTGATCCCCGCGATCGATCTCGATCGGCTCGATCAGCAGCACGCGCAGGAGGAGGCGGTCGAGATGTCACGGCGGCTCGTCGATCTGCCGCGGCCGATGCAGATCACCCGACCCGCCGGCGGCAAGCTCCCCACCAGCGAGGCGCTCCTCGCGCGGCTGTATGCCGGTGACCGCGTCCCGAAAGAGAAGAAGCCTCCGGTGTTCGATCACCTGCGCTCGGCCGGGCCGTGGATGGTCTCCGTCGATGCCGAGCCGCTGGCGATCCTCGATGGGATGAGCCAGACCGCGACCGTGGTCGGCGGGTTCGCCGAGGATCCCGTGGTTCGCGCGTATACCGAGGGCGAGTTCGGCGACACGCTCGTCGAGAACGAGGACACGGCGCTCGGTGAGACCTGGGCGGCGGCAGAGTATGCGTCGACGTTGCGGCAGCTCGTGCCCGGCCTCCCACACGTCACGTTCGTGGCGTCGGGCGCGGAGGCCAACGAGAAGGCGATGGCGCTGTGCCGGATCAACTGCGCGCGCAAGGATGCCACCAAGGTCCTCGCGTTCGACGGCAGCTTCCACGGTCGCTTGCTGCTCGCGCTCCACGCGACGCACTCGCCGAGCAAGCGGGCACCGTTCGAGATCGCGGGCTACCAGACCCAGTTCGCGCCGTTCCCGGTGTGGGGCGCACCGGGCGACGAGCCGCTGGCGCCGAGCGGGTTCTATGCCGCCGCGGCGACCGGGCAGATCGAGGAACTCCAGGAGCGGTTCGGTGCTGCGAAGGATGATGCGCTCCTCGCGGCGGAGGTCGCCTCGCTCGCGGCGGTGCATGAGGCGCTGCGCACCGGCGAGTACAACTGCTGCATCATCGAACCGATGCAGTCCGAGGGTGGCGATCGCTATGCCACCGAGCGGTTCTTTCGCGCGCTGCGTTTGCTGACGCGGTTCCACAACACGTTCCTCGTGTTCGACGAGGTCCAGGTCGGGTTCGGCCTCGGTGGACCGTTCGCGTGGCACTCCAAGTTCCGCCTGCTCAACCAGCGTGGGCAGCCGGACTATCCGGATGCGGTGACGTTCGCGAAGCGCGCGCAGGTGGGCGTGGTGATGTCGCGGTTCGCGGATCCCGAGCATGCGAGTGCGCACAACGCGTCGCTCGTGCGCGGGCGGATCCATGCGGACATGGTGTCGACCAGCCACAACGCCGAGCGCATCGAGAAGCTCGTGCAGCCTCGGCTGGCCCAGCTCGCGCGCGCGTACCCGCACCTCGTGCAGGCGCCGCGGGCCACCGGCTATGCGTTCGCGTTCGAGCTCCCCACGACGGCGCAGCTCGAGGCGCTGATCGGCCAGCGGTTCTGGCGTGGCGGCATCGTGTTCGCGGCAGGGACGCGCACCGCGCGCTGGCGGCTGTCCGACAGCTTCCTCGCGCGCGAGATCGATCTGCTGTTCGAGACGATCCGCCGATCGCTGTCGTGGATCGATGCGCACGAGGGACGCAAGCCGCCCGAGTGGGAGGATCAGGTCGTACCTGTGGCTGCGGCCGCGCCCGTCGCACCGGTGACCCCGACGGTCAGCTATCGCCTGGTGCCGCACGTGGAGGCGATGAGTCACCTCCCGGCGATCCTCGACATCGAGTATCAGGTCTACGAGCCCGCGCGCCGCACACCGCCCGCGGAGATCCGCGCTGCGATCGAGGACGCCGAGGGCTCGCTGATCGTCGCCGAGGCGCCGAGCCCGAGTGGGCAGGTGCAGCTCGTCGCGTTCGCGATCGGTGCGCCACTCGAACAGTGCAAGGACGTCGAGGGGCCGGACGATGATCCGATGCTCGGCAAGAACAACACGATGTACTCGGTCTCGATCACCGTGGCGCCGACGTTCCAGTCCTCGGGCATCGGGCGCAAGCTGAAGGAGCAGCAGCTCCGCGATGCAGCCGCACGTACGCGTCCCGATGGGACGCTGCGCTATCGCTACGTGACGGGGCGCAACCGCGTGGGCCGCACCGCGCAGATGATGTACTTGAACCGCGTGTTCGGCGCGCACGTCGTCACGATCCTCACCGGGCAGTACGAGGATCCGGAGGGCCAGGCGATCTACTACCGGATCCCGCTCGGCCCGCTGACGCCAGATCCGGTGGTCAAGCAGGACGTGCTGCGCCGCCGTGCCGCCGCCGCGCAGGGCGAGGACGAGGTCACGTTCGATCTCGCGTCGGGGCTCACCAAGCCATTCTCGGTGGCGCCGGCGACGCTGAGCAACCTCGAGCAGCAGGGGCTGCTCTATGGGCCTGCGGTCAACAAGCTGACGCTGATGAATTACGTCACCCCTGGCATGGTCCGCGCGCTGGAGTGGATCGGATCGCTGATGCCGGAGCTCCCGCACCTCTACCTGACCTCGTCGCGGGACGAATCGGTGGACAAGGCGATCCGGCTGATCCGGGTCACGCGCAAGACCGGGCAGGTGGCGATCGGGCTCGCGGGTGGCTACTACGGCCACACGGCGGCCTCGTGTCGCTCGCTCTCGGATCCCGAGGTCCACAACGGCGGCCCGGGGCACTTCGCGTGGCCGCGAGTTCCGCACCCGGCGATCGCGGGCACGGCTGCGACGATCAGCGCCCTCCGCGCGGTCGTGGATGCCGCGGGTGGCAAGGACAAGATCCTCGGCTTCTTCTACGAGCTCGTGCAGGAGCGCACGGGGCATGTGCTCCCGCCGGACTTCCTCACGGCGCTCGCGGCCCTGCGCACCGAGCTCGATCTGCCGTTGATCGCGGTGGAGACCACGACGCACACCTACCGGAGCGGCAAGGGGCCGTTCTTGTCGAGTGCGATGGGCCTCATCCCCGACGTGCTCGTGTGGTGGGGCGGCGGTCAGACCGGCTACCTCCACTGCTCCGCCCGGTGGTACGTCGGCACGCCGTTGACCCTGGTCTCGACCTGGGATGGCGACGAGCTGTCCCTGATCCGCCAGCATCACCAGCTCCGCGCCGCGCGTCACCTCGATCTCGCCCCGGGCATCGCGGCGCTCGATGCCGCCCTCGCGAACGTCCCCTCGGCCGGCCTCGGAGCCTACCGCGTGATCTCGGCGGGGGACAAGGCGGCGGCGCTCGCGGAGCAGCTCGCGGATCGTGGCCTCGTCGTCCGCCGGTTCCCGGGCGGACGGCTCGGCATCATCCCGGCACTCGACCAGGTCGAGGCCGCTGCCCGGGCAATGGGGACGGTTTCAACTTGAGCAACTTGCGATCTCGAACATGTTGAATTCACATGACGAGCCCCCAGCGGCGAGCAGCGTGCCGGACACGAGGAAGCGAAACCTCGGCGAGCTCCTGCTGCTCGTCCACATCGTGATCATCGTCGTGGCGATCGCGATCGTCGTCCAGGTCATGACGTGATCGAGGAAGCGAAACGTCGGCGAGTCCCTGCCGCTCGTCTACATCGTGATCTGCGTCGTGGTGATCGCGATCGCCGCGCTGGTGATGTCGCGATCGCGTGTCCGGGAGCCGGACATGCCTGCGCGAGCCGCAGCGCGCTGCACGTGATTCTCCGCGGTTTGCGATCGCAAGTTGCTCAAGTTGAAACCGTCCCCGAGTCCCCGCGCGCAAGCCGCCGTTCGCCGCACGCGAGCCCGCGCGGTTGCCGGTCGCAAGTTGCTCAAGTTGAAACCGTCCCCGAGGCGTCACCCGAGGCGTCATGAGAGTGCTCGATCTCCCAGCGGGGAAGTCCCCGCGCGACTGGGGTCGGATCCACGGCGAGAGCTTCCGAGGCGAGGTCCGGGCGCTCGCCGCGATCCGGGTGTACCTGTGCACCAAGGTCGGCGGCTTCAAGACGGCCGAGCAGGTGATGGCCGCGGCGCGCGCGCATCTGCCGGTGCTCGAGAGGTATCACGCGGGGCTTCACGCGGAGCTTCTCGGGATCGCCGAGGGAGCGGCGGTGACGCCCGAGGAGATCGTCGTCGCGAACCACTACACCGACCTGCGGGACCTCGATCCCGATCCGGCCACGTGGGTCCCGGCGCCCACTCATGACGATGCGGACGCGGGGACGTCGGGGCAGGGCGCCGAGGGCCTCGGCGGCGACGGGTGCAGCGTGCTGTGGGCCGAATCGCCCACGGGCCGGATCGTGGCGCAGACCTGGGACATGCACGCGACGGCGATTCCGTACGTGATGGTGCTGCGCGTTCCGGAGTCTGAGGACGGCCCGGCCGCCACGCTGCTCACCGTGACCGGCTGTCTCGGGATGGCGGGTATGAACACCGCGCGCGTCGGCATCGCGATCAATAATCTGTTCTCCACCGATGCGACGCTCGGCGTGGTGTGGCCTGCGATGGTGCGGCGGGCGCTCCATCAGCGGACCGCGGCGGCGGCACGCGACGTCATCGTGACCAGCCCGATCGGCTCGGGTCACCACTACTTCGTGGCCGATCGCACGGACGCGTTCGCGATCGAGGCCTCGGGCACGCGCCGCAAGCAGGTGTTCGCCGGCGGGGCGGTGTATTGCCACACCAACCACCCGCTCGACGGCGATGTGGCCGCCCGGTCCAAGGTGCCCACGACGAGCACGACCTACGATCGGATGCAGTGGCTCGAGGCCGACCTGGCTCGGACGCCCGTGGCCGATCTCGACGATGCCTGGACGCGCCTCGGCTCCGAGGACGGTTGGCCGCGGAGCATCTGCACCAACATGGCCACGCCCGAGTCTCCGCACGGTGCAGCGACCTGCGGCGCGATCGCACTCAACCTCGATACCGGCGAGCTCTACGCCCAGCAGGGCTTCATTCACAACGTCGCCCCGGAGAAGTGGAAGCTGTGACTGACTATCCGTTCTTCTTCACGTGGACCGCCCAGAACGCGGTCAAGGCGTTCGAACTCACGGGTGGCGATGGCGCCTGGTTCACGACCGCCGACGGTGGACGCTGGCTCGATCTCGGATCGCTCAGCTATCAGGTCAACGCCGGTCACGGGCGCAAGCGGATCGTCGAAGCGATCAAGCGGCAGGCCGACGAGCTCTGCCTCTCGGCGCCGAACGCGGTGTACCCGGCCAAGCTCGAGCTCGCGCAGCGGCTGCTCGCGATGGCGGGCCCCGGCTTCACCAAGGTGTTCTTCACGCTCGGCGGCGCCGAAGCCAACGAGAACGCGATCAAGATCGCGCGCCAGGTCACCGGCAGGCTCAAGATGATCAGTCGATACCGGAGCTATCACGGCGCATCGATGGGAGCGCTCGCGCTGACGGGCGACTGGCGGCGTGCGCCGATGGAGCCACTGATCCCGGGCGTGGTCCACGTCCATGACTGCGAGTGTGCGTGCTGCTCGTCGGGCAACCGTCCCGGCAACGTCTGCGATCGCGGCATGGCCCGCGAGATCGAGAAGACGATGGCGCTCGAGGGTGCGCGCACCACGGCCGCGGTATTCCTCGAGGCAGTGCCAGGCGCGAACGGCGCGTTCGTGCCGCCCCCGGACTACTGGCCCACCGTCCGCGCCGCGTGCGATGCCGATGGCGCGCTCCTCGTGGCCGATGAGGTGCTGACCGGCTTCGGTCGCACGGGGACGCCATTCGGGTTCCAGCACTGGGGCGTCACGCCTGACATGATCACGATCGCCAAGGGCCTGGCGTCCGGGTACGCGACGATCGGCGCCGTGCTGGTTCACGAGCGGGTCGCGAGCTACTTCGACGCCAACGTCCTCGCGTGCGGCCTCACGTACTACGCACACCCCACGGCGTGCGCCGCGGCGCTGGAGACCCTGAAGCTCTACGAGGACGAGCAGCTGTACGCCAACGCCGCGCGCCTCGGGCCCGTGCTCCTTCGCGAGCTCGATGCCGTGGCCGCGCGGCTCGCGGTCCCGGCGTACGTCCGAGGCCTCGGCCTGCTCGCCGCGATCGCGCCCGAGGCGCCCCTTGATCGCTGGAAGCAGCTCGGCGCGGAGCTGGCCGACCGTCGATTGTCGCTCCACGTGGATGGCAAGCGCGGCACCGCGATCTTCGCGCCGCCGCTGTGCATCACCGAGGAGGAGCTGGTCCGCGGCGTGCGCGGGTTCGGCGACGCCGCGGTCGCCGCATTTGGAGGTGCAGCGTGATCGGACGACACAGGGACGACAAGGTGGTCGCGTCAGTGGCCGAGGCGCTGGCGCCGCTCAAGGACGGGATGACCATCCTCGTCGGTGGCTTCGGTCTCTCGGGCAACCCCGAGGCGTTGATCAGGGGCGTGGTGGAGCGTGGCGTGCGCGACCTGACCCTGGTCTCGAACAATGCCGGCAACCTGGGCAAGGGCCTCGCCCTCTGGCTGCGCGCGGGGATCATCCGGAAGGTGATCTGCAGCTACATCGGTGGCAACGAGGATCTCCACACCCGGATGGCCTCCGGCGAGGTGGCCGTGGAGATCACGCCGCAGGGCACGCTCGCGGAGCGGATGCGTGCGGCAGGTGCGGGGATCCCCGCGTTCTTCACGCCCACCGGCGTCGGCACGGTCGTGGAGGAGGGCAAGGAGACCAAGGAGATCGACGGTCGTCGCTACCTCCTGGAACGCGCGCTCCACGGTGACATCGCGCTCGTCCGCGCGCAGACCTCCGACCGCTTCGGCAACCTGCGGTTCTGGCGTACGGCGCGCAACTTCAACCCGGTCGCCGCGGGCGCCGCGAGGCTCTCGATCATCGAATGCGATCAGCTCGTCGCGAACGGCACGATCGATCCGGATGACGTTCATCTGCCGGGAATCTTCGTGCACCGGATCGTCCACGTCCCGGAGCACGAGAACGCGTTCGAGTTCCGGACCGTCAGGAAGCGAGGCTAGCGATGCCGTACTCGACCGAAGACATGGCGCGTCGCGCGTCCAAAGAGATCGCTGCGGGCTCGATCGTTAACCTCGGCATCGGCCTCCCCACGCAGGTCGCCGACTACCTGCCCGAGGGGCATGCGTGGCTGCACTCGGAGAACGGGCTCCTCGGCATGGGCCCATTCCCCTACGAGGGCGACGAAGATCCGAACCTGATCAACGCGGGCAAGCAGACGGTGACCGTGCTGCCCGGCGGCTCGACGTTTGATTCGGCGTTCTCGTTCGCGATGATCCGCGGTGGCCACGTCGATCTTGCGATCCTCGGCGCGATGCAGGTCTCCGCTGGAGGTGACCTGGCGAACTGGGCCGTTCCCGGCGGCAAGGTCATGGGCATCGGTGGTGCGATGGATCTCGCCACCGGCTGCCGCCGTGTCATCGCGATGATGCAGCACGTCACCAAGAAAGGTGAACACAAGCTCGTCCAGCGCTGCGACTACCCGCTGACGGCGACGCGTGTGGTCTCGCTCGTGGTCACGGACCTCGGGGTGTTCGAGCCCACCGGCCACGGCTTCCGGATCATCGAGCTCGCGCCCGGCATCACGCGCGAGGCCGCCGACGCCGCGACCGGCGCGCCGCTCACGGCTTGAGTTCGTACCGGGGTTGGTTGGCGACCCCGCCCTGGTGGACCTCGTCGCGGTCGACCTCGTTGCGGTCGATCGCGATCTCGCCGAGGAGCTGCTCGGACGCCGCCCGCTTGCGCATGGAGAGGAACCCGAACACGGCACCGACGAGTGCGGCGAGCACCCCGATGCCGAACATCCACCGCCGGCGCCGCTGCGCTCCCACCGGGCAGTCCTTGGTGATGATCGTGCCGTCTTGTTTCCGCCGGAAGTACTTCAGGCAGAGCCGGCCCTCCTTGGCGACAAGGAGCGCTTCGGCCTCCTCGCGGGTCATCTCGGACAGGTTGTAGACGTTCTGGTCACAGCGACCGCAGTGGCGGACCCGCTCGTCCCCCGGCATCGATGTCCAGTCCTGGGTACACGGCGAGGCGACCCGGACGTTGTCGAGCACCGGAAGCCGGAGGCGCGCCTGCGCGCTGTCGATCATCGTGCGGAGCTGATCGCGCTCCTTCCGCGCACGGACCACCTCGGCGTCGAGCGCGTTGTGACGGCTGACGAGGGCCTGCAGGTCATCGCGGTAGCTCATGTTGGTATCGACGCCCGGGGCGGCCAGAAGTTGCAGGAATCTTTGGACCCAAGGTCGGAGCAGGGGACGGTTTCAAGTTGGTCGGAGCAGGGGACGGTTTCAAGTTGAGCAACTTGCGACCGGCAAGTGCTGTGGAGCAGGGGACGGTTTCAACCTGAGCAACGTGCGACCGGCAAGTGCGTGAATCCCGGTGGGTGCAGATCCCAGATTGCATGATCAAGCGGCCCTCTTCGCGGCGTCGTGCGCCCGCGTCGGCACTGGCGTAGCGGCGAGTTGAAGTGAACCGCGAC
>JAYVRN010000686.1:0-3815 GCA_043776275.1 Myxococcales bacterium | reverse complement strand
CGGAGATGCCGCCGGAGGTCGCCGCCGATCTCGCCGCGCGGATCGCGGATCTCGAGGAGATCCCCGAGCACGCGGTCGCCGAGGCCTCGGAGAGCCTGGTGCGTGCGCTCGAGGCCGCTGGCGGGCTCGCCACGTCCGATCAGCGCGCGGAGTTCGATGGGCTCGCGTTCAGTGCCTCCGTGGTCAACGAGATGACGGCGGAGGCCGGCGATGATCTGCTCGGCCGCGTGGCCGAAGCCGACGAGAAGGTCGCCACCCGGATCCGCGAGGCGATGTTCACCTTCGAGGACCTCGATCGGATCGCCGCTCGCGAGATGGGCCAGCTCCTGCGCTCGGTGCAGAGCGAGGTGCTCGTCACCGCCCTGCAGACTGCTGCGCCTGCGCTGCGTGACCACTTCCTGTCATCGCTGTCTCAGCGCGCGGCTGCCACGCTCCGTGACGACCTCTCTGCCGCGTCCCCGAAGCGGCTGTCCGAGGTGGAGAATGCACAGCGCGAGATCATCGAGGCCGCCATGAAGCTCGCAGGCGAAGGGAAGCTCACGCTGCCCGCGCGAGGTAGCGAGTGAGCGACATCCGCCCGTTCCTCTCGAGCCTCGTCTCGGCCTCCGCTTCGCCGGCGCGCGCGTTCGGCGCGGCCCTGCCGATCGTGGAGACCCCGGCGGGTACCTCGCCATGGTCGCCGCAGCTCCGCGCCGCCCCGGCGCCGTCGGCGCCCGCCGTCGATGTCACGGCAGTGCGCGACGAGGCCGCGGCGCAGGGGCGAGAGGAGGGGCTGCGCGAGACCGCGGCGCTTCGCGCTCGGCTCCAGCAGATGATCTATAGCCTCGCGGACGCGGAGCTCGAAGCAAATGACGTCCGTGCGCGCCTGATCGCCGAGGCCGCCACGACGGTGGTCGACGCGTGGGTCGGCGGCAAGAGCGTGGCCGAGAAGTTCCTCCCGATCATTCGCGCGTGGCAGACCCGCAGCAGCGAGCCTGCCACGGCCTACGTGCATCCGAGCGAGATCGAATCCGTGCGGGCAGCTCTCGGCGAAGCATCGATGACGGTCACCGCCGATCCCGCGCTCGCCGTGGGTACGATGCGCGTGAGCAGCGCGGGGCTCGAGCTGACGCACTCGTGGGATCAGCGGCTCACGGAGCTTCGCGAGGCGATCGTCACCGCGATCGAGGTGTCCGCGTGACCTCGTTCGCGTCGCTGACCAGCCTGGTCAACGGCTGGACGGCCCCGCAGCCGCTCGGCGCGGTGGTCGAGGTTGCGGGGACCCTGATCCAGATCTCGATGACCGGCGTCACGCTCGGTGATGTGGTCGTCGTCGAGACGACGGATGGTCAGATCATGTGCGAGGTCGTCGGGTTTCGCGGTCAGACCTTGCTGGCGCTGCCCCTGCAGCCCGCGCGACGGATCGCACCCGGTGCGGTGGTGCGGCTGCGGGGCGCGATGGCGGAGCTCGCCGTGGGCGATGCGCTGATCGGCCGCCTGATCGATCCGTTCGGCAACCCGCTCGACGGCAAGCCGGCCCCGCGCTGCGGTGCGCGGATTCGTCTCGATGGCGGTGCGCTGCCGATCGAGCAGCGCGCCGAGGTCGAGGAGCGCTTCGATACCGGCGTACGCGTGATCGATGCGCTGCTCACGTGCGGCCGCGGGCAGCGGATCGGCATCTTCGCCGGTGCTGGCTGCGGCAAGAGTGTTCTCGTCGAGCAGATCGCCAGCCAGGCCGATGCCGACGTGATCGTGGTCGGGCTCGTGGGCGAGCGCGGACGCGAGGTCCGCGAGCTGATGACCAGCCCGCGACGCGACCGGATGGTGATGGTGGCCGCGACGGCCGACCGTTCGCCACTCGAGCGCATCCGGGGCGCGCTCGCTGCGACCGCGATCGCCGAGTACTTCCGCGACCGCGGCAAGAACGTGCTGCTGGTCCTCGATTCTCTGACGCGGTTCGCGATGGCGCTCCGCGAGCTCGGCCTCGCGCTGGGCGAGCCGCCGGCGACCAAGGGCTACCCGCCGAGCGTGTTCGCCACGCTGCCGCGCCTCCTCGAGCGGTGCGCGCCGCGCGCCGGCGGTGGTGCGATCACCGGGTTCTACACGGTTCTCGTCGAGGGCGATGACCTCTCGGATCCGGTCGCCGATTCCGCGCGGTCGCTGCTCGACGCTCACATCGTGCTCTCCCGCGACCTCGCCGGGCGCGGCCACTTCCCGGCGGTCGACGTGCTGTCGAGTGCCTCGCGTGTGGCGCGCAAGGTGGCCTCGGCCACGGTGGTGTCGCTGGCGACCAAGTCGCGCGAACAACTCGCGCGCCGTCGTCAGGCCGCCGAGCTCCAGGCCCTCGGTGCGTACACGAGCGGCGCGAATCCGGTGCTCGACAACGCGCTCGCGGTCGGCGAGCGCATCGATGCGTGGTCGCGGCAGCCGCCGCATGAACCGTCCCAGTATGAAGTGACCGTGCGCGGCCTCGCCGCTGCGGTCGGAGAGGAGATCATCTCGTGACCATCCGCCCCCGTGCTATCCGTGCCCTGCGGGACGTCCGCATGCGCCTCCGCGATGCCGCCGCGGCATCCCACGCCTCGGCGAGCGCCGCGCGTGACACCTCGCACCTCGCCCTGGTGAATCACCGGGAGTCCCTGGACGAGTTCCTCGACGAGGCGACCGACATTCTCGCCGCCGCCAGCAACGTTCACGACCTGTGCTCGGTCGGCGACATCACGGGCGAGTTCGAGCTCGAGGTCGCTGATGCAAGCGCGCGTCACGACGAGGCGATCGCCGCCGTCGCGGTCTCCGCCGATCACCTTCGCGACCGGTCCCGCCAGCTGCGGCGCGCCGAGAAGATGGTCGAGCGCGTGGATCTCGATCGCGCGCGTATCGAGGCCCGCGGCGAGCAGCGCATGAACGACGATCTGTCCGGGAGGCGGCGATGAGCGCGCTCCTCGCTCTGGCTCCGTTCGAACGAGCGCCCGCGGGGCGTGACGCTCGTGACGCTCGCCCGCGAGCGCCGGCGTCACGCGATGAGGGTTCGTTCCATCACGAGATCGAGCACGCACGGCGTGAGCCCGCGAAGCGTGCGGCACCCCGCGCGGCGGCGCGTCCGGACCAGCGCAAGCCGCGAGCCCAGGACGCGGCGGCTCCCTCGCCCGACGGGACCATGCGCCCCGTGGTCGAGGTGAAGCGCGAGGTCGCCGATCTTGCGAAGGCCGTCACGTTCTCGGCGGTGGGCGAGACCTCCGGCCCGAGCCTCGACGCGCTGATCGATCAGTCGGCGACGGGCGCGGCCACCCAGGTCGCGAAGAGCGCCGCGGATCCTGCATCGTCGCCCCCGCTGAGCCCGCTCGAGCAGGCTGTCCACGATCTGATCGAGCAGCTGCGCGATGGACGTGAGGACAGCGCGTCCACCGGGGAGCCCGGCGCCGACGGTGGCCACGGCGAGCCCGTGCCGGCCGCGCTCCTCGCCTTCGCCCCGCTCGACGATCGAGACGGCGCCGCGCCCGCGCCGGTCACCCCGGCCGCGGCCGCTCGCGAGCTCGATCCCGAGCCCGCCGCCGCCGCCGCCAATCCCAGTCACGTGCACCTGGTGATCGACGAGGCCGAGCGGCTCGTGGTCACGGTGGCCGTGCGCGGCGACAGCGTGATCACGCACGTGCGCGGTGGCGACGAGGCCACCGCCGCCGCTCTCGCACGCAACGCGGGCAGCCTCGACCACGCCCTGCGTGCGCGGGGCCTGCAGCTCACCGATTTCACCGCGAGCCGCGACGAGACGTCGTCCGAGCGCTCCGATCAGCCGCGCCGCGAACGCGAGCGGTCGCAACCCAAGTTCACTCTCGAGG
>JAYVRN010000685.1:0-3819 GCA_043776275.1 Myxococcales bacterium | reverse complement strand
TCCTTGTATCAGGTGGGTTGCGATCGTACAAACGAACGCATGGTTCGCTATCCAGGGATGATCGCTCGCGTTCTCGTGCCGCTCGCGCTGGTGGCGTGTGGTGGTGACGCCAAGAAGCCCCCCAAGAAGCCGGTGGTGACCAAGAAGTCGCTCACCCCCGTGAAGGCCACCGTGACCGAGGAGGATCGCGAGAAGAAGCGGACCGCCGCGGCTCGGGCGATCGTTCCCGATGGCGTGTCGTGCCTCCCCACCGCGCTCAAGGACAACACCGCACCGCGCCTCGAGCTCGCCGCGATCGGCGCGGACGCCGTGGTCTGTGCGATCGACACCGACGAGACCCGCCTGCTCGGTCCGGTCGCGTGCTGGAAGGTCGACCTCGCCTCGGGCGCCCTCTCGTACCAGCCCGCGGCACCGCTGCCCGGGCGCGGGATCTCGGTTCTGCTCGATGATCGCTGCGCTCGCGGCTTTTGCCTGCCGAAGGATGCCAAGGCGCCATCGTCGAAGATCGCGCGCATGGCGTGGAACGGCGAGGGCTCCAAGGTCGCCGTGCTGGTCGGCGATGACCTCCACGTCTACGACGCGTCCTCCAAGGCTCACGAGTCGAGCTTCTCGATCCGTGGCGACAAGGGCGTCACCAACGACCCGACCGCCGTCCACTGGGTCGGCGACATGCTGTTCGTGGAGGGCGCCGATCAGGGGCCGTTCGCGGCCGTGTGGGCGTTCAAGGCTGATGGCTCTCCGGTCGGCGGCATCGAGGCGATCGGCGCCAAGGATGGCAAGCCGATCTCCACGTTCGGCGGATCGTTCTCCCTCCTCGACAAGACCCGCGTCGCGGTGTCCGAGCAGGGCTTCTCGACGGTGACCGTCTACGACGCCACCAACGGCCAGCGCTCCAAGCTCGTGCGCAAGCTGACCAAGCCGCCGTGCAAGAACGAGGAGGTCGACGCGTACTGGAAGGACGAGAACGACAAGGTCACGCCGAAGTGCAAGGACGCGCTCGCCAAGTCGTTTGCGCACCTCCAGGGCGCCACCGCGGTCGCCGGATCCAAGAACTTCCTCGTGATGCTCCGTGGTGCACGCCTCGGCGAGCTCGCGGTGATGGACGCCAAGACCCTCGCCGAGAAGAAGGCGATCAAGCTCCCGTGGTGCACCGGCAACGAGGCCGCGGCCGCGGGTGGCGGCAGCGCCTCCGACGAGGCAAAAGCGGAGAAGACCGAGGACAAGAAGGCGACGACGCGTGGCCCGGCGAAGAAGTCCAAGGGCGACGAAGATCCGGACGCCGGCGGGGAGTAACGCCAGCCCAGGGTGGGCTGACCCTGAGCCAGCGACCTGTGGTCTGCGGGACTGAGCCCGCGGTCTGCGGGACTGAGCCCGCGGTCTGCGGCCTGTGGTCTGCGGGACTGAGCTGCGGCCTGCGGGACCGAGCCTGCGGCCTGTGTGGCTGTCCTCAGCGCCGGAGCTGCTGCACGCGCTCGCGCGAGGCAGCCACGTCTTGCTCGCTCACGCCACCGACGAGGTCGAGGCGAGCGTGCTGCTCGCGCCCGGTCTGCGCATCACGCGCCTTGACCTGCAGGATGCCCGAAGCATCGAGCGCGAACGTCACCTCGATCGAGGTCTCGCCGCGCGGTCGCGCCGGCAGGCCCTCGAGCCGGAGATCACCGATCACCGTGTTGTTGTCGAGCCGCCGTGATTCGCCCTGACAGACCACGATCCGGACGGCGTCTTGCCGATCGCGCGAGGTGGTGAACAGCTTGACCATCTCCGTCGGCAGCCGCGAGTTGCGGCGGATCAGCTCCTCGCAGTACCCGGCGACCGTGGCGATCCCCAGGCCGCGTGGGGTGACATCGAGGACGACCGGCGGCGGGCGATAGACGGGCTCGGGCGCCTGCGGCACGGGCTGCAGCACGATCTGCTGGATCGGCATCGGCATCGGCGCGATCGGCAGGGGTTGCATCGCCATCGTCGGCAGCTGGTGCTGCTGCGGCGGCGGGGCGGGCGGCAGCACGGGATAGGCCTGCGGCTGAAACCCTTTCGCCGTGCTCGCCGCGGACGGCTCGGGCATCGGCATCGGCGTCGCGGCGCGGTGCGCGGCGGGCATCGGTGGCGTCGACGACATCAAGGTCGACGCCTGTGGACTCGAGGTTGGATAGCTCGGCAGCGGAGCCTGCTCGACCGCCGTGGGCTGCACCGCCGCCGGGTTCGTCTGGAAGTCGTCCGCCGTGCCCCACTGCGACTCCGGCGGCCTGTCGACCGCGGGCATCCCGCGCTGGGTGGAGGGCTTGGGCGGGATCGGTGGAGGACGAGGTGCCTCGGCGACCATCGTCTTCGCCGAGGGAGCCGCCGCCGGGACGTTGCCTGTGACGGGACGCGGTGGGGGCTTCAGGCGCGCGATCGCGCTGGGCGGCGGTGGGGTCTTGCCCTCGAACACCTCGCGGGCGCCGCTGCGTGGCACCCGGTACTCGGTGGGGCGTGGCGCCGCCTGAGACACCGAGGTCTCCTCGTCGTCCATCTCGACGGTGTTCGTGTTCCCGCTGAAGGCGTGGTCGACCGTGTTGGTCTCGCCCTCGAACGCATCGTCGTTCGCATCGTCCGGCATCTCCTGCACGGCGAGGCGCTGCGAGGACTTGCGGTTGAGGATCCGCTCGAGCGAGGTGGCCTGGAGCGCCGCGCCGACCGCCACGGCATCCTCGGGATTGACGTCGGTGCGCGGCGCCTTGGCGAAGAACTTGCTGACCTGATCGCGAACGTACGGGATCTTCGTCGTGCCTCCGACGAGGATCACGTCATCGATCCGATCGATCCCGAGGCGGGCATAGTTCAGCGCTTCCTTGCACACCGGGAACGTGCGGTCGATGATGTCGGCGACCTGCGAGACGAACTCGTCGCGCGAGATCTCGATCTGCAGGTTGAGCGGCGCGCCCTTGGGGCCATAGGCGATCTCGTCGACGCGGACCACGGCACGCGAGCGGCGCGAGAGCTCGATCTTGGTCTGCTCGGCGACCGCCCGGAGCCGCATCATCGAGACCTCGTTGGTCCGGAGATCGACGCGGTTCTCCTGGAGGAACTTCGCCACCATCTTGTCGACGAGGCGCTCGTCGAGATCGTCGCCGCCGAGGAACGTGTCGCCGGCCGTGCCGAGCACCTCGTAGACCTGGTCCTCGAGCTTGAGGATCGTGATGTCGAAGGTGCCGCCGCCGAAATCGTAGACGGCGATCGTCTGCTTGAGGTTGCGCGAGCTGCCGTACGCGAGCGCCGCAGCCGTGGGCTCGTTGAGCACGCGGACCACCGTGAGCCCGGCGATCGCGCCGGCGGTGGCGGTGGCGGACCGCTGGGCGTCGTTGAAGCTCGCCGGCACGGTGACCACGGCCCGTGAGACCTCCTCGCCGAGCTGGTGCTGCGCGATGTTGCGCACGTGATCGAGCACGATGGCGGAGATCTCGGGCACCGCGAACTCGCCACCACGCGTGACGATCAGCGGGAGCTCGTTCGCGCCTTCCTTGATCTGGAACGGCGAGCGCTTCTTCGCCGTCTTGACCTCGGGCGAGGAGTACGCGCGGCCGATCAGCCGCTTGACCGAATAGATCGTATTCGAAGGGTCGATGACCTTGCGCTGCTTCGCCGCCGCACCGACGACCACGCCGCCGTTGGGGTGGAACGACACGACCGAAGGGTGGATCTTGTAGCCACCTTCATCGGCGAGCACCCGTGCCGTTCCCGTCTCGTCGGCGTACGCGACGACCGAGTTCGAGGTGCCGAGGTCGATGCCTACGATCGGATCGGACAAGCGCTTCTCGGGACGATAGCCTACAGGGACGGCCC
>JAYVRN010000684.1:0-3821 GCA_043776275.1 Myxococcales bacterium | reverse complement strand
TGCAATCTGGGATCTGCACCCAAATGAAACCGGCCGGTTATCGGGTGGAGATTAGGGGGATCGAATTCTCCTGGGACACGAACAAAATCGAGCGCTTGCTGCACTTTCAAGAGCTTGTGTCCTAGGTGATCCACCTGTCTCCGCCTCCGTTTTGCCGGCTCGGGCAGAGTTTGGGCGGAGAAGGCCGCCGGTCAGTTGTTCGGGATCTCCGAACAACTGCTGGTTGGCCGTCTCTGCGTGTTCATCGCCGGGGGCGGGCCTTCGTGGTTTGCTGCTTGGCCGCGCGAGGCGGCTGCGCTACCGCGCGGCCAACCTTTGAGCCGTCCGTCGTGATCGCGAGCCGATCGCGGGCCGTCGTGATCGCACGATGGAGCCGGTCTTCGAGTACCGCGCGAGGCGGCAACTCGGTCAGGTACTCGGCGATGTGGATCCCGCGCGCGTCGAGGTCGAGGCACTCGACGGTCTCGCGCTTCTTGCCGGCGCACAGGATGATTCCCAGCGGCGCTTGCTCGGACGGCTGGCGCTCGTGGCGATCGAGCCAGCGCAGGTACAGCTCGATCTGGCCGGAGTCGGCGGGCTTGAAGTCACCGAGCTTCAGCTCGATCGCGACCAGGCGCTGCATGCGCCGGTGGAAGAACAGCAGGTCGAGATAGTAGTCGTCGCCGTCGAGCATGATCCGCTTTTGTCTCTCGACGAACGCGAAGCCGGTGCCGAGCTCGAGAAGGAAGCGCTCGATCTCGCGCAAGATCGCCGACTCGAGATCCTTCTCGCTGTAGGTGTCGGCGAGGTCGAGAAAGTCGAGCATGTACGGATCGCGGAAGACGAGCGCGGGGCTCAGCTCGTCCTTGTCGCGCAGCGCCGACAGCTCCTGGCGGATGAGCGCCTCGGGCTTCTTGGACAGCGCGGTGCGCTCGTAGAGCATGCTGTCGATCCGCTCGCGGAGCTGGCGTACGCTCCAGCGCTCGACGCGAGCCATCTCGGCGTAGAAGTCACGCGCGAGGGCATCCTTGAGGGGAACCAGCTCGACGAAGTGGGACCATCCCAATTGTCGCGACAGTGTCGCGACAATCTCTGCGTCGGAGAACGCGGTGGCGAACTGCACCATCCGTCGCACCGACTTCTCGTTGAACCCGCGCCCGTACTTGGTCGCCAATTGTCGCGACACCGCCGCGACAATCTGCGCGCCGTAGTCAGCGCGGCGACCCTCCAGCACGTCGGTACGCACGCGGCACCCGATCTGCCAGTACAACGCAGTGAGGACCGCGTTCGCTGTGACCGAAACCTGCTTGCGTGCACCGTCAATCAACGCACCAAGATCACGTACGAGCGCGGGCACATCGACATCGCCAAGCGAACCCACAAGCGGGCCTGGCAATCCCCGCAGCATCGCTGCGGACTTCTTGGCGGCCTTCTTCTTGGGCGTCGTCATGGGGGCGATGACCGCTTGTAGGTTGGTACCCGAAGGTTCGGCGCAGCATTGACGTCGACGAGCGATCGGATGCTGTGGAGGTTCATGATCATCTTCTGGCGCCTCGGCGTGCCGTGGCGCGGCCATGGGTGGTGAATGTCTTCACGTTCTGCCGTAGCCACGCGAGATCTCGCGTCCAAGTCGCGCGTTCTGTCGCGTCGCGCGTGAACAACGCCCGCGTCTTGGTCAGCACCAGCGTGTATGGGCTGCCAGCCCGCCGGGTCACGTGCGTGATCGGAAGCTCGTAGCTCGTGATCGTGCCGTGGACATGTGCGCGGCGGTCCTTGGCGAGGGGCCACTCGAATTGCTGCTCGTTCGCAGCGCGAAGGAATTGGCCGAGGCGGGCGCACAGATCGCACTTGCATCCGAGCTTCGTCGGGATCGACCAGTCTCCCGGCGCGCGGGTCGGCGTGGCCACGAGCTTGGTGAGCGCGCGCGTGCAGTCGTCGTGGAGAGGCGCGAGGCCAAGCATGGCGGCGCCGTGGGGCGCTCCGGCACGCAGGACCGCGAGGGCCCCCGCGATCGGGTAGCCCGGCTCGGCGGTCAGGCGCTCGACGATCGTCGACTGGAGATCGCGGTCGTCGGCGAGAGCCGCAGTGGCCAGCAATCCGACGATCGGGTGGCTGGCCTTCTCGATGACCTTGAGCGAGTAGCTCGACAGCGGCGGCTTGATCCAGCCGTCGAGCCGTGCGTTCAGCCACGTCCATTGCGTGCGTGCGATCCGGCGAACGAGCTCGACGGCGTCCTCTCCGCCACGCGTGCACAGCGGAGCGCTCAGCGCGGGCAGCGAGACCAGCCAGGTCGTGCGCGGTTCGTGGTCGTAGTGGCGCTCGTCACGCGACGTCCAGCGCTCGAACACCTGAGCGCACCACGTCATCCCGTAGCGGGCGAGAAGGTCGACCCATCGCGTCGCCAGCTTCGGCGTCATCTGTTCGATCCTGATCGGATCTACGAGAGTGGTCGCGAGTTGCACGTCGTCGAGGGTGTTCGCCACTTGCAAGACTTGGTCGGCGAGACCAGGCGCCTTCTCGTGAGGCGCCACGCTGTTCCAGAACGGCAGTAACTCGCCGATCCGTTGTTTCGCGACGTCGGTCTTGCCCTTTGCGAGCGCCTTCGCGATCTCCCGGATGCCCCATGCCGGCGATGCCTTTGCCCGGATCGCGAACGTTCGGGAGCGGGGCCACAGCAGCACCGCGGCGCGGTGGTACCAGCGATCGACCGTGTTGCCGGCGTTGCCGGTGTACCCCTCGTGCTCGGACTTGAACGGTTCGAGGTCAACGCTCGGCTTCGTGAAGCAGATCTCGTCGTCCATCACCTCGTCGGAGATCGCCTGGACGCGCTTGTTCGACGTGCCCACCCAGTGCCTCAGCTCGACGTCGGAGTTGCACAGCTCGGTCAGCGTGTAGTCCTCGTCCCCAATAGCCCCGTCGTCCTCGTCCTCGTCGTAGCGCGCGGACCAGCCGCGCCGTCGCCGACCGTAGCCATAGCCGTCGTAGCCCCCGTCGTCCTCGCACGACCAGGTCTCGTGCACGTCGGCGAGTGCGAGCACGACCTCGCAGTCGAGGAGATCGGCAACCTCGCGCAGCACCGAGGCACGGACCGCATCGCCGTTCTTCAGCGCCCGCCACGAGAGTCCCCCCTGCGTGTACTCGTGATCGAGCAGGTACACGAGCCGCTCGGGGGCGGGCGAAGGCGGCCAGAGCGGGCCACGCGAAGGGCGCGGTGTCGCGAAGTAGTCGCGCACTAGATCGGCCAGCGCCTCCACCGGCTTCGACGCCGGACGCTCGCTTCGGCGAGCTGCCGTATCGAGGAACAGGTTGAACGTCAGTGCCGCCCGGTATCCCGAAGTCACCGGTCGAACCTCGTGGCGACAGTCGGCGTAGAACGCGACGAGCACGAGCTGGTTGGACGATCCGCGATAGCTGACACTCTCGTCGTGGTGTTTGATCGCGAGCGCGCCGCCCTTCGAGTCGGAAGGCAGCAGGACCACGAGCGAGCCGATCATCCCGTCGGCTTTCTCGGAGTCCTGGTGGGGAGCGAAGAACTGGCCGGGCCCGTAGACGAGCAGGTTGTGCAGCTCGGCGCGCAGCTTCGCGCCGTCGGGCAAGCCGAGGTCACGCGCGATCAGATCGAGCTTGGGATCGAGCGTGCGCTGCCAGTGTCGCGTATCGAGCTTGATCTGGCGCTTGCCGATCTCCCACGTGTACCGGACCCGCGGATCGAGCAACGTCTTCTCGCGCAGACCGTAACGAGCGGGACGCGCGACCTCGCATAGCTTCTGGGCTGTCCGGTGCGACAACGGCAGCGGGACCGCCCCAACACCGACCACGTCGAAGTAGATGTCGTCGATCGC
>JAYVRN010000683.1:0-13515 GCA_043776275.1 Myxococcales bacterium | reverse complement strand
TCACGAACTGGTCGCAGTTCGTGAAGACGTTCGGTGACTTCAAGGATTGCAGCGAGCACTTCGCACACGCGATCTACGGGTTCTTCAACAACGGCGGCTCGCGCTGCTTTGTCGTCAATGTCGGTGCGCCCGAGGGCGCCAAGGTCGAGGCCAAGCCCGCGACCGGCGACAAGAAGGACGAGAAGGCTCCCGCGCAGGCCCACGTCGGCGGCGGTGGCCGTGACGGTCTGTTCATCGGTCGCGATGGTGGCCCCGGTGCTCGCACCGGCCTGAAGTGCCTCGACGAAGTGGACGAGATCGCGATCATCGCGGCTCCCGGCCAGATCTCGCCGGCCGTTCAGGACGCGCTGCTCTCGCACGCCGAGACGCGCAAGGATCGGTTCGCGGTCCTCGATTCGCCGGAGACGATCACCGGCGGCGTCGACAAGCTCCCGAAGCCGCGCGACTCGAAGTACGGCGCGTACTACTTCCCGTGGATCCAGGTCTACGATCCGGACAAGGGGAACATCTTCGTTCCGCCGTCGGGTCACATCTGCGGCGTGTACTCGCGTACCGACGCGGAGCGTGGTGTCCACAAGGCACCGGCCAACGAGATCATCCGTGGCGCGCTCGGCATGAAGTACAACGTGTCCAAGGGCGAGCAGGACCTCCTGAACCCGAAGGGCATCAACGCCATTCGCTTCATGAGCGGCGCGATCCGCATCTGGGGCGCTCGCACGCTGTCGAGCGATCCGTCGTGGCGCTACATCAACGTTCGCCGCCTGTTCATCATGGTCGAGTCGAGCATCGAGCGCGCCACCCAGTGGGTGGTGTTCGAGCCCAACGACCATCGCCTCTGGAAGCGCGTGCAGCGGACGATCGCCTCGTTCCTGACGCTGCTCTGGCGTAACGGCGCGCTCATGGGCACCTCGCCCGAGCAGGCCTTCTACGTCAAGTGCGACGAGGAGACCAACCCGCCCGAGGTGGTCGATGCAGGCCAGCTGGTCGTCGAGATCGGCCTCGCGCCGGTGAAGCCGGCCGAGTTCGTCATCTTCCGGATTGGCCAGATGGCCTCCGGCGGCGGCGTCGAGGAGTAACAGCGACACGGTAACTCCAGGACCTACACCCTGTGGGGGGCGGGTCCTGGGGCCCACTACGAAGTCGAGATCTCCGGGAAGCCTGATGGCTTCGACTTCGTAAGAGGCAGACGATGGAGAGGGCGGGCAGGTGCATACGGCACTTGCTCGGACCCGACGGCTAGAAAGAGACAGCTCTTCGAAAACGCCAGGTGGATCTTCGGTGTTGACAAGTATGGGTGGACCAGACGGACGTCTGGTGGGTGTGAGAGTGAGCTTGCCACTGCCGAGGCTCTTCGTGACGGGCCGGCGAACGACGAAACTTCAAAGGAATCAACCGAATGGCGAATGATCGTACGTTTACTGGTGGACGTTTCATGCTCGATGTCGCGGGCTACAACGTCGGCTACCTCAAGAAGTTCAGTGGTCTGGCCCTCGAAGGTGATGTCGCGTCCAACGACCTTGGCCCCGACAACATGCAGAAGAAGCATGTCACCAACTTCAAGTGGACGGGTGCCAAGGCCACGGTCGGCATCGGCATGGGCAAGGGCATGTACGAGTGGATCAACCTCTCGTTCGCCAAGGGCTCCGAGTACCGCGCCGGCGCGTTCACCTCTGCCGACTTCGACTACAAGGCGCAGTCCCGCATCGAGTTCAAGCAGGCGCTGATCACCGGCGTCACCTGCCCCAAGCTCGATGCCTCCAGCAAGGACGCGGCGTACTTCGACGTCGAGTTCGAGCCCGAGATCGTGAACTGGGTCAAGGCGGGTGGTGAGACCATCAAGGGCCCGATCGGCCAGAAGCAGAAGTCGTGGATGTGCGCGAACTTCCGCGTCGACATCCCGGGTCTGCCCTGCGCGCGTATCACCTCGGTGGATTCGTTCACCTGGAAGTGCGCGATCGCTCCGGACCAGGTCGGCGTTGGCAACCAGCCGACCAAGCACGCCGCGAAGGTCTCGGTGCCGGACATCAAGTTCTCGATCTCGTACGCCGATCACCAGCCGTGGGCAGACGCTGCCTACAAGTGGTTCATCGACGGTATCCGCGAGGAGGGCAACGAGCTCACCGGCATGATCACGTTCCTCGGCCCGGACCTCAAGAAGGAGCTGGGGACGGTCACCCTGGAGCACCTCGGCTTCAAGAAGTTCTCCGACGACGACGTCGAGGCGAACTCCGAGAAGATCAAGCGCTTCAACGTCGAGATGTACTGCGAAGGCATCAAGTTCGACATGAAGTACACCGATCTGTAATACCCGGCGCACCAGCTGAAGTTAGCTGGGCTTCGATCGTAGGATGCGGGTTGCTCCGGGTGGAGCAGCCCGCTTTCGTTTTTTTCGGAACACAGCAGGAACAGGGCCGATGGCGTTCAAGACTCAGTTTCCATTTCGCCTGCCGCGCGGCTACGTCGATGAGGACGGCAACGTCCATCGCGACGGAGTCATGCGGCTCGCGACCGCACGTGACGAGATCCTGCCGCTGCAGGACTATCGCGTGCAGTCAAACCGCGCGTATCTCGTGATCGTGTTGCTGTCTCGCGTGATCACCAAGATCGGCGAGAACACGCACATCACGGGAGACATCATCGAGAACTTGTTCTCGACCGATCTCGCTTACCTCCAGGAGTTCTATCGGAAGATCAACGAGGAAGGCGGAACTCCGAAGCATCACGTCACGTGCCCGAAGTGTCAGCACGAGATGGATGTCGACATGGTCACGGGTGCACTGATCACCGAGGGAGGTAGTGGCCAGTCTGGCCCGGGGTAACCTGGGCGGCGGTCGCAACCTATCCGCGCGAGCAGCTGTACCAAGAGATTGCTTATATCGCGTACCACTTTCACTGGTCGATCGACGACATCCTCGACATGGAGCACGAAGAACGGCACGTCTGGCTGCGTGAGATCGCGCGGGTGAACCGCGAGATCAACGACGCCCGTCGTCGCTAGCTCCGGCGAGGTGTCCTCGCAGTCCTCTTGGGAAGGTATCTGTCATGCGCATGCGACCGTCCGCAGATCCACGAGCACCTGGCATCTATCAGAGCTTCGACACGGTGGCTCCACCACCGTTGTCGATCTCGAACACCCGTATTGCGGGCTTCGTCGGCACCACTCAAAAGGGGCCGATGAACGAGGCGACCCGTCTCACCAGCTGGGACGAGTTCCTCGAGATTTTCGGTTATTCGACGGACTCCTATACGTCGGACTCCGTCTACGGCTTCTTCCGCAACGGCGGCACCGATTGCTGGGTCGTTCGCGTCGCGCACAACGCGGCGCGCGGCGAGCTGCCCGGCATGGAGCACGCGTCCTGCGCGGAGCACGTCCAGATCGACGACTGGAACAAGCCCTCGCTCAAGATCCGCGCGCTCGACGAGGGCACGTGGGGCAACACCATCTGGTTCCGGTGCGTGCATGCGCCGGGCGCGATGGCGCTGCTCACGCGTGACCTCGACATCGGCTCCGGTGAGGCCTACGTCAACGCCACCCGTGGCTTCGAGGTCGGCGCGACCGTCCGGATCTTCGACCGCGAGAACTCGGACTTCATCGTGATCACCGAGGTCGGCGACAAGCTGATCAAGTGGAGCACGTCGACGCCGGTCAACCGCCGGCATCGCGCCGCGGCCCCGACGCACCTCGAAGTGTTGACGTTCGAGATCCACGTCGCGATGAAGGATCGCCGCGAGGTGTTCAAGGGGCTGCAGATGCACCCCTCGTCGCGGAACTACGCGCCGCGCGTGGTCTCCCAGCGATCGCGGCTGGTCCGCATCGAGGACCTCGAGACCAAGTCGCCGGTGCCGCATAACATGCCCGAGGCGATGGCGATGACCCGGCTCTCGGGTGGGCGCGATGGCCTCGAAGCGCTGATGCCCGACGACTTCATCGGGCTCGATCTCGGGCCCGGCGATCGGACCGGCCTGCTCGCTCTCGCGGCGAACGAGGAGGTCTCGATCCTGATCGCTCCCGACGCCATGCGGTTCTACGAGCGCGAGCCCGGGCCCGCGGGCGAGCTCAAGGCGCAGCGGCTGCAGGATCAGCTGATCTCGATCTGCGAGCTCCAGAAGGATCGGTTCGCGATCCTCGACATCCCGCAGAGCAAGGACATCGAGTGGGTCTGCCGCTGGCGGCGGCGCACCGATTCGTCGTTCTGCGCCTACTACTGGCCGTGGCTGCGGACCGTGGGCCAGGACGAGAAGACCCGGATCGTCCCTCCATCGGGGTATCTGGCCGGGTGTTATGCCCGCCGGGACCTGGAGGGCGTCCACCATGCCCCCGCGAACCTCGAGATCCAGGGCGCCGAGGACGTCTCTCTCCGGGTTACGGAGGACCACATCGGCCAGCTCAACAGCGAGGCCGTGAACACGTTCCGCCTCCAGCGGGGCGTCCGGCCGTGGGGTGCGCGAACCGCGTCATCAGACCCACAGTGGCGCTATATCCCGGTTCGACGTCTTTTCATCATGTTACGTCGGTCCCTGGAGGCTGGGTTCGCCTGGTGCACGTTCGAACCGAACAACCACCGGACCTGGGATCTCGTGAGGAGCCGAACCACGGCTTTCCTCGCGGATCTCCACAACCGCGGGATGCTCATCGGAGGGAATCCTGAGGCTGCGTTCTTCGTAAAATGCGATGCTGAGACCAATCCTCCCGAGCAAGTCGATTCAGGCATGCTCATCTGCGACATCGGCGTGGCTCCTGTGACCCCCGCCGAGTTCATCATGATCTCGCTGACCCAGACGATGACCGGTCCTTCCGCGACGTAGGAGAACCATGCCGAACCCCGCCGACCGTAAAGATCCGCTTCCCGTATTCTGCTTCAAGGTCGAGCTTCACCTTGCGGGTGGTAGCGGCGGCGAGGCGTTCTTCAAGAGCGTCGGCGGGCTCAAGTACGAGACCGAGATCGTGCCGGTCCGCGAGGGCGGGGCGAACGACACGACGTTCCAGCTCGTCGGTGCCACGAAGTGGTCGAACATCATCCTGAAGCAGGGCTTCACGGGTAGCTCGGACCTGCTGACCTGGCGGACCGAGTGGCTGAACAAGAAGTATCGCCGGATCGCCGAGGGCCGGATCATCCAGCTCAACACGGCCCTCAAGGAGGTCGCTTCGTGGACCTTCTATCGAGGCTGGCCGGCCAAGTGGGAGATCTCGGAGTTCGACGCCTCCAAGAGTGAGCTCGCGATCGAGACGCTCGAGATCGCGCACGAAGGCATCCAGTTCGGATCTGGCGGCGGAGCGGCACACGGATCGGCAGGCAAATCGCACTGACCCAGCACTGCTGACCGCTGAGTCAAGGATCCCGCGTTGAGGCTGCTGAGCTAGAGGAACCCACCCGCATGGCGAAAGAGACCCCCGAACCACGCGCTTTGAGCGCCGCGCTGTCTGCGCCGACGCCGTTTGCCACGCGTGGTGGCGGGAGCATGCTGCACGCCGCGAACCGCCACGTGGAGCGCTGGGCCCCGGAGTCGACGGCTGCGAACGTACGTCCGCTGAGGTCACTCGGGTTTGTGGATCGTCTGGTCGCGCCGTGGATCGAGACCGCGCAGCGCTCTGCGTCGCTGCGGTTGTTCAGCCAGTACTCGACGGCCGGCGCCAGCCAGCGCGAGGGTGCCGCGGTGTCGTGGGTGTTCCCGCGTCCCTGGTACCAGGACGAGCTCAACTGGATGGCCGCCGCGCGGCAGGTCCAGTCGGACACGAGTGACGGCACGGCGCCGAGCCTGTTCACGACCCGCGGAACGTTCGTCGCCCCACAGACACAGCGTCCCGCGATCGCCGCACCGCAAACCGCGATGCCGAGCGCGCTCTACGAGTACGTCGCCCCGTCGCTGTCGCTCGCGCAGCCCACGCCGCAGTCGGCGATCTCCGGCATCGGGTACAGCGGATCGGCCGAGCCGGGCCGCGTGCTCGATGCGTACTCGTCGCTGATCCCGCTGGCTGCCGTCCAGGCTGCCGAGCTGATGTCGCGCGCGGTCGCGCCGCTGATGGGCGCATCGCGTGCGCCCTCGATCTCCGACGGTGCCAGCGCTCAAGGCACCATGGGCCGGGTCAGCCCAGCGCTCCGCAACGTGCTCACCACGATGCTCGAGCGCGCCACGATGCAGCGCGCCGATGCGCGGGTCGCGCAGCAGGCTCCCGAGCTGGTGACCCCACCTGCGCCACGTGCCAGCGATGTCGCTTCGTCACCGTCGACGGCGAGCACGCTGGGTACCTACGCGAGTGCACCGACCAGCGAGTCGTCGTCCCCCGCGTCGCGCCTCGCCGATCACTACGCGGGTCAGCGCGCGCAGATCGCGGACCTCCAGCGGATCGCACGGGTGTCGGCGGAGCGCGAGCTCGCGCTCCGCGCCGAGGCCCAGGTCAGCGAACAACAGATCACGGCGCGGGTCGACGCGCAGTCGACGGCCAAGCGCAGCGAGGAGGTCCGCGCCACCACGCAGCGGACCGTTGCCGAGGCGCAGCAGCGCACCGTGACTGCGGTCGAGGCGCAGCGCACGGCGCAGGCCACGGTCGAGGCAGTTCGTGAGGCCGAGCGCGTTCGCGAAGTGGCTCGCGAGGCCGCACGCGAGACCGCTCGGATCGAAGATCGGATCGCGCAGCGCGTCGCCGAGCGCACCACCCAGGATGCACGCGGCGGGCAGCAGCGGCTGCACGAGCAGGCGCGCGCCGCGGCAGCGCAGCACGCACGGAGCTCGATCGAGCAGGCAGCGGTGGCCGAGGCTGCACCTGTACCCGTGAGCGACGTCGGCCGCGCGCCGGCTGCAGTCACCGCAGCGATCGCCGCGCTCCCGCCCGAGCTCCAGCAGATGATCGCGAGTCGCCCCGAGCGTGGCATGGCCGAGCTCGCCGAGCTCGTCGAGGTGCTCCGCACCGCGGAGCTGATGGCGCGCAGCACCCACGCGAACCAGGCGTTCGAGGTCACCCGCGGTCCTCGGCTGATGATGCCGGCCGGCCTCGGTGGACTGGTGTCCGCCGTCGAGCGTGCTCACGTGATCGCCGAGCGCCCCGCGCAACTCGCGGCGCCCGCGCTCTCGCAAACCGCCCAGGTCCCGGCGCTTCGCACCGTCCAGCCGGTCGTTCACCGCGCGCCGTCGCTGCCGTGGCTCACCAATCCCGCGCCCACGCAGCGCTCGTCCGCGGCTCCGTCGACGGCGCTCGGCGCTACCGCCGCCGCATCGCCGGCCGCTCTCAATCACGTCGCGTGGTCGGATCGCTGGCTCGCGCGGTTCGCCGGCGCCACCCCGCGGTCGCTCGAGATCCTCCAGGCCAGCGCCGGTGCCTCGCCCGAGCTGCGGATGCAGGCGCTCGCGTCGGCCGCACCGGAGTCTGTGTTCCTTCGCCCGATGTTCGAGTCCGACACCGCGCCTCGGCAGGCGATGCCGATCGAGGCGTCTCCGTCGTTCGGCGGAACGTCGTTCGCGGCGGGTGCAGCCACCCCGATGCCGGTGCTGCGTCCGTCGCCCCCGCCCGTCGAGCGCTTCGACGACAACGCGGAGACCCCGGATGCAGTGTTCGCGCAGATCGCCGCCGCGGCAGCGGGGGTCCGCACCACGGCCGCCGGCAGTTCCGGCAGCACCGCCACAACCGCTTCGGCGGCCCCGATCGCCATCGACTATGCGCGGATGACCCCCGCTGATGCCGTCGCGCACTCCGCCGCGGCCGCTCCCAACGCAGGGCTCTCGGCGGGCCTCGCCGCCTCGCCGTTCGCACCGGCGCTGCGCCACCTGCTGCCGCTCCCCGCGGCTGCGAGCTTCGACGTGCGAGCACTGTTCGGTGCCGGCCTCTCCGCCACCTACCTCGCCGGCCTGATCGCGCCGGCTTCCGCGGAGACGGAGATCGCCGGGATCGGTGCCCCCGCTTGGGCAGCGTTCTCGCCTGCGTCGACGATGGCGCCCGAGTCCGTCAATCGTTCGGCCCCCGAGCTCGATCTCGCATACGTCGCACCCGAGCTGGCGTCGACTGTCGGCGATCAGCTGCGGACCGCCGAGGACACCAGCGTGCTCGCGCAGCCTGCAGCGCCATCCATGGTCGAGGCGCCGCTCTCCGCGAGCTATGTCGCGCCGCTGACCACGCTGCGCACCGCGCTCCTGTCGTGGAGCGTCGATCCCACGTCGGCCTCCGGCGCAGCCTCCATGCTCACCGAGCAGCCCACGGTGAGCGCGACGCAGACCACGCCGATCACCAGCAGCGCGGCTCGCGCGATGAGCGAATCGATGAGCCTGCCGATGCTCGCCGAAGTGATGCCGGCCCTCGAGGCCGGCTCGGCGTGGACCTCTCCGGGCATGGTCGCCGATCGCGCGCATGGCTGGGCGGTCGCTCAGGAGCGGTCGTCTTCGGATCTGTCGCTCGACTTCGTGTCGCCCGAGCTCGTGCTCGCCGCGCGCGTCTACGGGCTTGGCCCGGCCGAGGCGGCGCAGGCCGCTCGCCTCGCGATCGCCGGTCCCGGCCAGCTGTCCGCGATGGCGAGCGCCGTCGATCGCACGTTCGTGCAAGCGATGGCGATCCACACCGACCGGCGCGAGGCTGCACGCGGTGGTGTGTCGGCCTCGAGCGCGCCGGGTCTCGCCATGTCGAGCGCGGCCCCCGGCACGATCGCCACCGCGTATCCCGTTGCCGCGCTCGCACCGACCGCAGGCACGATCGAGAGCGATGCGTTCGCCGCCGCCGCTCGCACCGACCACACCCTGCCGTCGACCGCTTTCGGCGTGGAGCGTCGCGCTCCCCGTGGCGCCTTCCTGTGGCCGTCGGCGACCGTCGCCGCACTCGGGCTCAACGCCGCCGCGCCGGATGGTCAGCTGTCGATGTCGGTCGCCGCACTCGAGCTGCTCGCGGCGCAGGCGGTCGCAGAGATCGGAACGTTCGCAGCGTTCTCGGATCGCCCGTTCATCAGCGCCGCCGGCAACGCCGCCAGCGAGGATGCGAACGCGTTCGCGACCGAAGCCGGGCGCGAGTCGCGCATGCTGCCTGCCGTCGGGGCAGACGGTGTCCTCCATGGCGCTGGTTCGGGTCAGTCGTCAGGTCAGTCGTCAGGTCAGTCGTCAGCTCCGGCGTTCGGCAGTCCTGCAGCGCCGACCCTCGCCGAGCCCGGTGAGGCCGACGTCCTCGGCGCAGCGAGCGCGCTGGTCTCGACCTCGCGCCGCGCACGGTTCGATGCGCTCTACGTCGCGCTCAGCCAATCGCCGAGCGGTCGCAACTGGTCACCCGCGGCGCGTGCTGCCCGTGCCCTCGCGCTTGCGGGCCGTGGCGACGAGACCTCGGTCTCCGCCTACGAGCGTGCTGCGACGGCGTGGGATGTCCTGCCGGTCGTGTACGCAACCGACGGCATGTCGATCGCCGAGATCGATGCCGCGACCGCCACCGGGACGTTGCCCGGCGTTGCGAGCTTCGCCTCGACGGGACGCCGCGGGCGCAGCGGCGTCGACATGCCGACGATCGACGGCCGCCCGGGCCTGTCATCGCTGAGCTCGCGTGCGGGTGAGGCGCTCGGATCGTACGTCGCGCCGTCGACCGGGGAGCTCGCTTCTGCGGTGATGCGCGCCGAGGGTGGAAGCTCGAGCTCGCGCGAGCGCGAGATGCCGGTCGTGCAGCGCGCGCCGAGCGCGGCACAGGAGCTCGTGCGCACAGGTCGGCCGTCGGGCCGGCACGGCGGTGGCGAGGTCGAGATCCCGACCTGGTTCGAATCCGCGGCCCGCAAGATGCTCGACGATCGCAGCAGCAGCGGGTCGTCCTCCGACGGCGGCTTCTCGATGGCCGAGCTGACGCTCGTCACGTCGGCACCTGCGAGCCAGGTGGCCGCGTCGACCAGGGCGCCGCACTCGGCCTCCGTGGCCCCTGCGGTCGCGAGCGGCGGAGAGAAGGCGCAGGCGGGTGCGCCGGTCGACATCGAAAAGATCGCCAACGAGGTCTACCGCCAGATCTTGGTGCTGATGGATACCGCGCGGTCACGTAACGGGGAGCCCTACCTATGAGTTTCAAGCGAGCCACCAGCAAGATCAGGATCGGAAGCCTCGACGTTGGCGGCGGTGCCGAGGGCAGCGACCACACGGTCGTCGCTCAGTACAACCCCGGGACGCTCGAGGTCAGCCAGAACGTCCCCTGGAAGAAGCCCGACGCGGCCACGCAGGCCGGCGGGCAGGGCGGCACCACGGGTGCGGCGGCCAAGCCGAAGTCCAAGAAGGACGAGAACTACATGGCCCTCGAGTTCACCGGCGCCGAGGGCCGCAGCATCACCGTCGAGATGCTGTTCGACGGGTACGAGACCGATGGCGAGATGGGCGATGGCGTCTCGGTCTCGGACGCCGTGAAGCGGCTCGAGAAGCTCGCCCGCGTCCGCGATCCGTCCTCCGACGAGGATACCCTCCGCCGGCCGCACCACTGCGTGGTGGTCTGGGGTGGTGTGCTCCCTCGCTTCGAGTGCGTGATCGAGAGCCTCACCACGAAGTACACGATGTTCTCACCCGAAGGTGAGCCTCTCCGCGCGACCTGCACTGTGAAGCTCAAGGAAGCCAAGCGCGTCGACAAAGAGAAGGGGAAGTGATCCGTGGCCGCTGCCGCACCCAACGTCGATATCCTCGTTGACGGGAAAGAGGTCCCGGACGCGGACTTCATCTCGTACGTCGTCGATCGCGACATGTATCAGCCAGACATGGCAGCGGTCGTCCTGTCGAACCAGAACGACATCTACGGCGGAAAGTTCGAGATCGGTCAGAGCCTCGAGATCAAGGTCGGCAGTCCGCCGAAGTCGATCTACGTTGGCGAGATCGTCGGCTTCGAAGCGACCTACAAGGGTGGCGAGACCACGAAGCTGTGCATCCGCGCGATGAACAAGCTCCACCGCCTGCTCCGCAAGCGGAAGTCGATCACGTACACCGACAAGACGGATCAGGCGATCCTCAGCGACGTCGTGAAGGACGGCGGGCTCACGCTGAAGTGGGAGCACAAGACGTCGATCACGTACAAGCACGTCTACCAGCACAACCAGACCGATCTGGAGTTCCTCCGCACCCGCGCGGCGCGGCTTGGCTGTCACGTCTGGTGCGTCGGGACGGACCTGTTCGTCAAGGAGCCGAACTTCGGCAACTCGAGCAAGGTCGAGCTCTCGGTCGACGGTGGCGGAACGCTCCGCGCCTTCACCCCGCGGATCAACTCCGCGTCGGTGGTGAAGAAGGTGACGGTCAAGGGCTGGAACCCGGAGACCAAGGAGCTGATCGTCGGCGAGGCCACCAACCCGGGCACCAAGCTCGGCAAGGAAGACGCGGTCGCCGCGTCGAAGGACCTCGGCAAGGAAGAGACGTTCACGGTCGATCACCCGATCTGGAGCCAGGAAGAGGCAAAGGCGATCGCGACCGCGCGCCTGCGCGACCTCAACCTGACGTTCATCACGGGCGAGGCGGAGTGCGCCGGCAATGCCGAAGCAGACCTCGGTCAGACGCTCGATATCACCGCCAACGCGAAGGGCGATGACCCGTTCAACGGGCTCTACTACATCATGGGCATCACCCATCGCCACACGATGCCGAAGTCCAAGGACGGCGGCTTCGTGACCATCTTCAAGGTCGCGCGCGACGGACAGAAGAAGGGCTAATGCGCCCCGGCGGACCACGAAACGAGTCTCTCGACCTGGTGCAGTACGGACTGCACTATGGCGTGGTCTGTCAGAACCAGGATCCGGACAACATGAACCGGATCAAGATCCGGTTGCCTTGGCTCGACGGTGGGGACCTCGATCAGACCCACTGGGCGCAGCTCGTGACTCCGATGGAGGGCAAGGAGTTCGGCTGGTACACGCTGCCCGATGTCGATGACGTCGTGGTGGTGATGTTCCTCGCCGGTGATACGTCGCAGCCGGTGATCATCGGTGGCGTGTGGAGCAAGCCAGACTTCTCCCCCGAGCCGAATGAGGACGGGAAGAACAACTTCCGCGGCTATCGCAGCCGGGCCGGAGCGCGCCTGATCCTCGATGACTCGAGCAAGGTGAAGATCACGTTCTCTGACAAGACCGCGAAGAACATGGTCGGCGTCGGCAACTTCGGCAAGGACGGCGCCGGCCCCAATGTGTGCGCGATCTACAAGCCGCCGATGTCGGGCGACACGGGCGTCTCCGTGTCGACGATGGAGGGCAAGCTCGAGATCACCGCGAAGGGCAAGCTCAAGGTCGACGCCGGGCAGAACATCAAGATCAACGCCGAGAAGACGATCGATGTGAAGGCCGGCGGTGAGGTGATGATCGACGGTCAGTCGGCGACGAAAATCACCTCTGCGTCGAACAGCAACTACGACGCACCCCAGATGAAGATCCTGTGAGTCTCTTCCCCATCGACCGTCCGATGCCACTCGCGCAACGCGCGAACAAGGTGCGTGGGGTCCACCTCGCGATCGTCACCGACAACAAGGAAGGCGACGGAAACCCGGGCTACCGGGTCAAGGTCAAGTTCCCCTGGCTGAGCGACACCGAGACCACGTTCTGGGCGCGCATCGCGATCCCGATGGGCGGCAAGGAGCGCGGCACGTACTTCCTGCCCGAGGTCGACGACCAGCTCCTCGTGGTGTTCGAGCACGGCGATATCGATCGGCCGATCGTGATCGGCGCGGTGTGGAACAAGAAGCAGGAGGCGCCGGAGAAGAACACGTCTGGAAAGAACCAGACGAAGCTCATCAAGTCGCGCTCCGGGCATCGCGTGATCTTCGACGACAAGGAAGGCGCCGAGAAGGTCACGATCGTCGACAAGACGAAGAAGAACAAGATCGTCCTCGATTCGGCCAACAAGCTGATCAAGATCGAGTGCGACGGCGACATCGAGATCAAGGCGGCTGCCAACGTCATCATGCACAGCGATACGCTGAAGATGGGGACCAAGGACAAGCTGACCGTGAAGGGGCAGCAGGTCCTCGCGCACGCCAAGTCGACGTTCGGGTTCAAGGCCGCGGGTGACATCACGGTCTCCGGCTCGAGCTGCACGATCAACGTCAACAACGCCGCGGCGGCGCAGGTGTCCGGATCGGGCGCCGGCGAACTCGGCGCGGTCGCCGCGGAGAAGGCCAAGGATCAGGTCAAGCCGCAGCAAGCCGGCGCGGGTGGTGGTGGCGGTGGCGGCGCGGGTGCTGGCAGCGGCGGCGGTGCCGGTGCGGGCGGCGGCGCGGGTGCTGGCAGCAGCGCAGGCGCGAGCGGCGGTAGCGGACCAGCCCCGAGCTCGGGTGGCGATGCGCCGATGGAGCGGCCGCGGCCCAATGAAGCGAGTGCAGGCGGCAGCGGATCTGCGGGCGCGGGCGCGAGCGGCGGAGCCGGCGCGGGCGCGGGTGGATCTGCAGGCGCGGGCGCGAGCGGCGGAGCCGGCGCTGGTGCGGGTGGATCTGCGGGCGCTGGCGCGAGCGGCGGAGCCGGTGCGAGCGCGGGTGGATCTGCGGGCGCAGGCGCGAGCGGCGGAGCCGGTGCGAGCGCGGGTGGATCTGCGGGCGCGGGCGCGAGCGGCGGAGCCGGC
>JAYVRN010000682.1:0-13526 GCA_043776275.1 Myxococcales bacterium | reverse complement strand
CGCACTCGACGAGCTCGGTGAGCTGAGCGATGACGAGCGTGCGACCGCGTTGCCTCGCCTGGCCAGCGAGCTCGCCCCGGCGCTCGAGGCCGTGCTGGTCGGCAGCCTGGTTCGCGATGACCAGCTCGCGGGTGTACTCACGAGGCCGAAGCCGGTGCCTGAAGACGACGCCGCGGAGCCCGCGAAGTCGCCGGGCTGGGACGCGATCGATGCGGCGCTGAAGCCGATCTATGGCGACGCCGATCCGATGCACTGGGGCGTGCTGAAGCCCTATGGGATGGGGGGCAACGATCCGATCCACGGCATCTCGGCGTACCCGCGCACCGATCCGTCGCCGCACTGGCACTTCGTGACCTACGGGTTCACGGATCTGTTCGAGAAGGAGAACGAGGACCCCGAGGAGAGCGGCTTCGGATTCGAGCTGACGTTCCGCCTCGCGCGTACCCTCGCCGATGCGCAGCCCCCGACCTGGGCGCTCAACTTCCTCCAGAACCTCGGCCGCTACGTGTTCAGCAGCGGGAACCGGTTCGCAGCGGGCCACAAGATGGGCCTCAACGGTCCGATCGCGCTCGATCTCGACACGCAGATCACCGCGGTGTGCTTCTCCGAGGATCCCGAGCTCGGGGAGATCGTCTCCGAGCACGGTAAGGCGCGGTTCGTCCAGATCGTCGGCATCACCGACGACGAGTACCGCCTGATCCAGGAGTGGTCGACCCATGGGCTGATCGACATCCTCCGGAAGAAGCTGCCCTTCCTGATCACCGACCTGACGCGCGCTTCGGTCCTGGAGGATCCAGAGATCGCGCGTGAGGCCGAGCAGCGGGTCGCCGCCGAGGGCTCCTCCGAAGATCTGACGTTCGCCGGTGAGCTGCAGTTCCAGGTCGACGATGGCCGGGTGCGCATCGAGCTCGGGGCGCTGTACGCGGCGGTCCTACCGCGAGCGATGCGCGGGCGGATCCGACACGGGCGCGACTACATGTTGCGGGGCAAGAGCTCCACGCTCGACCTGAAGCCGGGGAGCCAGGTCGGCTACGCGATCAACGAGGGCGACCTGACGCTCGAGATCACGCAGGAGCTCGCGCGGGAGATGGAGACGCAGCTGCGCGAGAATCTCGCGGGGACCTACGACTTCGAGGCCTGGCCGGCGCTCGAGATCGTGGTCACGCCGAGCTTCATCCGGGCCCAGGACGGCTCTGCCTCCGAGGTCAAGGGCATCGCCGATCCCGAGCGGGCGCGGCAGCTGCTCGCGGAGGAGAACGCGCGGATCTCCGCCGGTGCCGCGGTCGACGCCGACGACGCCGAGGACGATGGTGACGATGGGGACGATGAGGACGACGACGAACATGCGCCGGATCCGGTGCGGGTGGTCCAGGCGATCGCGATGACCTCGCGCGCGCTCCGGCTCGCCCCCGACGATAGCGACGTGCAGTTCACCCACGCGATGTTGCTGCTCGATGTCGAGCGCCTCGACGAGCTGGTGCTGGTCCTCCCGGCGTTCGTGCCGTCGGTGCGCGTCAACGTGGCCGTGCGGATGGGCAAGCGAGGGCACGCGCAGTTCGGTCCGATCGTGGACCTCGCGCTGGCGCAGGCACTCCCCGAGCGCATCCTGTCGAGCTCGGCGACGCAGGTCGGCGGCGGCGCGATGCTGTCGTTCGGCGACGTGGCGAACGAGCTGTTCAGCGAGCTCGCGGAGGCGATCGTCGAGCACGTCCCTGATCGGCTCGGCGCGCTGGTGCCGCTCCTCCCTGATGACGTCGCGCTGATCGCGGAGGTCGCCTACCGGGCCGTCGTGGCCAAGCTCCGCGAGCCGGCGATGGCGCTGTACGACCGGATCCTCGCGCTCCCGATCCCCGCCGAGGGGGACGAGCGGACGAACTATCTGCGCGCGATGAACAACGCGTGCGTGCAGGCACACGCATCGAAGGCGTACGAGGCGGCGTCGCGGATCGCGGACCGCGCGCAGCCGGTGGCGCACGAGAACCCGTACATCTATCACTCGGCGGCGTGTGCCTATGCGGCGATCGGCGACTACGCGAAGGCGCTCGATCAGGTGCGGCTCGCGATCGAGCACGAGTACGACCACGTCGAGAAGGTCGAGGTCGACAACGACCTGGGGCCACTCCTCGAGTGGCCCGAGTTCAAGGCGATGTTCCGTGACTGGCATGCCCGCCAGGAGGGCAACTGATGCGGATCCACGGTCTCGACGCGCTCCACGGGGAGACGGCGTTCGCGTTCCTCGTGCTCCGGCTCCGCCGCGCCGCTGATCGCGACGAGCTGGTCGACGTGATCAGGCAGGTCGCCACGATCATTCCGGATGCGGAGGCGTTCATCGCAGAGCTGCCCGAGGATCTCGAGGAGTCGATGCGCGTGGTCGGGATGCCGTGGCAGCCCGCGATCGACGAGGATGGCGTGGAGGAGCAGCGCGCGCTGCTCGCGCGGGTCTCAGCGATCGAGGCGGCGTGGTTCTTCCAGACCGGCACCTCATTGCCGAGCACGGGGGACGACGACGAGGGCGATGACGACGACGAGGGCGAAGACGTCGCGCGTGCGGCCGACGCCGAGTGGGATGACAGCGAGGTCACGGGCAGTCGGAAGATCGTCGTCGAGGATCGCGCTTCAGACGACGACGACGACGACGAATCCGACGACGACGACGACGATGATGATGACGATGACGACGATGACGACGATGACGACGATGACGACGATGACGAGCCCGCGACGTGGTCCCACGGTCCTCCGCCGCAGGTCCAGGATGTCCCGTTCCCGGTCGATGGGTATCCGGCGATCCTCGAGGAGCTCGACTGGGAGGATTTCGGGATCGCGTTCAAGCTGGCGGGCGACTGGCTCCCAGGTGAGAGCACGGTCCTGCTCGGGTTCCACGCGCTGTGGCTGTCACCGTACGGTGGTCGCTATCGCAACGCGGCCGTCACGGTCGATGCGCGTCACCACGCGGCGCACCTCTGGGTGGACCGGTTCGCGGTGCCGTGCTCCGCCGCCGAGCAGGTCCACCACCTGCTGTGGATCCTGACGAGGATCCACGAGATCACCCCGGTGCTTCACGCGCGGTTCAGCGGCGCGACGATGGCGCAGAAGTACGGCGGCCTCATGGGCGAGAGCGCAGAGCCGTTCGTGCTCGGCGGGAACCCGCTCCTCGCGGTCCACACCCAGGGCGGCGAGCAGGCCGTCGACGCATGGATCAGGACGCAGACCGCGTGGTCGAACGAGGAGCTGGCACAGATGCTGCGCGAGCTGGCGATCGAGCTGGTCACCGCGTCTGATGACGACGATGACGACGATGACGAAGATGACGTCGATGACGACGACGACGACGACGACGACGACGACGACGACGACGAGGCCGATGGGGCGGATGTCGATGCGGCCGTCGACGCGGTGTTCGAGGCCGAGGCCGAGGCCGACTCCGGCGCACCTGCGCCGCGCCGAAGACGGCCGGCCGAGACCACGGTGTTCACCGGCCGGACCGCGCTCGCCGCGGTGGCAGACGGCGACGATGACGATGACGCCGCCGACGCGGCCGACACGGACGACGAGGACGATGAGGACGATGAGGACGATGAGGACGTCGTCGAGGCTGACGACGCAGACGACGCGGACGCCCGCGCCGGGGATGGCGTTCAGGCGGACGATGACGTGCGTCACCTCACCCGGTTCGCAGGTGAGGTCCTGGTGGCGCGCGCCGCTGTTGGAGCGCTCGATCCACGTGCCGCGGACAAGCTTCGTCCGGTGCTCGAGGTCCCCGAGAAGTACGAGCATCGCCGCGGCGCGGTGGTCGACATCCTCGGCGCGCTCCGCGATCGCGCCAGCGTTCCGCAGTTGATCCGGATCCTCGACAGCACCGCAATCTCGAGCTCGCTCGACTCGATCGGCAAGGAGGACTTCCTGGTCAAGATCGCGAACGCGCTCGGTGCCATCGGCGATCCTGCGGCGATCCCGGCGCTCGCGAGGCTGGTCCGCGCGGAGGGCGACTACAACGACGAGCCGCGCCCGGCGGCGGCCGAGGCGCTCGCGGCCTGCCTCGCTGCAGCGCCGGAGCCTCGCGATGTCGACGATGCGGTGCTCGCCGCGCTGCTCTCGCCGATCGCGGAACGCAACGATGGAGAGGCGAATGCCGATCTGCACTTCGCGTACGTTCGCCTCGCGAGCGTGCTGTCGCCTGCGCGTCGCGAGCTCGCGCGGCAGCGCCTCGAGGCGGTGTCGACCAAGCGCAGTGACGCGACGCCTACGCTCGCTCGCAAGGCCTCCCTCGTGCTCGCGAACGGCGGGACTCCGGATCCCGGCGCAGTGGCGGAGCTTCGGCCGCTGGTCCACGAAGCCCTGACGAAGATCGACTATGCGCACGAGTACACCGTCCGCAATATCCGCACCGCGCTCCGCATCGGCGAGGCGCTGGCCGAGGTCGTGGAGCCCGCCGATCTGGTGTGGCTGACGAGGTTCCCCGAGCCCGACGTGCGCTCGCGGGCGCACGCGCTGCTGGTGCGGCTCGGCCACGACGTGGCGCCGGCCCCGGTGTTTGATCGTCAGGCGGCGAAGGGCGTGGCCGATGGCGCGCTCGCGAAGCTGGTCGCCGATCCCCACGTGGTGGGGACCGCGGCGTTGATCGGTGAGGTCGGCCGTCGGAAGCTGGGTTCGGCGCGGGCGGCGGTGATCGCGGCGGCCGATGCGGCGATCTCACGCGCACGGCCCGGCGGTGCGAACCTGCTCGATCCTGATACCGCGGTGCTGTCCGCGGCCGTCGCGGCGCTCCGCGTGTTCGCGCTCGATCTCGAGACCGTCAGCCTGTTCGACCGGATGCTCCGCCACTCCAACCACCACGTGAAGTGGGAGCTGCTCCAGGAGCCGCCGAAGGACGAGCGGTTGATCGGTGGCATGTTCCACGTGCTCGGCGAGAAGTGGGGCTGGCAGGAGAAGACGGCCAGGGCCTGGCTCGCCGAGTTCCAGGGCACGCCTGCGTACGAGGCCGAGCGGCGCCGCGACGATCTGAACTGAGGGCGCTCACGGGTCGGGTTCGAGCGTCCCCGAGAGGACGTACCGGCCCGAGGTCTAGAACAGACGCATCGAAGGTCCGGACGCCAGCGCGCGCCGCGGCGTAACATGAGGCCGCTCGATGCAGTTCGCCGCCGATCAGGACTACACCGTCGAGCTCGGCCTCGACGAGCCCGATGACCCGGAGACGTTGCGGCGCAAGCTCGCGCAGCAGCTGGAGATGTCGGTCTCGGCGCTGCCTCCGCTCGAGCTGCGCAAGCGATCGATCGATGCACGACGCGGCCGGATCCGGTTCCACATGATCCTCGGGGCCAAGGGCCCCGACGAGCCCGTAGGTGGCGCGCCCGTGCGTGAGGTGAGCGGCGATCCCGTGGTCATCATCGGCGGTGGCCCGGCCGGGCTGTTCTGTGCGTACGAGCTGGCGCGCGCGGGCGTGCGCTCGGTGATCGTCGATCGCGGCAAGCCGGTCCAGGCGCGGCGTCGCGATCTCAAGGGGCTGACCCAGCACGGCGTGGTGGATCCGGACTCGAACTACTGCTACGGCGAGGGCGGCGCCGGCACGTACTCTGATGGCAAGCTGTACACGCGCTCGCACAAGCGTGGCGACGTGCGCGACGTGATCGAGATCCTCGCGCTGCACGGCGCGCCGGCGGACATCCTCCTCGATGCGCGCCCGCACATCGGCTCCAACAAGCTGCCCAAGGTGATCACCGCGCTGCGCGAGCGGCTCGAGGGCGTGGGGAGCACGGTGCGGTTCGGGGCCCGGGTCACCGAGCTGATCGTGCGCGAGGGCAGAGCGATCGGCGTGCGCCTCGCGGACGGCGAGGAGCTCCTCGGGCGCGCGGTGGTCGCGGCCACCGGCCACTCGGCGCGGGACGTTCACGACCTTCTGATCCGCGCCGGCGTGCAGCTCGAGGCCAAGCCGTTCGCGATGGGCGTGCGGATCGAGCATCCCCAGCCGCTGATCGACCGGATCCAGTACGGCCGCGCGGCCGGACATCCGAAGCTCCCAGCGGCGCCGTACCGCCTCGCGTTCACGCCCTCCGATGGGCGTGGCGCGTTCTCGTTCTGCATGTGCCCCGGTGGCTGGATCGTGCCCGCCTCGACGGAGACCGATGGCCTCGTGGTCAACGGGATGAGCCTGTCGCGACGAGACTCGCCGTACGCCAACTCGGGGCTCGTGGTGGCGATCGAGCTCGCGGATCTCGATCGTCTCGGGCTCACGCGCCCACTCGGCGGCGTGGAGCTGCAGCGCCGCCTCGAGCGCGCCGCGATGCAGGCCGGTGGCGGTGCGCTGCGCGCGCCCGCGACCCGAGCCACCGACTTCGTGCGCGGCAAGGCCTCATCCACGGTGCCGGCGACGAGCTATCAGCCCGGTCTCACGGCGACCGATATCGGCGAGGTGCTCGACGCGACGGGGATCCCGCTCGCGGCGCGGCTACGAGAGGCGCTCGGCGCGTTCGACAAGCAGATGCGCGGGTACCTCACCGAGGAGGCCGTGCTGGTCGGCGTGGAGTCTCGAACGTCGTCGCCCGTTCGCGTCCCGCGCGATGCGACCACGCTGATGTCCCCGGATCTCGCGGAGCTGTACCCGTGTGGCGAGGGCGCAGGCTATGCCGGCGGCATCGTCTCGGCCGCTCTCGACGGGATCCGGATCGCGCGCGTGATCAGTTCACGAACTTGAGGCCGACGGCGACGCTCACCGCGGGCGCCTGCGACACGTTCGCCTGCGCGAAGATCTTCAGCTTCCACAGGTTGACCTGACCACCGGCGAGCACGCGCGCCTGGCCGGGGCTGCCCTTGTTGTCCCCGGTGCCCGTGATCGAGACGGTGCCGAGGTCGCGGTTGTCTGCGGTGTGGAGATTTCCATCGAGGCCGGCGTTCACGGTGCTGTTGCCCACCGGCGTGAAGTCGATGCCGATCCCGGCGTAGAGCGTGGCGAGGAGCGCGAGCCTGATCCCGGTGGTGGCCTCGACGGGCACGGTGACCGCGTTCGACGTCAGATCGAACCTGCCCGTGGAATCAAGCGTGATCGGCTGGGTCATGCCGCCGCCGCTCACATCGAACTTGGTCGACAGGGTGGTGCCGCCCGTGCCGAGATCCCAGCGCGTGTACTCGATGCCGCTGGTCAACGACAGCCCGATCCAGCGGACGAGGGTCGCGGCGCCGCCGGTGGCTGCCGGCTGGATCAGGTTGTACTGGAGGTGCGCGCCCGCGCTGGTGATGCTGCCCTCGAGATCACCGACGCTCGCCTTCTGGTAGAAGCCGTTGGCGAACACCGTCCAGCGCGGGTGGTCCCACTCGGAGAGGTTCATGCCGACCATCAGACCGAAGTTGACGGCGAGGCCGCCGGTCGGGTGGCTGGTGTCGTGAATGTCGGGGTTGCCGGCGAGTGCGAGGTTCGCGGCGAGACCGATCAGGAGGCTCTTGGGGGCGGAGGCGTAGTCCACACCGAGGCCGCGCGCCGAGAACGAGGTGGCGTTCGTGAACTCCTTGAGGAAGTTGTTGATCTCACCGGTGTGGTACGCGTCGTCGATCCGCGTCTTGATCTGCGCGGCGAGCTCGGCCGGCGTGACCCCCATCGCCATGGCGAGCATCTGTCCTTCCGGAGACAGATTCACGTTCACGGCGGTGTCCGCGTGGGCGGCGGACGCGGAGGCGAGGAGTGCAGCGAGGCAGGCGGCGAGACGCATTCGCCGAGCTTAGTACATCAGCTCGCGTCGCGTGCGACGGCGGTGACCCGACGGATGCCCTCGCGGACCCCGATCCGGGGCCTCCAGCCGAGCTGCTCCGCGGCGTGATCACTCTCGTAGTGGAGGCGGGCGAGCGCGGACCTCAGGCGATAGGTCCCGATCGGGCTCGATCTTCCGATCGCGCCGAGCGGCAGCTCGCTGAGCCGGCCGAGCGCGAACACGATCGCGCGGGGGATCCGCAGGATCCTCTGGTGGCCGCCGGCGAGCTCGAGCACGTCCTCCTGGGTCAGGTGCTCGGGATCGATGATGTGGAACAGCTCACCGTGATGCAGGCCGCTCGCGATCGCCGCCATCACGGCATCCACGACATCGTCGATGTAGACCAGCGGCAGCTCGAGCTTGCCATCGCCGAGCACCAGCCAGCGTCCGCCGGCGGGGCGCGCGACGGCGCCGTTGATCAGCGGGATGCCGCCACCGAAGATCTGACCCGGGCGGAGGATCACCACCGGCAAGCCCTGCTTGGCAGCGGCGCGCACGGCCTGCTCGGCCTCGAGCTTCGCGCGCGTGTACGAACCACGCGCGGCGGCGCGCGGCTCGATGGCGGTGGCCTCGGTGACCGGCCCCTTCCCTGAGTTCCCCGCCCAGTCGACGACCGACATCGAGGAGATGTGCACGAGCTGCTTCACGCCGGACTGCGTGCACGCGCCGATCACGTTCTGCGTGCCGACCACGGTGCCGCTCCGGTGCTCGAGCCAGTCACCCTTCGTCGCGGCGCCGCAGTGGATCACGATCCGGGCGCCCTTCACGGCGCGCGCGACGGCGGCCGGGTCGGCGAGGTCACCGAACGCGTACTCGAGGCCATGCTCGGTCTGCTCGGGTGCGCGGCGCTGGAACACGCGGACCTGATGCCCCTCGGCGCGCAGGCGCTGGACGATCGCTGTGCCGAGCGAGCCCGACGCGCCGGTGACGAGGAACGGGACCTGGTCGGCGAGCGGGGACGTGGGGTTCGGCACGTTCGCCGCATTCGCAACGGACCGCACCGGCGCCTCGCGCGTGCCCCCGAGCCGATCGATGGTGCGCGTGACGGCCGCCACGCGTGCAGCCCAGGTCTCGTGCTGCATCGCGGCCGAGCGGGCGGTGCGGGTCGCCAGGCTGGTGTCCACGAGCGAGCGCTCGATCGCCGCCACGAACTCGTCGGGCGTGGTCGCGATCTCACACATGCTCGGATACCGCTTCACTTCGGGGACCGCGGTCGAGACCACGGGGAGGCCCGCAGACAGGTACTCGCGGAGCTTGAGCGGGTTGACGAACTTCATCCGCTCGTCGATGCGGTAGGGGATCACGCCGACGTCGAAGCCCTTGCAGTACGCGGGCAGCTCGTCGTGCCGCCGCTGCCCCAGCAGGTGGACGTTCGCGAGGCCGCTGATCGCCGAGAGGTCCGCGAGCTGCTGACCGATCAGGATGATCGACCACGCGGGGCGCTGCCTCGCGACCTCGGCGATCAGCTCGAGATCGACCCAGCTCTGGAGCGTTCCATAGAACCCGATGCGCGGGTGGGGCAGGGAGGCGATGTCGGCGGGGACCACCGTCGCGTCGTCGAGCGCGCGCGAGAACAGCGCATGGTCCACACCGTGCGGTGACACGAAGGTGTTGGGGTTGACGAGGCGCTTCGCATCGGCGAGCGCGTGATTGATCGCGAACACCGCATCGACGCGCTCGAGCAGCTTGTGCTCGGCCTCCACGGTCTGTTCCTTGTCGAGGTAGGAGAACAGCGACCACTCGTCCACGCAGTAGTAGATGGAGAGCGCCTCTCCGAGCGTGCCGACGTAGTCCGCGGTGCTGGGGAGGAACGTCCAGAGCTGGAAGTCCTTGATCCCGAGCTGAAGGCGGAGAGCGCGGATGGTGGCGCGCAGGACCTGGCGGTTGATCGTCCGTGCGACGCGCGAGTGCGGCAGCGGCAGCACGAGCGGCGACATCACCCAGAGATCGTTCTCGACGTTCTGCGGGCCCTGCGCGAACTCGCCGAGCTTGCGCTTGATCTTCCCGAGGTCTCTCCCGGAGGACAGCTTCGGCGTGCGCGTGGCGAGCGAGTTGAGCCACAGCACGCGCCGGGTCTTCGCGAGCTCGCGCAGGACGTGGTGGTTCGAGGTTGGATCCTCGTGCCAGTCCTTGGCGAAGGCGATGATCGGGGTGAGCACGCCGATGGACGATACAACGCTGGCAACCTCGACGGAGCCCAGGCATGGTGCGGACTCGGTGAGAGAGCTGGTCGTCGTCGCGTGCCTGGTGGTCACATGTGCGGCCCCGCTCGGGTGCCGCCGCACGGATCCGGGGCCAGCGCTCCAGATCGTCGGCGAGTCGACGCTCCTGCGGATCGAGGATCCGGTGCCATCAGAGACCCCGTGGCTCGTCGGCGGGCGGGTCAAGCTGGTGGCCGCGCGTGGCGAGACGCTCGGGATCCAGGTGCTGCAGCGCGCCCGGGTGGCCGTGTCCCTGACCGTGGCGACGCCGGGGGTGACGGTCGAGGGCTACGAGGTCGACAGCTTCGCGGTGACCCGGCCCTCGACGGAGATGTACGGCGGCGGCAGAGCGGGCACGTTCGCGGATGGGCTGACCACGGTCCCGTTCCCCGCGAGCAACCCCGCCTACTTCGAGATCTCGGTGAGCGGAGCGGTCCCACCCGGCACGTACATGGGGGAGCTCGTGGTCGGCGAGCTCCACTTGCCGGTGGACCTGCGGGTCGTGGTCGCGACGCTCCCGCCGCTTCAGGCGCGCGTGTGGGCGTATGCGGATCCGCGCGAGCTACGCAGCACCGGCGCCGCGCCCACCGCCGAGGAGGTGCAATGCGCGACGTTGTTCGCTGCCTACGGCGTGTGGCTCACGCCGGACCTGCACCTCGATTGGTACGCCGCCCGGCGCGCACTGGTCGCCGGGATGCACGACCTCCCGGTCGTGATCTCGGACGATCTTGCGATCGCGGGTGGAGAGGTCCGCGCCTGGATCGAGGCCACGCGCGGCTCCGGTGTGGTTCCGTTCGCGATCCCGATCGACGAGCCCGCCACGCCGGAGGCTCGCGCGAAGGTCATCGCGCTCGCGAAGGCCGTGCGCGCTGCGGGAGGTGGCCCGACGACGTTTCGCTACGCTCTCACCGATCAGCCACGCCCCGAGTACGGCGATCTGATCGATCTCTACATCTCGCTACGCGCGCCGCGATCGGCGAACGGCGCGCAGTGGACCTACAACGGCGCACCGCCGCGTGCCGGCTCGATGGTGCTCGATGGCGCGACGCCGGGGCCGCGCACGTGGGGCTGGATCGGATACCGCTGGAGGCTTCCGGTCTGGTACGTGTGGGACGCGCTGTACTGGCACGATCGGCACAACCGCAAGGACACCCCGCTGGCCTCGCGCGCTCTGAACGCGGCGCAAGATCCGGTCAGCTTCGATGGCGGCGAGGACCACGGCAACCTCGATGGCGTGCTCGCGCTCCCGGCCCCGCGCGGCTGTCGGCCGACGCTCCGCCTCGCCGCGATCCGGCGCGGGCTCTACGATCGGCAGCTGCTCGAGCTCGCCGCCGCCTGCGATCCGTCGGCGACCGCCGCGCTCGCCGAGAAGCTGGTCCCGACCGCGCTCGGGGATGCGCCCGCGACCGGTGCGGGCTCGTGGCCGACCGACGAAGCGGTTTGGGAGCTAGCGCGCAGGGAGCTGCTCGAGCTCGCGAGCTGCACGCAGCGCTGAGGCCCGGGTGGGGTTCGCGCGCTCGAACCGTGATCAGCGGCGGTGTGGTGCCCGTACTAGCCGACATGTCCACGTGACGCCGAAGGCTCGCCAAGCCTTGCTGCTGTCGCTGCCGCGACTGACGACCGCCCGCGACTGTGTGACTTTGCAGTCGGCCGCGCCGAGTAAGCAGTTCGAGCGACGAATCGACGGCGATCCTGCGGCGCCTCCGGACCTGAGCGCGGTGCGCTCGCACGAAGCTCCGGAGGGAGGGCCTCGGACGGTCATCGAGCACATGGTGCGGTTCACGGCTACGCGCACCAGCCCGCCGGGTTCAGTTGACGCCGACTGCGGCTGCTGTCGCGGTCGCTTCAGTTGACGCCGACTGGGGCTGCTGTCGCGGTCGCGAGTGGTGAACGCGTACAGCTGTGGAGTTGTGACCGGCCGCGCCGAGGGAGGGCGCGCCCGCTCACAAGCCCCACAGCACGAGCCGGTCGCGTGCATCGGCGAAGCTGGAGGTCGTGGCGTGGCGAGCGTGGGCCCGGTCACGACACAGAACGGGAGAGGCGTCGCCGTCTGGCGCGCGGGGCGAGGACCCGCAGGCACGAGCATGGGGATGCTCCAACTGCCCGGCAGCCGGACGTCACGTCCGCGTCCTGACTCTTGCTCGGGCCCTGCGGGAACGGACGCGCGCGTGGATCGCCGTCCGCACGAGGAATCCGGCTCGCTCGACGAGGAATCGACATTGCCTTGTCGCTTTGTGCTTGACCGAAATCTTGGTGCATCACGGGCTCGCTCGACGTGGGGCTCGAATTCATTGTCGCGAACGCGCTCTCGTGCTTGTAGCGCGAGGAAGACGCGTTTGATCGATCGTCGTCGGAATGTCGACCTCCGGCGCGCGCACGGAGCAGCACAGAGCCTCCGGAAACCCAGTGGTAGAAGTGATCGAGCGCGTGACCACCACGCGCGGAGAACAGGAGGTCGTCGTGTTCGACAGTGCAGCCACGGACGCGTTCCAGTCGCAGCTCGCAGATGCCTATGCGGTCACGTGCCGCGAACGGGACTGGCTTGCGCTCCACGAGGAGATCATCTCGGTCGGGAAGCAGATCGTGTGCCTCGAAGCGCGCGAGGTCGATCTGCTGCTCGAGGCCGAGGAGACCAACCTGTACCGGCGCATGGGGTTCCCGACGACCTATGGGTACAGCGAGTACGTTCTGCAGCACTCGCATCACGTGGCGACCGAGCGCATGCGCGTGGGGCACGAGCTGCTCGAGCTACCGGGCATCGCGGCGAAGTTTCGCGCGGGTGAACTGGCGTGGACGAGCGTCCGTGAGCTGACGCGCGTGGCGACGAGCAAGACTGAGGACGCGTGGCTCGACGCGGCAGAGGGCAGGATCTCGACGGAAGTCCAGCAGCTGGTCCGCGGCAAGTCCAAGGGTGACCTCCCAACGGATCCGGTAGATCCGAAGAAGATCCGGCATCGCATCGTGCTGGAGAACCTCTCCGAGGAGGCGCTGATGTTGTTCAAGCAGGCGAGGAATGCTGCGTCAGACGCGAACGGCGCCAGCTGCACCGACGAGCAACTGGTGCGTGCGCTGGCGGCGGCAATGCTCGAGCCGGCCGATGGCGTGCCCGGCAAGCCACGGCACCAGACTGCCACGACGACCTGCCGCGCGTGCAAGCAGTCGCATCGCGTGGGGGCAGGGATGGAGATCGCGGTCTCGCCGGCGGAGCTCGATCGGGTGCTGTGTGACTCCGAGGACATCGGCGATCTGGAGACGGAGGAGCCGGGACGCAGGCTTCAGAAGTCGATCCCGGCGGCTACGCGCAGGAAGGTCTTCGTGCGCGACAAGCATCGATGCACGGTCCCTGGCTGTCGCTCGACCAGGTTCCTCGAAGCGCACCACATCAAGCCGCGCTCCGAGGGAGGCGGGCACGAGCTGAGTCAGATTGTTTTGTTGTGCGACGGTCACCACGTTTTGCTTCACGAGGGCGTGATCGCGATCCACAGTACGGCGCCCGACCACCTGGTGTTCGAACTCCCGCTCGCGCCCCGCAGGGACTGAAGGGAGGTCAGTCCCCGCGGGGCTCGGTGCCGGAGCAGCTTCAGCG
>JAYVRN010000681.1:0-13543 GCA_043776275.1 Myxococcales bacterium | reverse complement strand
CCTGGCGGCCCATGTCTCCGACGGAGAAGAAGCCCTCGCGCTGCGATGACTTCGTGGCCTCGTCGTTCTTGTGATAGCCGGAGATCAACGTCGAGTTGCGCGCGAACAGCTCGCCGACCTCACCCGGGCGGACCAGGTTGCCCGCATCGTCGAGCAGGCGGATGTCGTTGCCACGCAGCGCCTTGCCGATCGTGCCGGGCCGCGAGACGTGATCATCCGGGCCCGCGAGCGTGACGAGGCCGGTCTCGGTGGCGCCGTAGAAGTTCCACAGCTTCGGACCGAAGTGCTCCATGAACCGGCGCGCGGCATCGGTGGACAGCGGCGCCGCGGCGGACATCACCCAGCGCAGACTCGACGCATCGTACTTGTGGAGCGTCTCCTTCGGCAGGTTCGCGATCCGGACGATCATCGTCGGGACCATGAGCGTGGAGGTGATGCGCTCGCGCTGGATGATGTCGAGCGCGGCCTCGGGCTCGAAGTGGTTCATCAGCACGATCGTCCCGCCGAGCGACATCGTGATCGCCACGAACGCGGGCGCGGCCGAGTGATACAGCGGGCACACCACGAGGTGCCGATCCTCGGCGGTCATCCCGACCTGGAGGATCATGTCGGCCACGGACTCGAAGCCGGTCTTCTTCCACGAGCGGTTCGCGCCCTTTGGCTTGCCGGTGGTCCCCGAGGTGTAGACGATCACGCCGCCGCCATCGCCGCCGCGGGTCTGCTCGCGCGATGGGACCTCGGGCGATGACGAGGCGAGCGCGCGGTCCCAGTCCGTGGCATCGCCTTCGGAGATCCCCTCCCCACCGACCACGAGCATCGGGCCACCCTTGCCGCCGGCCTGGGCGCGGCCCTCGCGCATGATGTCGAGGAACGAGCCGTGGACGAGGGTGGCCTTGGGCTCGGCGTTGGTCAGGATGTAGGCGATCTCGGCCGGCTTGCTGCGATAGCCGATCTGCACCGCGGTGCCGCCGATCCGCGCGAGCGCCTGCTGCGCGATCAGGTACTCGATCCCGTTCGGCAGCATCAGCGCCACGCGGCCGGCGCCACCAGCGACCCCGCGCGCGACGAGCGCACCCGCGAGGCGATTGATCGTGGCGTCGAGCTCGCCCCAGGTCAGGCGGCGCACGCCGTGCTCGCCGTACTCGACGATAGCCTCCTTGTCCGGATGCGCGGCGGCGTGGAACATCAGCGCGAGGTGCGGGCCGACCGGGGTCCTGCGCGCGCCTTTCACGAACTCGGCGAGCTGCGAGGGGCGGATCGGCCGCGCGACTTTGCTCGCACGGATCACCTTGCCGAAGAACCGCGCACGCTCCACACGACGACGAAGTCGATCCAGCACGCTCGCAGGATACGCGATTACGGCGCGGCCTGCGTTGGCTCACGGAATGAACAACTTCGATGACCGAGGAGAGGTGGACTGCTCCTACCAGTCGTCACGCCCTGCGCAAGTACACGGGAAGTGGGCGAGACAATCCTTTTGCGCCGCTCGACAAAGTCTCAGCGCGAGCGCCTTCCGCTCTGGTCATGAGCGGACGGCTCACGACGGATCGAACCCTGCTGGCCATCCGGGCGGGTGCGGACGACGTTATCGCCAAGCCGTTTTCTCTCGAAGTCGCCGTGCGTCGCCTCGACGAGAACGGTCCGAGCGCAGTCGCGAACGCTGAGGACACGGCCACGCTAGAGCGCGTGGAACGCGATCACATCGAACGCGTGTTAGGGGAGACTGGCGGCAATCTCACCAGAACGGCGGAGCGCCTAGGGATCTCGCGGAACACCCTGAAGCGAAAGCTCGCTCAGTTCGTTCGAACGAGGAGCCCACACTACCCTGCGCGCCTCACCTCCGACCGCTCTTCAGCTACGGCTGTTCGAGCGTGGCAGGGCCGACGGTTTTGAGCGAGGTGGCGAGCGCGCGCCGAGCTTCGTCGTACTTCGCGGTCTCCTTGCTCGCGCCCGGGCGGACGATCCATTTCTCCCAAGCTGCCTTGGCAGTCGCATCATCGCCGCGGTCTTTTGCGATGCGCCCAAGAGCGAACATCGCCTTGGTGACGTACGTCAATTCTGGTGCCGCCTCCTTCGCCGCCTTCTCCTCTCTGATCCCGAGCCGAACGGCGAGGGCGTACGCGTTCTGTGCCTGCGCCGGCTTGTTGATCGCTTCGTCCGCATAAAGCTCTCCGAGCCGATACGCCGCTTCCCCATTGGGCTTCTTGCCAAGGGAGAACTCGAGCCACTTGATGCCCAGATCCTTCCGGTCGCCGATCTCCTGGTACGAAATCCCGAGCAGGTATGCGACCTCGGCATCCTCGCCACGGATTTGGGTAGCGGCGATCAACGGGCCGAGCGCCCTCGCGTGCTCGCGGCGGGTCACGTAGATGCGCCCGGCGCCGAGCAGCGGGCTGAACATCAGCGGGTCGAGCTCGGTGGCGGCCGTGTACGCGCGCAGCGCGTTCTCGAGCATCGCGCCGTCCTTGTTGTGCTCCATCGCGAGCGCCTCGGAGGCCCGGCCCAGGGCGTCGAGGTACATCGGATCTCGCTCGCGGTTGACCGCCTCGCCGAACTCCTTGCGGGCGTCGTCGAACCGCTCCTGGGCGAGCAGGCCCTCGCCTTTGAGGTAGTGACCGGCGGCGTGCTCCGGATCGGCGGCGACGATCTTGGTGCCTTCCTTGCCGGCGTCGGCGATCCGCTTCATCCGCACGTAGAACTTGCCCGCGTGCGCGCGGGTCTCGAGGCTCGCATCGTCGCGAGCCACCAGCTCGTCGTAGAGCTTGCCGGCGTCGCTGTCGTTCTTGGTGCGCTCGTAGGTGATCGCCAGCTCGAGGCCGATCTCGGAACGACCGGGCGCCAGATCGCGCGCCTTCTTCAGGCTCTCGATCGCCTCGGGGAACTTCGCGAGCAGGCCGAGGACCCTGCCGTACTGGTAGAGCGCGTCGGCATCGGTGGGGCGCGCCTCGACCACACGGCGGAGCCACGGCTCGGCCTTGGTGGGATCACCGGACTGGAGGTACGCCACGCCGAGCGTCATCGCGAGCTGCGGATCGGTCATCGCCTTGTCGGCGAGTGCGGACAGCAGCTGATCGGCGCGCGCGCGGAGCTCGGCCTCCTTGGCTGGGTTCCTGGCCTCGGCGGCCTTGCGTGCCATGTCGGAGAGCTTGGCGATCGCGGCCATCGTCGGCGTCAGGTCGAAGTCCCCGGCGAGCTTGGCGGCGGCGGCATACGCATCGACCGCGGCCTCGTCCTTGCCTTGATCCTCGAGCATCCGGCCGGTGATCAGCTTGAGCCGCGCTTGGTCGAGCGGGACCAGCGGGGGCGTGCGTGCGCCGAGGCGCTGCAGCCGCTCCGCCGCGGAGTCCAGCTTGCCGAGCTTGAGTTCGATCTCGGCGGCGACGAGCTGTGCGCGGACATCGTTCGGTGTCTGCGTCAGCGCCTTCGAGATCTGCTCGTTCGCGATCTCGAACTTGCGATCGCGGAGCTCGGTCTCGGCGAGCGCCGTGAGGGCCGAGATGTCCTTGGCATCCACCGCGAGCGCCTTGCGGAAGCGCTCGCGCGCGGCATCGAGGCGGCGCCCACGCAGTGCATCGTCGCCGGCGAGCACCCAGGCCGCGACCACGGCGCGCGGATCGGCGGTGGCGATGTCCTTGCGCTGGAGGATCGCGAGGAGGTCGGCCTCCTGCTGCTGGGCCTGCGATTGCGGCAGCGTCGAGGCAACACCGACCTGTGCGGTGATGTTGTCCTTCTGGATCACGAGGATCTCGTTGAAGTCGCTGCGCGCGCCTTCGACATCGGCGAGCGCGAGCTTCGAGCGAGCGCGGCCATCGATCGCGAGGATCTTGAGCGAAGGGGTCAACGTCATCGCCTGGTCGAACGACTTCAGCGCCGCGGCGGGATCTCCGCTGAGCGCCTGGGCCCAGCCGAGGTAGAGCGCGAGGGTGCCGTCCTTGGGCGCCTGCCCGAGCATCGTCGTGAGCCTGGGCACCGCCTTGTCGGGCGCGGTGGTCAACGTGGACAGCGCCTGCGCGCGATCGAGCGCAGGGCCGGTGACGCCAGCACTCAGCGCATCGTTGATCAGCTTGCGGCCCGTGGTGAACCGCGCGGCCTGCTGCTTCCCATCGGCGAACGCGCCGGCGAATGAGGCCTCGGCGGCGATCCCGAGCGCCTCGGAGTTGCTGCTGTCGAGCTCGATGACCTTGGTGGCGGCGGAGAGTGCGCGCTGCCAGTGCGCGCCGTCCTCGGCGACCAGCGCCTTGCGGGCGGTGAGCATCTGCGTGTCGATCTCCTCCTCGCGCGCCTGCGCCGCGGCGTGGCGCTGATAGAGGAAGAACCCACCACCACCCGCGATCGCGAGGCCGAGCACCGCTCCGAGCAGGATCTTGCTGCGCTTCGCCTTCGCGGCGCGCGCTCCGGCATCGTCGACGGGATCCGTGCGTGTGCGCTTGGGCTGGAGCTTGCCGCCGACGGGCTTGGGCTCCTCGAGCTCGAGGGCGCCATCGGTGGCTCCGCCCGCGCGCGCGAGGCTCGGCAGTGGTGCCTTGTCGGGAGCCTTCTGCGCGGTGCTCTTGCCGCCGAACCGGATGACCGCCTTGTTGTCCTCGTCGGGAGGACCGGGAGGGGTGACGTTCTGACCGACGCTGGGCTTCGAGAGATCGAGCTGATCGAACGACGCTCCGCTGCCATCGTCCTGCTCGGCGAGCTCGAGCGGAGAATCGTCTTCGCCGAGATCGAGGGCGATCGGCGCCATCCCCATCTCGGGCTTGGCCCGCGCCGGCTGGGGGAGATCATCAAAGAAGCCCTTGGGCGCGGGGACCTCGGGTTGCTCCACCTGCGAGCGCGCCGGGGCACGGCCGGGGAGATCGTCAAAGAAGCCCTTGGGCGCGATGTCCTCGCCGGGCTTGCGCGCGGGCTGGGGGAGATCGTCGAAGAAGCCCTTGGGCGCGGGGACCTCGGGGCGATCGGAGCCGCGGCCGCCGTGGGATGGCTGGGGGAGATCGTCGAAGAAGCCCTTGGGCGCGGGCAGATCCACCGAGGACTTGGGCGTGGGGAGATCGACGTCGCGCTGCTTCGTGGTGGCCGGCTGGCGCCCACCCTTCGGCGTCATCAGATCCGTGGCACCACCGGCCTTGGGCGTGGGGAGATCGGAGATCCCACCAGCGCGTGGCGTGGGGAGCTCGGAGATCCCACCACTGCGCGGTGCGGGCAGATCGAGCGGATTGCCCATGGGCGCGGGCGCGGGTCGAGCTGCGGGCGGGCGAGCGGCAGCTGGACGTGCCTTGGGCGCCGGGAGATCAGAGACCCCAACTGCGGCGGCGGCAGATGCGGGCGGCGGATACGACGGTGCGGCGGCGGGCGGGCGTGCCTTCGGCGCGGGGAGATCAGAGATCCCGCCACTCGCACCTCTCGGCGTGGGCAACTCCGCGCCCATCAGGTCATCGAGATCGAGCGATGGCGGCGGACCCCCACCCGGTGGGCGTGGCGCCGGCAGATCGTCATACGCACTCGCGAGCGCCGAGCGTGGGGCAGGGCGCGACGGCTCCGCCCCGAGCGGGCTCTGGCGTCGCGGTGCGGGCAGGTCGGCGAGATCGACGATGTCGGTCGGGCCGCTCGGGGCCGGCGGAGTGTTCGCACCGGCCGGCCCGAGGGACACCGCGGGCGGACCCTTCGGGGTCGGCGGCGGAACCTTGGGAGGCGGCTTCGGAATCCCGGGGATCCCCGGGATCGACGCCGCTGTCTTCATAGGGAGGGCGACTCGTGACTTGCAGCTACTGCAGTTCACGAACTTCGCTCCCGCAGGAACGTCGGCCTCCGCGATGCGGTTGAGCGTCCCGCAGGCGGAACAAGTCGCCTCGATCATCCGGCGATCAATATACCCCGGCCGTCGCGGGATTGCCTGTTCAGCGCTGGTTCGGCGCGCAACCGCCTCGGCTACTGAACGGATCGCACTTGCCGGCGGCTGGGGTGGCCTGCTTGGGCGGGGCGGACCGCGGGGCCTGTGGGCCGGGGAGCTCCTCGGACTCGACCTCGTCGTCGACATCGTCCTCGTCATCGCCGCCGCGGTTCCGGTTGCGGTTCCGGGCGCCGCCACCACCGCCTCCGGCGCGCTTCTGGATCGCCCGCCGGAGCTGGTTCTGGATCTTGCGCTCGAACTCGGGGAGCACGATCAGGAGGCGCGCGACCTGGGCGGGGCTGAGGATCTTCCTCAGCTCGACGAGGCGCTTGTCCTCGAGATCCCAGAACGCTCGCTGGTTGGCGACCGCATCATCGATCAGCTTGTCCACGGCCCGCGGATCCTTGATCTGCTCCACGGCGCGCAGCTGGCGGGTCAGATCGACGCGCTGCACGAGCAGCTTGTCGGTCACGTCGTCCCACTTCGCGAGCACCGGAAACAACTTGCCGGCGGCCTTCTCGTCGAGGCCGAGCTCCTCGGTCAGCGCGTACGCGCGCAGCGCGCGGATCTTCTTCTTGATCGTCTCGCGCCGGTTGGCGGCAGGGGCTGGCTGCGCCGCGACCACGGGCACCGCGACTCCGAAGGCCAGACACAGGACGAGCAGGCTGCGGATCATGACTTCCTCTTCGCGAGCCACGCCTCGGCGGCCGCGATGTCATCGTCCCCCAGGTCGTCGACCCACGCCAGGTCTCCAGCGGGCAGGAGGCCAACCGCGCCATCGTCGTCGGTCGATCCGGGGCCGAGGTCGTCGGGTCCGAGCAGCTCGGCGGCCTGCAGCTCGACGTCGATCTCCTCGCCATCGAGCCACAGCGGGACGGTCTCGACCTCGTCGGGCGAGGACTGGAGCTGGCCATCCGCCACGCCCGCGTCACCCCGATCTGGGAGCTGGAGTGCCACGGGGGCGAGCTGCGCGGGCTCGGGAGTCCGGAGCACCAACATGAGCACCGCCGCGGACAGCACGAGCGCCCCCACCGGCACCAGCCAGCGCCAGCCCCGCCACCACGGGCGAGGCACCGACGGGCCGACCTCGGCGCGGATCGCGCGCTCCATCGCGGCCCAGTCCGGCTCACCACCCTCGGAGGGCAGCTCGCGCAGGGTGCCGATCAGCTCACGCGTGGCCGCGGCCTCGGCGCGGAAGCCATCGGCCTCGGCGAGCCGGGCCGCAACGCGACGGCGTTCGTCGGTGGTGAGCTCGCCCACGCCGTCGACGAAGGCGGCGAGCAGCTCGTCGGTGTCACGGCGGCGGTCGCTCATGCCTCGTCTCCGAGCAGCTCGCGCAGCCGCTTGACCGCATAGTGGAAGTTCACCTTCGCCGTATTCTCGCTGCACTCGGCGAGCTCGGCCACCTCCTTGAAGGCGAGGTCATCGAACACGCGCAGCTCGAGGACGAGCTTCTGCTTCGGGGGCAATTTCGCGATCGCCGCTCGCAGGCGGACGCTGCGCTCACCGTCGAGGAGGCGGGCCGGGGAGGCGTGATCCTCGGTGAGCGCGTCCTCGGCGATCTCGGTGGGCTGTTCGCGGCGGTGATCGCGCAACCAGGACAGCGCACAGTTGATGCCGATCCGGTACAGCCAGCTCCGCACGCTGGCGGCGCCGCGAAACGCCATCAGGCCCTTGAACGCGCGGACGAACGCCTGCTGGCTGACATCCGCGGCATCGGCATCGCTGCGCACGTAGCGGCGGACGATCCGGTACACGCCCTTCTGGTGGCGCCTGACCAGCTGATCGAAGGCGGCGCGATCCCCTTGCTGGAACTGATCGGCGAGCTCCCGGTCCGGATCGACGACGGTCAGGACCCGCTCCTGCAGCAGCGTTGGGGCGGCAAGGCTGACCACGAGTGGTAGGACCCCGAGCTTGCCAGCCAGGTTAAGTGCGAGGTAGGGTGCACCCCCAACCCATTGCGATCCTTGAGAAAGCCGAGATAAGCCATGCTCGATCCAGCTCGAATGGACGATGTCCTCCGCCGCGGCGGTGAGATCGAAACCAACGTCGCCGCCTGGCGATCGATCGACAAGCGCCGCCGCGAGCTACAGGCCGCCCTGGACACGATGCGGCAGCAGCGTAACGCCGCCAACGAGAAGATGTCCAAGCTCGACAAGAAGTCGGCCGAGTTCACGGCCGCGCGCGACGAGCTCAAGGAGCTGTCGACCTCGATCAAGCGCGACGAGGCCGAGCTGACCAAGGCCGAGGCGGAGAGCGAGCGGAAGCTGCTCGAGCTGCCGAACGCGCCGCACGCCACGACGCCCACCGGCGCCGGCGAGGCCGACAATCCGGTGCTCCACACCTGGGGCGAGAAGCCGAGCTTCGCGTTTGCGCCGAAGCCGCACTGGGAGATCGGCGAGGCGCTCGGCATCCTCGACTTCGAGGCCGGGATCCGGATCGCGGGTGCGCGGTTCACCGTGCTGCGCGATGGCGCCTCGAAGCTGACGCGCGCGCTCATCAACTACATGCTCGATCTGCACACCAGCCATGGCTACACCGAGGTGTGGCCGCCAGCGATCGTCCGGCGCTCGTCGCTGCGAGGCACCGGCCAGCTGCCGAAGTTCGAGGCGGATCTGTTCAAGCTCCAGCAGGTCGAGGGGCCGGACCACGATCCCGACACCGATCTGTTCCTGTCTCCGACCGCCGAGGTCCAGGTCACCAACCTGTACATGGACACCATCCTTGATGCGGCGGAGCTACCGATCCATCTCACCGCATACTCGCCGTGCTTCCGTGCCGAGGCGGGCGCGAGCGGCAAGGACACCCGCGGCCTGATCCGCCAGCACCAGTTCGACAAGGTCGAGCTGATCAAGCTGGTCACTCCGGACACCTCGTTCGCCGAGCTCGACGCGCTCCGCGACGACGCCGAGCGGGTGCTCCAGGGCCTGGAGCTCCACTACCGGGTGATCACGCTGTGCACCGGGGACCTCGGGTTCGCGGCGGCCAAGACCTATGACCTCGAGGTCTGGCTCCCTGGGCAGGATGCCTACCGCGAGATCTCCTCGTGCTCCAACTGCGAGGACTTTCAGGCCCGGCGAGCCAAGATTCGTTATCGGCCGAACGCCGGCGACAAGCCCCGGCCGGTCCACACCCTGAACGGGTCCGGGATCGCGGTGGGCCGTACCGTGGTGGCGATCCTCGAGCAGTATCAGCAGGCCGATGGGTCGGTCGTGGTGCCGAAACTCCTGCGCCCGTACCTGGGCGGCCTGGAGCGGATCAGCAAGCACTGAGCGGGAGTATCCAGAAGATCCCCGATCGTCCTTTACAAGGGTCCTCCGATCCCTATACTGCCGCCCTGCCTCTGGGACCGTCCTGGAGGAGTGGCCGAGTGGTCGAAGGCAGCGGTCTTGAAAACCGCCGAGCGCGAGCTCCGGGGGTTCGAATCCCTCCTCCTCCGCGGGCTTTGATAATCGAATAGTGTCACGCAAGTGGTCATGGGCGGGACGTCGCACCGAGTGCGGCGTCCCAGCCCGACATCCGTTTTTGATTCTTGTTCGATTTCCTGTTCTGTTTCTTGTTCGATTTCTTCCGGGGCTTGCCTGGAGAGGTGGCCGAGTGGCTGAAGGCACCGGTTTGCTAAACCGGCATACTGGGTTTACTGGTATCGAGGGTTCGAATCCCTTCCTCTCCGCCACTCGAAGGCGACTAGTTACGACAAGGATCCGTAGCTCAATGGATAGAGCACCGGTCTACGGAACCGGGGGTTAGAGGTTCGACCCCTCTCGGATCCGCAACAATGGACGACGAACGGTGGATGGAGATCGCGCTGGAAGAGGCGCGAACGGCCGGTGAGGCGGGTGATGTGCCCGTCGGATCGGTCGTGGTGATGAACGACGCGATCGTTGGTCGCGGGCGCAATCGCCGCGAGTTAGATGGGGACCCCACGGCTCACGCTGAGATCGTCGCGCTCCGAGAGGCAGCGCGGAGTCTCGGACAGTGGCGAGTCGAGGGGACGTTGTATGTCACGCAGGAGCCATGTCCGATGTGCGCGGGAGCGATCGTCAATGCTCGCGTCGCGCGCCTCGTATACGGCTGTACCAATCCCAAAGCGGGGGCGGTCACGACGCTGTATCAGCTGGTCTCAGATCCGCGCCTCAACCATCGGGTCGAGGTTCGCGGTGGAGTTCTCGAAACGGACTGTGCGAAGGAGCTGCAGGGCTTCTTCGCCAGGCTGCGACGAGGGCCGGGGTATCAAAAGCCCGGCGAGTAGTTCTGGAGGAGTGTCCGAGTGGCCGATGGTGTCTGATTCGAAATCAGATTTGCGCAAGCAACGGGGGTTCAAATCCCTCCTCCTCCGCTAATACCTGCAACCCCTTTGGAGGGGTGACCGAGTGGCCGAAGGTGCACGATTGGAAATCGTGTGTACTGAAAGGTACCGAGGGTTCGAATCCCTCTCCCTCCGCAGCCGCCCTTACCACTAGCGTGACACCAGTTTATGGTCCCGGGTGACGTGACAGCTGTGAACCCCGCCAGGCCCGGAAGGGAGCAACGGTAGCGGAATTAGCGGGTGCCTGGGGCCACCTTTCTTGCGAGCGACGATTCGATCGAGTCGTCGCTCGCAGCTTTTTCGGTATGCTTCACGCGCATGCTTCGTACGGTCTTCACGTGCGCACTCCTCGCGTACGCGGGGTGCAAGTCCGATGCGTCCGATACCTCGGACCTCGAGACGTCGGCCGGACCCACCAAGGGATCGGCCGGCGGATTCAGTGCGAGCCTCTCGGCCGAGCTCGGCTCGGGTGGCTCGTCCGCGGGGAGCGCGGGCTCTACCGCCCGTAGCGGCGGCTCTGCGACCAGCGGCGGCTCTGCGACCAGCGCGGGCTCGACCGGGGGTAGCGGGTCCGCGGGTAGCGCGGGCTCTACGTCCGGCACCGACGCCTCGACGGCGAACGGGATCGGTTCGGGCTCTGCGGTCGCAATGGCCGCAGGTAGCGGCGCCAAGGCAGGCAGTGGATCCGGCAGTGCAGCACCCACCACGAGTGGGAGCGGAGCCAAGATGGGCAGCGGCAGCGCGGCACCGCTCGCGAGCGGGAGCGGAGCCAAGGCGGGAAGCGGCAGCGCGGCACCGATCGCGAGCGGGAGTGGAGTCGGCAGCGCTGCACCCGTCGCGAGCGGGAGTGGTGCCGGCAGCGCCGTGACACCACCCAAGCCCAAGCCGGTGATGACGCCGGAGCTCGCGGCGATCAAGCTGACGCTCCAGGCGAACTGGGATCGCGATGTCATCGAGGCCGGCTCGCTCTCGCTGTTCGAGAAGAACTCCAACGCGACGTTCAAGTTCAATTACGGCTACGAGGACGCCAAGGCGCCGACGGAGCGTGAGGCGTACAAGAAGTTCCTCGCCGATGCCGTCCTGCTGACCGTGCGTGCGGATCGGCAGAGTGGTGCGGCCTGGTACCTCGAGGGCACCGATGCGTCGGGCCACGCGGCGTTCCGGATCGTGGTCAAGTACGGAGGCAAGCGCCTCATCTGCTACGGCTCGCTCTACAAGGACTCCGGACTCGGAGACCTCCGCGACAGCGTACTGATCCAGGCCAAGCAGATCTGCGAGGGCATCCAGTTGTAGCGTCGGACGGCGCGGGTATAGTGCCGCTGGTTCCTCGCCGCATGTCTTACCTCGTCCTCGCACGCAAATACCGCCCGTCGACGTTCTCCGAGGTCGTCGGCCAGGAGCACGTCACTCGCACGCTGTCGAACGCGTTCGCGAGTGGGCGCGTCCACCATGCGTTCCTGATGACGGGGCCGCGCGGCTGCGGCAAGACCACGGTCGCCCGGATCATCGGCAAGGCGCTCAACTGCGAGAAGATGGCGCCGGCGGCGACGGGCGAGGGCTCGGGCGCCACGGAGCCGTGTGGCGTGTGCAGCGCGTGCACGTCGATCGGCAACGGCAGCGCGGTCGACTACCAGGAGATGGACGGCGCCTCGAACCGCGGCATCGACGCGATCCGCGAGCTTACCGAGGCGGTGCGCTACCAGCCGGCGATCCTGCGCAAGAAGGTCTACGTCATCGACGAAGTCCACATGCTCACCACCGAGGCGTTCAACGCCTTGTTGAAGACGCTCGAGGAGCCGCCGGCGCACGTCACCTTCGTGCTCGCCACCACGGAGCCGCACAAGCTCCCGAACACGATCCTGTCGCGCTGCCAGCGCTATGACTTCAAGCTCGTGCCCGCGCAGCGGCTCGCGCAGCACCTGACCCAGATCTTCAAGGCGGAGAAGCTCAAGATCGAGCCCGGCGCCGTGAGCCTCCTCGTGCGCGAGTCCGGCGGCAGCGTGCGCGATGCGCTGTCGCTGTCCGACCAGATCATCTCGTACGTCGGTGACGCGACGATCAAGGAGGCGCATGTCGCCGAGGTCCTCGGCGTCGCCGATCGCTCGCTGACCCGTACGTTGGTTCGCGCCCTCGCCGAGGGTGACGCGGGCGTGGCGCTCGGTGCCGTGGAGGCCGCGATCGATCGCGGGGTCGACGAGGTCCAGCTCGCGCGCGCGATCGTTCGGTACCTGCGTGACCTCTCGGTGCTTCAGGTCGCCCCGAACCGGCCCGAGCTGATCGATGCCTCCGACGAGGAGCGTGCGGAGCTCGCCGGCGAGGCGGCCGCGCTCGAGCGCTCACGCGTGACCCAGATGTTCGAGCGCATGCTCCGCTGTAGCGACGAGCTCGGCAAGACCCTGCAGCCGCGCCTCGTCCTCGATTGCGCGCTGATCGACGTGGCCACCGTGGAGCCCCTGGTGCCGCTCGGGGATCTGATCGATCGTCTCGGCGATCTCGAAGCACGCCTCGCCGGGAAGGGCGCGCGCGCACCGCGCCGCGATGACGGCGGCGGTGGTGGCGGTGCACGGCCCGCTCGCGTGACCGCGCCCGGGCACGTCGCCGCACAGTCCCGAGGATCGTCGGCCTCGTCAGGATCGTCGGCCTCGTCAGGCTCGTCGGCCGCGGTAGGATCATCGTCGTCAGGATCATCGTCCTCTGCGCCGGTCGCGCGCGGGGCGTCGGCCGCTCCGAGCTCTGCTGCATCGTCGGAGGCCTCCGCGCCGATCCCGATGGCCACCACGCACAGCGATCGCTCGCGGCTGCCCTCGGATCACAGCGCGCCGGTCTCGATGCAGCCGTCCGGCCCCGTGCCGGCGGTCGCTGCCGTGGCCGCTGGCTCCGGACCGACGGAGGACAAGGTCGTGCTCACCGTCCCCGCCAACAGCGCCGATGCGCTGCGCGGGTGGAACGACGTGCTCGGTCAGCTCGAGGTGCGGAAGAAGTTCTCGCTGCTGGGTCCGTTCCAGCACGCCCGTGTCCTCAAGTGGACCGCGGATGCGCTCGAGCTCGGCTTCCCGATCGACGTCCACGCGATGGGCGAGATGGCGGCCGACGGCAACAACCTCGAAGACCTGAAGGGCTTGCTCCGCGAGCTGGGTCCAGAGTTCAAGTCGATCAAGGTCACCGTGAAGCTGCTCGATGCCACCGAGTCCTCGGCGGCGGGTGCGCGTAGCGTGCTCGAGACCACCCAGGATCGCTCGCGCGTGGAGCGCACCAAGCGTGAGGCCGAGGCCCGCGAGCACCCGATCACCAAGCACGTCCTCCAGACGTTTGGCGCCCAGATCAAGGAGATCAAGACCGATGTCTAACCCGAAGATGCC